>CAZRHR010000060.1:0-16568 GCA_964599915.1 uncultured Candidatus Competibacteraceae bacterium | reverse complement strand
CATGGATTGAAACAACGTCACCAAATCTGTTTCCAGCATGGGCAGTACGGCTTGTGTTTCAGGGTCACCAAGGCGCACATTGTACTCCACCACCTTGGGTTGTCCTTCATGAATCATTAACCCAATGTATAAAAACCCGGTGTACACCATGTTTTCTTTTTCCAGTCCCTTCAATGTGGGCAGAATAACCTGTGTTTTGATTTTTTCCATCAAGGCTTCATCAACAAAAGGAACGGGACACACAGCACCCATACCGCCGGTATTCGGTCCTTCATCTCCATCTCCAATGCGCTTATAATCTTTGGCCACAGGTAAAAGGACATAATCCTTCCCATCGGTGAGTATAAAAACAGAACATTCCTGACCGGGCATGAATTCTTCAATCAAAACCTGTCGTGAGGCCAGCTCTGATTTGGCTTCACTCACCATAATGGATAATTCCCGCTTGGCGTCGTCCGGATGTTGTAAAATCAAAACCCCTTTTCCTCCGGCCAATCCATCGGCTTTAAGTACAAATGGCGGAGAAAGCTGGTCGATGTGTTGAAACCCTTCATAGAGGTTCTCTCTGGTAAAAACACGTCCTTGAGCTGTTGGAATGCCATGGCGTTGCATGAACGCCTTAGCGAACACTTTACTTCCTTCCAATTGCGCTCCGCTAGCCGATGGCCCAATGACTTTGCAATGTTGCAATTTTTCATCCGAGGCAAAAAAGTCGAAAATTCCTTTCACCAAGGGTTCTTCCGGCCCCACCACCACCATGCCAATGTGATGGTCTAAAACGAATTGGCCAAGCGCAGGAAAATCCAAAGGAGACAAAGGAATATTTTGCCCTATGGCGGCGGTTCCTGCATTTCCCGGGGCAATCCAAAGCTGGTCGCACAAAGGACTTTGTTTCATTTTCCATGCCAGGGCATGTTCTCTACCACCAGACCCAATGAGTAAAATATTCATGACATGGAACTTATATTTCTACATCTGCTTTGGCAAAGGCCCTTTTAAAAGCGTTTATAAAGGAATGTTTCCGTGCTTTTTTCTTGGCAAGGTCTCTGCCTTTGTTTCCAGCATTTTAAATGCCGTGATTAGCTTTTCCCTGGTTTGTTCGGGCAGAATAACCTCATCGATGTATCCACGGGCCGCCGCTTCATACGGATTGGCAAAGGTATCGGCATAGGCCTGTTCCTTTTCTTTCCATTTGGCTTCTGGATTTTCTGCGGAAGAAATTTCGTTGCGGAAAATAATTTCAGCCGCTCCTTTTGCCCCCATCACTGCAATTTCAGCCGTAGGCCAAGCATAATTCATGTCTGCACCAATGTGCTTTGAATTCATCACGTCATAGGCCCCGCCATAAGCTTTCCGGGTAATCACAGTAACCCGAGGAACGGTGGCTTCGGAAAAAGCGTACAATAATTTGGCGCCGTGGGTAATGATGGCATTCCATTCTTGGTCGGTACCGGGTAGAAATCCGGGAACGTCTTCGAACACCAGCAAAGGAATATTAAATGCGTCGCAAAAGCGCACAAAACGGGCAGCTTTTGTGGAAGATTTAATATCCAGTACACCGGCCAAAAAAGCGGGTTGATTGGCCACAATACCGATGCTTCTTCCGGCCAATCTAGCGAAACCTACTACAATATTTTCCGCATAATCCTTATGCACTTCCATGAAAGAATCTGCATCTATCACTTCGTGAATCACTTCACGAATGTCATACGGCAGGTTGGCGTTGTCCGGTACCATTTGGTTGAGCCGTGGGCGTTTTTCGTCTTGCGGGGCATAAGGCAAAGCCGGCACCTGCTCCTCACAGTTTTGGGGCATGTAGCTTAACAGCCGGCGAATGCTGCGGATGCAATCTAATTCCGAAGCGCATGA
Organism: uncultured Candidatus Competibacteraceae bacterium; assembly: GCA_964599915.1. GTDB lineage: Bacteria > Bacteroidota > Bacteroidia > CAIKAF01 > CAIKAF01 > CAZRHR01. The sequence goes on along the minus strand of CAZRHR010000060.1, from coordinate 14,699 downwards.
AAAATGAGTAACGCCACTTTTGGTAGAATGCGCCGATGCACCCCCTAAATCCTCTGCGCTCACTTCTTCATGGGTCACGGTTTTCACCACATTCGGACCGGTCACAAACATGTAGGACGTGTTTTCCACCATTAGGATAAAGTCTGTGATGGCCGGCGAATAGACCGCACCACCGGCACAAGGCCCCATAATGGCAGATAACTGTGGAATCACACCGGACGCACGGGTGTTTCGGTAAAAAATATCGGCATACCCACCCAAAGAAACCACGCCTTCCTGAATTCGGGCCCCACCTGAGTCGTTAAGTCCAATCACAGGCGCTCCTGTTTTCATGGCCAAATCCATGATTTTGCAAATTTTTTCTGCATGGGCTTCGGCCAAAGAGCCACCCATCACGGTAAAGTCCTGAGAAAATACAAACACTTTCCTCCCGCCTATGGTGCCATGGCCTGTCACCACCCCATCGCCTAAAAACACCTGTTGGTCCAACCCAAAATTCCGGCTGCGGTGGGTCACGAGCATGCCCATTTCCTCAAAACTTCCTTCGTCTAATAAGAATTGAATTCTTTCCCGCGCTGTAAGTTTGCCCTTTTTATGTTGGGCGGCAATGCGATCTAATCCGCCACCTTCCAAGGCTTTGGCCGATTTCTCTTCTAGTTCTTTATACTTCCGGGCGTGTTTCATACAGCAATACCTATAATTCAGCCAAAGTTATCCATTTTTTATGGGATAAGGAGCGCCCGTTGAAATAGGGAAAAAGCAATCGCGCTTGTAAATTGACCCGCTACGTCCATGAATCATTTTGGGAAGACGAGGTGTTTTTCATACCTTTTCTTCATGTTTAAACAAATTCTTTTGCTTTTGCTTGGCTTGGTAGCTGGCAGCATCGCCAACATGGGCGTTTTGCAAATCGCAGGCCTTTTGATTCCTTCGCCTGTTCCGGAAGGCGCATCGATAGAAGAAATGGCGGCCTTCATGGATCAATTTGAATGGTTTCATTTTATTGGGCCGTGGTTAGCACATGCTGCAGGAACACTTGTAGGCGCAAGCATCGTCCGCAAATGGAGTTCTTTTCCTCAAACTTTCCCTTGGGTGGTGGCCGGTTTCTTCTTTTTTGGCGGCTTGTCCATGGTGTTTTTGCTTCCGGGCACTCCGGTGGGTTTTATCCTGGCCGACTTGGTGGGCGCTTATTTCCCCATGGCCGCTTTGAGCATGGTGCTAATCCCTCGAACATCGTAAAACGGCTCCACTTCGCTTGAAAAAAGTCACTTTCTAATCCTTTGAAACCGTAAGGCAATGCCACGTCTTTGTGATAAGGGCCTTTGTATTATTCTTTAAAAAAAATATCTACAAAAATGTTGTGATGAATGTCCCAAGCGTACTTGACCAAAGCCACACCGAGTAACAATATAGGTAGGTATAAAAGAAGAAGCCAAAAGGGGGCTCCAAAAAAAATAATCATAACAAAAGGAACGAGAAAGAGCGCGAGGGCCACACCCACCACCACGGCACCTAATCCAAGATAAAGCAAAAGCGCAGGGGCGTAAAGTGGACTGTTTTTAAAATCCTTAATCTTTTGTTGATACCGGGCTTTCTGCTCCAAGTCCTTTTGCCGGCGCATTTCTTGGTACGCCTTTACTTTTTCCCGTCGTCTTGCCACCGGATCATTGGTTGGGCGCGGGTGGGTTGTGTGGGAAGAAGGAGTTTTTGGAACAGGTGAGGTTAGCTGGTCATAGGCTCGCTGGATTTGGAGAAAACGCTGATGTGCGTCCGGGGAAGGATTTACATCCGGATGATATTTACGCACCAACATGCGATAAGCCCTTTTGATATCCGCCTCGGATGCACCGGGTCTAAGGCCTAAAATTTCCAATGATCTTACGTGCATAAAACGATTCGGATGGTGGGCAATGATGCAAATTTAAGCCTTTCCATTGACCTAATTGTAGGAAATGGTGTGCAAGACTTCAGTATGTTTTGAAAGCTATGCTATGGTTTTATTTGAGGTTTAATTTTTTCAGAAATCTTACCGCAACCTATTTTCATCCATTTTATTTTTCATAATTCTGTATCTTTCAGTCAAATTCAATGATATGAATCAAAAACTTATACACGCTTTTTTAGGAGCTTCTTTAATGTTGTCGCCTGTTTTTGGTCAGGTGGCCTTGTATACTGAAAATTTTGAAGGGAGTACAAGTACCTTTCAGTTGAACACGACAGATGTAAACTCCAACACTTTTGGGGAAAACTACTGGGACATCAACAATGCGTACACAGGCGGTACGGTCACAGCACTGTGTCTGGGCACACCCTTGGGCACGGTCACTGTTCCAAACACCCCCGCCCAACCGGCAGGTATTCCATCACAAAACGGCAAATACATGCATATTGTGGCCGGAGATGCGGTCAATGCCAACGTTTTGAACGCCAGCTATAAAGCAGCGGACGGATTATGTGTCTTACCCGAAGCCTATTTTACAAGAATGACCACCGATGTAAACACCATCGGTCAAACCAATGTGAGAATTAAGTTTTGGTGGGTGAATTTTGCCTCACCTAATGCCTTTGGTCAACTTTATTATTCCACCAACAGCGGTGGTACGTGGACCTTGGTAAGTTCCGGGATTCCTACGTTGTCCGGCAGCAGCACGTGGAGCCAGGCCACCGTTCAGCTTCCTGTTTTCAGCAACCAAGCCACCCTACGTTTTGGCTTTCGATTTGTAAACAATACAGAAACTGCCGTTACCCCATCCAGCCCATCTTTGTCCATTGACAATGTGGTTATTGAAGCAGATGGTGCGGCACAATGTACTGCCCCAACCACCCAAGCCTCATCGGCCAGTGCAAGTAACCTTACCACCAATTCCGCCAGCATTAACTGGACCAATGGAAATGGAGCCGGCCGCATTGTGATGCTGAATACCGTGAATTCATTTGCAAACCCGGCCGCCGGAGCTAACCCAACGGCCAACACCACCTACACAGGCGGAGAACAGTGCGTCTTCAATGGAACTGGCTCAGGACCCATTACCGTTACCGGCCTTACCTCCGGAACCAACTACTTTGTCAAAGTATTTGAATATTGCTCACCCGACCGTGTGTACAATACGGGTGGAACCACCAATACCACCACATTTACCACCACGGTGCCAGCCAGCGCCTCTATCACCACAGGAACCATTCAGGGTGGCGTTGTATGTCCCGGTGCCTCTATTTTGGTGCCTTTTACCGTAAACAATGGCCCCATGAACGCAGGCAATGTTTTCACCCTCGAAATGTCTGATGTGAATGGTTCATTTGCCAGCCCAACGGCCATCGGCACGTTGAGTTCACTTAGTTCAGGTGCCATTTCAGGTACCCTTCCAGCTGTTTTAGCTGCCGGCAACGGTTACCTGTTCCGCGTGGTCGGTTCTAACCCTGCCACCACAGGTTCCAACGCCACCGGCACCATCACTGTACCGGCCCAAACCGTAGCCAGCTTTAGCTTAAGCAACAGTGACCTGGATGTAAATGCCACTTCTACTTCTACGGATGCCACTACCTACACTTGGGATCCTGGAGACGGAACCAATCCTCAAACATCCACTGGAACCACTTTCGCTTATACCTACATTGCCAATGGCACCTATACTTTTTGCTTAACTGCAGCCAATGCTTGTTTCACGAATACCAGCTGCCAAACCATCACCATTTGTGACGACCTCAGCGCAGACGTCAACATCACTGCATCTGGCTTATCTATTAGTGTAGAAGAGGATTCAGATGGCGCCGATTCGGTCTATGTAGATTTTGGCGATGGCAACGGAACCGTGATTCTATCCGGTGCGACCATCAACCACACCTACATGAACCCGGGACCTTATCTTTTGTGTGTGTATGCAACAAATATCTGCGGACAAGCCGATACCAGCTGCCAAACCATTGTGGTTAATAATGTAGGCATTGGACAGGAATCTTCCTCACTCCTTACGGTCTATCCTAACCCGAGTCAGGGTCCTTTGCAACTGGAATTGGCACCTCAAACGGAACTTATTTCCGTAGATATTTTAAGCACAGATGGCCGGTGGTTGGGTCAGTGGAATTCCACTCACATTCCATCCACAGGATTACAATCCGGTTTGTACTTTATCCGCATTACCACTTCGGCGGGTATAGAAACCCGTACTTGGATTTTACAATAAACAAAATCATTGCATCAAAAAAGGCCCGATATGTTCGGGCTTTTTTTTCATCATGTATCATAGGAATCCTAAGCTTTTCCTATCCGTAACCTTGGAAAAGCCTACAGTATCCTCTTTTTCGGAGGAATACCCTTTAAAACAAGGTCATAAGAATGAGCCAATAGCTCCAGACAAAGGGATTTTGGTAGGAAACCGTCTACGTGTACCGTATTCCAATGCTGCTTGTTCATGTGGTATCCTGGGCGAATGTCTTCCCAAGTAGCGCGCAGCTCTAGAGCCCGCTCCGGATCGCATTTAAGGTTCACGCTCTTCTCCTCCCAACGGACATCTAAAAGGGCAAACATTTTCCCATATACTTTAAATACAAGGGTATGCGCATCGAACGGAAAATGTTCCGTAACACCGGGTTGCTGTAAACACCATGCCCTGATTTCTTCCCAATGCATGCTTAAACACTTTGAATTGGATACAATATGGGACGAGAAGGAGCGGCGTCATTCTCCATGTTTGGCAGCATCAAGAGTAAAAGATAAGCCCCATCTGCCAAGGTCGTTGGTACATGAATCAACTCTGTAATGGTGGCATTTTTCCGAGGTGCTTCCGGATAATTCCAAAATGCACGGTGGGCAAGCAAAGCGCCACCATCGACTTCGCGGTCCACACTTGGTAAATCGATGAGCAAGTGCTCTACCCCCAAATCCCTTAAGTAAACCGCTGCCTCTGCCTCCAAATAAGGTGGATTGGTGTGTGAGTAATCTTTCACTAATGGTCCGCTGCTACTGTGCAACGTTCTAAGTATAATCGCCTTGAAACCAGTATTATAATTGCGCAATGCGGCCACAATAGCGGAGGTGGTCAAGCGGAGGTCTTCGCCGTAGGGTTCAGGAAAAATGGTCACTACTACCGCAGGAAAAAAAAATTGGGTCAAGGATTGATTCACGGGAAAAATTTCCGGCGCAATATGTCCATAAGACTCGGTATGGGTTCCATGTCCATGTGGATTAAAGGTGATGGTGCGGAAGTTGACCGATCCACCTTGGCTCACTGCACCCACAAATCCCTCGCCTTTGACCGGCTCCATGGTAACCGGGCCACAGTACCATGCCGTTGGATTATTCATTCCGGGTGTAAGAGGAAATGACAAGTCGACGCCTTTGGAAAGGTCCGCCTGAACAAGTCCGTCGCCCCATGACATGGTTAGGTTAATGCTCATTTTTTTCTGCTGAAGGTATTAGATCTAAGCGAATAAGTGCAGAGGTTGGGTTCCACGCCACTTGTCGATAGAGTTTGGTTTTACAAACCCAAATTTGTCCGGGCGCTAGCATCAAGTTTTTCGATGGCTTAAACAAATCCGGCTCCTTTTGCTTGTGCGAACCGGGCCAAATGGAAAAGTGTAAATCTGAATCTGTAGAAGGATTTAGATAAATAGACACCTGGTGTTTATTCACCTTGTTTAGTCCTTTTTCTGTGGCGGGCAACATTCCATTTTGCGTAGCTTGCCAATAGCCCTCCACGGAAAACGTAAGCTGCCATGCCTTTTCAAGAGTTTTTAGCCATTGGGCTAAACCTGTCCATTTTTTGACCCAAAAAAGTTCCTCGGAAGTGAGGAGGATTTCATTTTGTTGGGGAATATCAGCGGGGGCAGCAAGATCAACCAGAACATTGGTGAGTTGAGAAAGTGCCTGATAAGCAGGAGTATATCCTTTTTTATCCAACCGATCCTCGAGTTTTTTCTCCCATTTCGAATCGGTTTCATTAGGTTGAACCTTAGGCTGATGGATATACTTAGCCCACCAGGGCGCAGGACCTTTCATTTCCAAACGGTTGTCCATACATGCTTCTAAGGCCAAGTCTTCGGAGCCGTACATGGCCCAAAAAGGTACGTTCTCGGGAGAAATAAACCAAGGTTCTGTCTTTTCCTGTACTTGAGAGGCGCTATGACTTTGCTTTGTCCAGCCGGGGAAATCCGGAAGGCGTTGGGCTTGGGCCATTACATTCGCTGGAATGGCGCCATAGGATGCATCCTCAGGACATAATACAAGTACCCAATTTTGGTCACCCAAATCGACTGTTTTAATTGGGAAAAATGCCTTGTCTAATGCTGGTGACATTCCTGGGAAACAAAAAGGAAAAGAGGCAGTTTCAGGAAAATGAGTTGGTGCAGGTTGGGAAGCCGCCTCTTCATTTTTCTTCTGTTCGTGCGCCACCGACTCCACAAGCTTGTAATACTTTTTCTGAACCACTTCGATGACGTACACCTGTCCCAAAACACCTTCCCGTAATTTCTTGAGGTCATCTTGGATGGTTCTTTTAGAAATAAACACCGGTTTTCGTTGGGCCTTGGTTAAAGCCGTATGACAAGCCGCCAATAAATCTACCATGGTGGGCAGGCTGTCGGGTTGCGACAAACGCGCTATTAAGGTGTTGTACCTCAGTTTAGTTAAATCTTCTGTGGTCATGGGCAGGCAGATGAAGATGGAATATACAATATTTATATGGAAGACAGAAGCGGAAACACGTCCGCTTGTTGTCTTTGAGAAAAATACCATTCAATGGTCCTGGGGTACCAATAGTGCTCAAGGCCTTGGACGGCGTTGGCCACTTCAGAAGCGGTTCGACAATGCACGATGGACGTCTGTACTTGCAAAAGAATGGGGCCTTGATCATAGGCCGCATTCACCACATGAATGGTTATGCCGGAATGGGTTTTACCTGCGGCCAAAACCGCCTGATGTACATGAACTCCATACATGCCCTTTCCACCGAACTCAGGCAAAAGCGCAGGATGAAGGTTGAGGACGGCGTCAGGGAAATGCGCTAATATCAGTTGTGGAATTTTCTTAAGGTATCCTGCCAATATCACCCCATGCACATGAAACTGCCGAAGCTGCTCGAGTAAAAACATCGCCGAGGCATCTTCTAAATGGTTAGGCAAAACTACCGCAGGAATGCCGGCACTTTGAGCTTTTTCCAAAGCACCTGCCACGGAATTGTTCGAAAGCAGACACGCGATGTCCACCTGCGGATGCCCTTTAAAATATTGAAAAATGGCTTGGGCATTGGTGCCGCTCCCGGATGCCATGAGGGCCAAACGTATTTTCATGGCATAAAATTAGGGTCGGTAATGGAAAAAATGTAAGTTTGCTTTAAATATAACATTGCATATGGACTGGTTAGTTCGCCCTCTTGGTGCCGGTATTGAATGGACCTTTCAGTTTTTGGAAATGGCCAACTGGAGTTTTAATTGGCTAATGATTGGGGTCGGTACGGCCTTGTGTGTATATTGGTTCAAGGTGATGCTGTCTGAAAAAGAAGACAAAGGCGTTTATCGTAAACCCTGAGAAAAACTTTTTTGTGTTTTTGTACTCAAAACAGCCTTTATGGCTGTTTTTTTTTGTGGTCTTCATATCCAAATTGTTTACATAACCCTTCTAAACCAACTCAATTTTCCAAAATTAAAACAATACAGAATGTTCTATCAAAATAATAATATTATGTTATCCAATTTAATACGATTAATTTTTTCCTTGTCAAAGTTTGGCAGTCTAATTTTTGAACTTTATTCCTTTTTATGGAATTTGTTTTAAACAGGTTTACTACATTTGTAAATATATAAACCCAAAAAAGGATCCCAAAAATTATGAATGCTTTTATCAGAAAGTTACGGGTCTCCCGTAAAATCTCGCAATCTACCGTAGCGAAACAACTTGGAATTTCTCAGAATGCGTATAGTCGAATTGAGCGTGGTTTAACCCGTATTTCAACCGAACGTTTACATCAATTGGCCGACATTTTTGGCACTAGTGTGCATGACTTACTCGCAGAAAGAGAGCGAAGCATGAGTGCACCTGCCCAAGCGGTTGCGCAAAACACAAAATCTAGAGATGATTTGTGGATTTACGAAAAGCTCATCCAGCACAAAGACGAAACCATTGCCTCTTTGAAAGAAACCATCCAGATTCTTAAAGAGCAATTGGAAACCTATAAAACTTTAAGTGCTGCCATTTAAATGGTAAAACATCCATCGCGCTAGTCGATCGGTATCACATTTCTATTGTCTAAAAACGGGTCAGGCAACATGGGTAAAATGGCTTCATGAATGACCGAGCTGAGCAAATCAATTTGCCGCTCGCGCAATGCAGAACGCCAACTTACCAATGACACTTGCCTGACCGGTTCTATAGGTACAATTTTAGACACCTTTTTCATGTCGGCTTCGGACAACTGATTTACCGTAAGCCAAGGCAAAATGGTGAGCAAACCTTGAACGTCTGCTAAACGCTTCAAGGTTTCTAAACTTCCGGCAGCATAGGTAAAAGGGCCGGACCCTTTGGATTTATGTAAGTCGCAAATGCGCAAGGCTTGCGCGCGAAGGCAATGTCCCTCTTCCAACAATAAAAGGCGGTCAAGTGCCAACTCGTTCATTTGAACTTCCCTTTTTTCTTCCGCGCCAACCCGTCCATCATACACCATCAATGGCTCTTGAAACAATGGCCATTCCCTAAATCCTTCATGGGACAAGGGCGTCACCAACAAACCCGCGTCCATTCTTCCTTCTACCAAAGCTTGAAGCAATTGCTCCGTCGTTTGCTCCTTTACTTCGAGTCGTAAACCTGGAAACTTTTCCAACAAAGGCCCAAGTATCACAGGCAAAACGGAAGATGCCAAGGTGGGAATAATACCTAAGCGGAATTCGCCCGTCATATCCTCTTCCACATCGAGCGCCATGATTTTTAACCGCGCAGTGGCCGCCAAAATCTCCCGCGCTTGTTGAATCACCCTTTGCCCAACTTCGGTCGGCATGACCGGATGACGACTTCGGTCGAAAATCTTCACCCCTAACTCTTCCTCCAACTTCATGATCATGGCACTCAAGGTCGGCTGGGTCACAAAACAAGCTTCTGAGGCGCGCACAAAATGCCTGTGCTGGTCTAAAGCCACAATATATTCCAACTGCTGTAAGGTCATACGTCAAAGATAACATCCGGCATCCAATACTAAATGAACCTACGATTCCGTAATTTGTCCCCGAATGGAAAAGCAAACCCCATTTTCGGAACATCGTATTTTCTCTAAAGGGCTGGTGTTGGCCTTTTGGTTAGCGGCCCTCACGTCCTTTTTTCTCTACAAAGAAATGGTGGCGCCCCTGGCGTTTGAAAGAATATGTTATGAAAAAGATGTGTTGATGGGACAAACCGTAAGTCCGTACCTATACCGTGCTCTTTGGCCTTGGCTCAGTCAAACTTTTTCTCATCTCACATCTTTCACCGGCTGGAGTCCGATACTCCAACATAAAATTTTCCACGGCATCTGGAACACGCTCGTCCTTAACTGGATGTACTTTGGCGTGTTTTCCTTTTTTTCACTTTGGTGTTCAAAAGCAAAATCCATGATGGGCGTACTTATCCTACAGGCGCTCATTCCACTGTCTATTTCCGGTTATTACATGGAGGAAAATTTCTTCCTGTTAGGGGGCGTCGCCTGGATGCTTCGGGCCTTTTTCCTGCAACAATGGTTGTGGCTCTATCTCGGCATGTTTATCCTTAGCCTTCACAGGGAACAATCTGTCATGATTCCCATTTGGATAGTATTGTCTATCTTTACTTTAACAGCGCAAAATAAAAAATTAATAATCGCCAAAACCCTAGGATTATTTTTGATTTGGATGGCTGTATTTTTCGGAATAAGATGGATAAGAGGCGTTCATTACTCCCCATACACCATAGATTTTCATCTCACCTACAATTTGGATGTATATCATTTCACGCATTACATCACCCCACTTTGGCTGGGTCAAGTCATCATACCCGCCGTTCTGGTGGCCACACAATGGAAAAAACTAACCCCGCCCTTTCACTATTGGCTGCTTTCTCTACTCCCTTATTACCTTCTTTTTATGGTTTTTGGCAAATGGACCGAACTAGATAAGGCCCTGTCCGGTTATCTGTTTATGATTCCGGCCATCCTCACATGGATAGAACCAAAAAAGGTATAATTTTACCCTTGCAATGAAAGTCACAGAAAAACTAAAGTCCGCTACCCGTCCCCTATTTTCCTTTGAAGTAATTCCGCCATTGAAAGGAAATGGCGTTCAAGCTTTATATGAAGCCATAGACCCTTTGATGAAATTTAATCCGTCCTTTATTAACGTTACCTATCACCGAGAGGAATACGTATATAAAAGACGGGAAAAAGGATACCTCGAAAAAATTTCCATCAGAAAAAGACCGGGAACCGTGTCCATCTGTGCGGCGTTGCAAAACAGATATGGGGTTGAAACGGTACCGCATCTCATTTGTGGTGGCTTCACCAAAGAGGAAACAGAAAACGCGCTGTTGGATTTGGACTTTTTGGGTATTGACAATGTGTTGGCCCTGCGGGGAGATCCTGTAAAAACAGAACCTCATTTTGTTCCAACCCCAGGAGGCCATGCCTACGCTACGGATTTGGTAAAACAAATTTGCGAGCTAAACGAAGGAAAATACCTGGATGACGAAATCCAAGATGCCCACCCGACCAATTTTTGTATTGGTGTGGCCGGGTATCCCGAAAAACATTTTGAGTCACCCAACAAAAGCTTAGACCTTCATTACCTTAAGCAAAAGGTAGATGCCGGTGCAGAATACATTGTCACCCAATTGTTTTTCGATAACAAAACCTATCTCGACTTTTTCCAACAATGTCGGGACGCAGGCATTGAAGTGCCTATCATCCCGGGCATTAAGCCCATTACCCAACTTCGGCACCTCACTTTTATGCCGAAATTTTTCCATGTAGATCTGCCTGAAGCCCTCACCAAAGACTTAATGAATTGTAAAACGGACAAAGAAGTTAGTGAAGTAGGTGTGCGCTGGACCATCAAACAATGTGAAGAATTATTGGATGCCGGAGCCCCATGCATTCACTTTTTCACCATGGGAAAATCTACCGCTGTAAAACAAATTGTGGAATCCCTTTATCGGTACAACGATTAGTCTAGAAAGCGCGCGCGGTCTTCCTCCGAAGGGAGCCAACAAGCTGGGGCCTTTCCAAAAAAGCGATACCGATGAGCAGCAAACTTCGTATACGCCCAGTCCATGATTTTTACCGGAAGAAAACGGGCCAGGTAACCTAGCCATGAAAAAGGCCATGGAAGCTTTCTGGCGATAAAACCCACCGCCGAAAAGTAGGCATATACGACTTGTTCATCCCAGACAAGCAATGAATCCGGAACAGGTTGTCCAGGCGGGAAAGCCTGTATTTCATTTAATAAATTCCTACCGACCTCCGATTGCTGCGACACAAACCGAAAAACCCTGGCCTTATCCCATGTAAGTAGCTTAATAACAGAAGCATGACAAAACCCACACGACCCGTCATAAAACACAATGGGCCCTTCATGATTAGGTTTGAAAGTAAAAGTTCTCATGTTCTCTCATTATCAGAAATTTGTATCGTAATTTTGAGCCCAGAATTAAAAATAACCAACATGCGTACTTCACTTTTAATACTTCTTTTTGCCCTTTTTACGGCCTGCGGCGGCGGTTCTAACCCAGCAGCAGAAAGATATGAATTTATCATTGACTCGCTTCAACAAGAACAGAAAAGAAGCGATGAAGTGACGGACTCCTATATTGCAGACCTCAATGGCATCCAAGAGCGTTTGGTAGAAATCAAAGAAAAACAAGGCATTATCTCTGCCACCGCAGCCAATCCTGAACTTTCTGATAACCAAAGACAGCAAATTGAGGCAGATTTGGCAGAACTCCAGCAATACATGGAAGAAAACAAACTGCGCATCAACCAATTGAACAGGAAAATCAAATCCGATGGACGCGACATGAAGGCCTTGCGCGAACTTGTAGCGAACATGCAGGAACAGCTCAACCAGAAAGATGCAGAAATCAGTCGTTTGGTGACCCAATTGGCGGCTTTAAACATTCGCATCGAACAAGTAACCCGCTCTTATGACAGCCTCGATGTGGTCTCTAAAGACCGTCAAGAAACCATTGAGCGCCAAACCGAAGAGCTGAACCGAGTGTTCTATGCCATTGGCACATTTAAGGAGCTTCAAGAAAACAACGTGGTAGATGCCGGTGGACTTTTCAAAACCAAGTCCGGCGCACGTTTGAAAGAAGCCTTTAACCAAGACTACTTTACCCGCACAGACCTCCGGAACTTTAAAGAATTGCGGTTAAATTCCAAGAAAGCACGCATGGCCACCTCTCACCCTTCTTCATCTTACGAACTGGTGCAAGCTGCGAATAAAACGTATGAAAAACTGGTGATTAAAGACGCGAAAGCGTTTTGGGGAACGAGCAGATATCTGGTGATCATCTTGGACTAAGCCCGGGATTACCTAAAAGAAAGCTAAGGCATCTATCTCAAGTGAGAAGGTGCCTTCTTTCTTTTCCGCCGTCATGCATCCTAACCGTACCATTTGGCTTAGTTTCTCTGCAGGAAGCCCAACGCCTGTGGGTTCACCGATTTGGTACTCTTTAAACGCTTTGAAATACAAGCGAACTGTTTCCCATTGGCCATTTTTACTTTTAAAGACTGGGCTTTTATAATTGGGACGGGTCCAATTACGGCTATTCTCCAAAGTAAAAACAAAGGATTGGCCGGTAGCGCGAAAGCGAATCTCTACCCCTTGGTAAGCCGAAACATCGAAGGTTTGAAATGGCGTTTTCACAGAAGCGAAACCTCCAAAATTCTTCAAAGACAGGTCACCCGTCAGGAGCAACGCATCTTCCGTATAGGTTAACTGGGCCGTGGTTACGCCGCCCATCACGTTATCTGTGACCAATACCCAATCGTGGCACTTACCTGCGGATTGTCCGAAGTCGAAACCAATCGTATTTTCGATGGGACCGGACAGGCTAAGAGAAAGCATAAAAAACAAATTGGAGATCATCGTGTTGATTTTGAGAAGGTAAACAGGCCATGTCCACATTTGTTTTATCTGTAGAAAAGGTTGGGTATAAAGAAAAACCTGAAAAAGCACCAAACTACCCTGAAAAACGCCCATGCATTTGTGCTGGCCGCCCGTTAACTTGCAGTATTCAATGTAGCGTTGAACGCATGAATCGTAAACAATTTTTAAAAACATTAGGGTTGTTGCCCTTCACCTCCGCAGCCATGAAATTAAATGCATTGGAACCATGGGCCAGGGGGCTCCGTTCCAGCGACAAAATGCCGGTGTTGTTTTTAGGGCACGGCAGCCCAATGAATGCCATTGAGGACAATGCCTTTGTCCAAGGATTCCGCCAAGTGGCCAAAACCCTTCCCCTTCCACAGGCCATACTTTGCATTTCGGCCCATTGGGAAACGCGCGGCACTTTTGTTACCGCGATGGAACATCCGCGCACCATTCATGATTTCGGCGGATTTCCACAGGCTTTGTTCGATGTGCAATATCCCGCACCCGGAAGTCCCGCATTGGCCAAAGAAACCCAGTCCCTTATTAACCAAACTGAAGTAGGGCTGGACCTAGAATGGGGTTTAGACCATGGCGCATGGAGTGTCATCAAACACCTTTTTCCCGAAGCCAATATTCCGGTAGTTCAGATGAGTTTAGACTATCGACAGCCCCCTTCCTATCATTATGCGCTGGCCGCTCAACTTCAGAGCTTACGCAAAAAAGGCGTCTTAATCATTGGCTCCGGAAACATGGTGCATAACTTACGCATGGTCGCTTGGCCAAAGCTACATGAGCAATTTGGCTTCGATTGGGCGTTGGAAGCCAGTGCCATCATGAAAAAGCACTTGCTCAGTGGACAACATGCGCCGCTTTTGGCTTATCGGGACCAAGGGGCCGCTTTCCAGTTGGCCATTCCTACACCGGAACATTATTTACCTTTAATCTACACGATGGGGCTTCAAGAACCTTCGGATGACATCCTATTGTTCAACGATGCGCCAGTAGCAGGAGCTTTAACCATGACATCGGTTAAATGGGGATAAACCATAGACTAAAGCATCGCGAATGCTCCTTTGGGTCATGATAAACATCTCACTTCCTATCTATCAATTCAACAGGATTATCCGCCAGAACCTGGTGTCTGCGGTAATGGATTAGATGCAACTTCCTAACAGAGGTTGTTCGCCTTCATGAGATGTCCATGTGCTCCGCGCGTTCCATGGTAGGCGTCCATTTCTTGTTAATCCTACGTGGAAAAGCGGCCAGTTGCTTTCATGAAAATGGCTGTGCAAGATAGGTTGTAACAAGGAAAACGAATCCGCTTGCATGTTTGGTTGCAAGATGTCCAACCATTTGGTTCTTGGGGCAAGGACAGGAGAATGCACTCATCATCAGATGCTAACTCAAAAAAAAGGCACACCCCACTATTTCTCCCGCGTAAACCGTCGGTACAGTTGCTCTTGCCGTGTATCTAAAGCCTGCGGCACGCCTCGAATCCATACCTGATGAATGCGTTGGGTCAAAATATCTAAGGCAGGGCCGTCGGACACAAATAAGCTGGCATCCTTACCCACTTCCAAGCTGCCAATGTATTGATCTAATCCGGTGATTTTGGCGGG
>CAZRHR010000059.1:10898-16805 GCA_964599915.1 uncultured Candidatus Competibacteraceae bacterium | reverse complement strand
CCCTAAAGCCGCGCCTCGCTCAATGGCGAAAGAAAGGGCCGGAATCAGGCTTTCGCCTCCTTCTAAGGAGAAACGTTGTTGGCCAACAAATTTTTTATGGAGGAATTTTTCAAAGCCTACCGCATCGTGAAGGCGGTTGAGCACTTTAATTTTCTTTCCTGCATCAAAAGTTTTTTCCTTCTGCAGGTTTTCAAATTTGCTACGCAGCCATTGAATACGTTCCGGGTCACGGATGTACATGTATTCAATGCCGATGGTGTTGCAGTAAACAGCTTCGAGATGATCAACTATGTCTTTGAGGGTAGACGGAGGCAATCCCAACTCGGTAGCCGCCTGAAACTTGGTCGAGAGATCCGATGCGGACAGTCCAAAGTTTTCAATAGAGAGCGATGGGGTATATTTTCTGCGTTCACGCACCGGATTGGTCCGGGTAAATAAATGTCCGCGTTGGCGATAGCCTTGAATAAGGTTCATCACAGCGAGTTCCTTACCAGACACCCCGGAACCCGTAGCCGTGGATGGAAGTTTTGGAAATTCTGTTTTTGAAAATTCAAAACCTTCAAAAAACTTCTTCCAACCAAAATCCACACTATCAGGATTTTGTTGGTACTGAAGGTAGAGCGCTTCCACCGATTCCGGCGTCATATTGCTCAGGTAGGAATACGTATCCATTGGGGCGTATGCAGTATATGCCGTTGATTTGAGTGCAAAGTTAGGAGAAAAAACAGAGGATTCTCATTTTGCCTTGCATCTTACACGGGTTTAAATTTTTTTCGGAATTAGGCGGAGTTATTTTTCCTTCTTCTCGGATAAAAGGCGGTCAATTTTGGCTTCCAACTCGCCGAGTTTCTTTTCCATGGCATCATTGTTATCGCTCATCATGCTGTCCACGAAAATGGAATTGATCAAGGATAATCCAAAGATTCCTCCCCCAAAAAGCAGAAGCACAAAGTAAATCCGGGCAAAAATGGCCAGAAAAGTATGGTCTGCACGTTCTGCGATGAGATCTGGAATTTCATACCAGCCTTCGATGGTAAAAATTTTAAAAGTGGTGTAAAAGGCCAACAGTGGGTTGGCAAAATGCTCAGGAGCCACTTCTGCAAAAAGTGAATAAGAGAGAATCGCGAAAATAAAATTGAAGATAAAAAAGGCAAATACGACAAGAATGGAGGATCGGACCGCCCGGAAAATACCTAAAATCAGATTTTCGACATTGGGAACAAATTTCAAAACCCTGAAAAACTTAAACACCCTGAGGATTCGGAAAATCAAGAGAAATTCGAGGCGCACCACATCTAATCCAGTGGCCCAAACCACCAAAGAAGGTAAGGCGACCAACACCAAAATTAAATCAAAAACATTCCAACCATCTTTAACATATCCTTTCCAACCAAGGTGTACCATCTTTACCCCGGCTTCTAATGCGAAGAATAGGGTAAGCATATGGTCTAAAAACTCTAAGTAAGGTGAAATGGGCTCTGTTGCTTGAAAAAAGCCTTGAACAAAAATCAACAAAGCATTGGCTGAAATCAGGCTAATCAGCACACCATTATGACTAAAAAAACGATAGAGCATGGGGGTTCATTTTATAAAATCACGTTCAAAAATTCAACCAAAATTAGGTTTCGGCCGTCACAAACAGGATATGGTTAAAAAAAAATGACGTGGAAGGGAAAGGGTTTAAGGAAAACCACGTTAATTGCAAATGCATTTCACATCCTGTCGTTTTTTGGGCGAGTGAACAGAAAAGGCAATAGATGGTTATATACTGAATACGCGAAATTTATGTCTAAGCATCCCCAAAGAGAGCCCATACCCGGATTTTCAAAGCTAAATAAGGATCAAAAAATTGATGCTGTATCAGCATTATTTTCAGACCCTGCCCAGATTCGTCGTGAATTTACCTCGTATTGGCATCCCGAACCTGCGATTCAACAGCGTTTAGATGAGTTTAGCGAAAATACCCTCACCAATTTCTATTTTCCATTTGGCGTTGTTCCCAATGTGATGCTCAATGGCAAAAGATATATGGTTCCCATGGTTATTGAAGAAAGTTCCGTGGTGGCCGCCGCCTCAAAAAGTGCGAAATTTTGGGAAGAAAGGGGTGGATTTCATGCACGAGTGAAAGATGTGCTTAAAGTAGGGCAGGTTCATTTTATTTGGGAAGGTCCCTCCGAGGTATTGAAGCAAAAGTTTCCAGAAATCCGCCAAGCATTTTTTCAAGAAACCTTGCACATCACCTCCAATATGCAAAAGCGAGGTGGTGGTATCCGTGATATCATTTTAATCGATTGCACGGATGTAGAACCTGGCTATTATCAGTTCAAAGCCACCTTTGACACCTGTGACTCCATGGGTGCGAATTTTATTAATTCATGCTTGGAAGAATTTGCAGGCATTTTCAAAGATTGGTGTGAAGTTCAAGCAGACTTTTCTCCCGCATCTAAGAAGCCACATGTTATCATGTCTATTTTATCCAATTATACGCCAGATTGCATTGTTGAGGCTTGGGTAGAATGTCCGGTGGAGGCATTAGGTTTTCATGAAGATTTGGACCCGGATACCTTTGCGTGGAAGTTTTCCAAAGCCGTACGGGTGGCAGAATTAGATACCTTTAGAGCCACCACCCATAACAAGGGCATTTTTAATGGCATCGATGCGGTGGTTTTGGCCACAGGAAATGACTTTAGGGCAGTAGAAGCTTGCGGCCATACCCATGCTGCACGTCATGGAAAATACCAAAGCCTGACCAAATTGGAGTTGGCCAACGGACATTTCAAATACACTTTGGAGATTCCAATGGCATTAGGTGTTGTGGGTGGCTTAACAAGTTTACATCCACTTGTGCGTCGTGCCTTAGAAATGCTAGGTAATCCATCTGCTGCTGAACTTATGATGGTGGCAGCCACCATGGGATTGGCCAACAATTTTGGCGCTTTGCGGTCCCTGACCACCACCGGCATTCAAAAAGGACATATGAAAATGCACCTTTTGAATATTTTGAATCATTTCGAGGCCACCGAAGTCGAAAAAGAAGCTGCGGTGCAGTATTTCAAAAACCACAAAGTTTCTTTCAATGCAGTGCGCGCTTATTTAATTGGCATAAGAGAAGCCATTATTACGGCGCCGTCTAAAAAGTAAGTGGCTATGGCAGAGGCCATTGAAAAGGGGTTTACCGCCAATGGAAAATTTTTAATTTCAGGTGAATACGCCATTTTAGATGGGGCTTGGGGATTAGCTTTTCCCTTGATCCATGGACAAGTACTTCATACGTTTCCTTCTGCAGACCAGCATACCTTATGGGTGTCGAAAGAAGCGGATGGCACCCCTTGGTTTCACGCCCACATTCATCCCGGCACCGGCTTGGTGGTTGAGACCGACCAACCCGAAGCGGCCGTATGGCTAGAAAAAATCTTGCGTGCCATCCCGGACCAACGAAGAAAAGACCGGATGAAAGGCCATCGGGTAGAAGTCAAGGCAAGTTTTGATCGCGCCTGGGGTTTAGGGTCCAGTAGTACGTTAATTGCGCTGATTGCCAAATGGATGGAATGGTCACCTTATGCTTTGTCGGAAGCTAGTTTTGGCGGCTCTGGTTACGATATTGCCTGTGCAGGCATGGACGGCCCATTGTTGTACCGGCGCATGCCCGGTCAGGATCCGGAAGTAAAGCCCGTGGCCATTCCAGATTCATTATTACAACAAATATACTTTGTCTATTCCGGCCAAAAAATGAACTCCCGCAGCGGGATTCAACATTATCGAAAACACCCACCTAGTGCTGCCTGGCTGGAACAAGTGTCTGAACTTTCTCTTTCCCTTTCCTTGCAGCCGGAAATCACCCCTTGGATGACCCTATTAGAAGAACACGAAAGGCTACTATCCAACCAATTAGATCTTCCACGCATTGCGGAAAGATTCCCAGACTTCGAAGGCGTGTTAAAATCTATGGGCGCATGGGGCGGAGATTTTTTCCTGGCCTTACATCCGGAGCCTTCCTATATCAAGGATTATTTCGCTCAGCGAGGCTACAGCCATGTTTTTTCTGCCGGGGAATGGGTTAAACATCCCTGAAAAAGGTTATGCCTGTTGGTGATTTGATCATTTGCTGATATCTGCGCCCCACATTTCCAAAACACATCTACATGATATCCATTTTATTATACATTTATGGGGTCAGATTAAGGATATCAGGAAGAAAAAACCACTTTAGAAATCAAATGCCCCATTCCATGCGCCACCTTGTGATTGTTTTCACTTGCCTCGCCTGTGTTTTTGTTCCGGTTCTGCCAGGGCATGGGCAAAGCAAAATGACCTACACCCAATTAGCTGAAGATATTTTTTTCAGCCAAAAAGATAGCTTGGTGTATTTTGGTATCGAATTTGTGAATGATTTGCCGAATGGAGGATTGGAGGAAATCATAAATACCGCCATGGATTTTCATTACCCCAGTCACGCCTTTGGAGGATTTTCAAAATATCTGAATCAGCGGGGAGCGAAAAAGGGCATAGATGGGCGATTTGAGGCTCGTAGTCAGTTGATTATCTTTGGTTTCTGCAGCTTTGGTTCAGGACTTCGCTTTTCAAATGTGGATTTTAAGGGTACCTTACAAGTTCTTGATTGTACTTTCTTCGACCCGTCTTTTAGTAAAAAAACGTCTGGTTCAATTCTGATAGATTCTTGTTCCTTCGAGGAGTTTAGTGTTATTAGTACTGAGCCGGAAAAAGATTTTTTTTTAATGTTTCGTCATTCTAGTGTAGAGAAAGACTTCAGTATATATCTTAAAAAATCTCAAGCCGAAATCAAAGGATGTGATTTAACGAATTGCAACACCAACATTGATATCCATAAGGAATCTAAGTTTGAATTTGATAGCAACCGGGTTGGGAAAATCGATATGTATTTAGATAACATCTACTCAACCCGTGTTCAGAGGTGCCATTTCATAGACACGGGAAATGATTTTTTGGTTTTATCCTTGTTTTCAGAAAAAGTAATACTGATAAACAATACATTTAACGCTAACACCTCCATTCAATTTGAAAAAGGCTATCTCTTCCTGGACAGCAATATCTTCATGAAAAACTTGGCCTTTGACTATAACAGTTTAGACAAAACCAGTTATTTGAATTTGGAATCCTTAAACCATTTGAATTTTGGAATTGCTTACAATGGTACTTTCTATGATGCAACCACAAAGGAACAAATCTTAGATGAGGTGGGATATAAAACCTATTTAAGGGTAAACAAAAGCTTATATGATTTTTACAAATCTGTAGGCGATTTTGAATCTGCCAATAAGGTCTACGTTAAAATACGAGAAATTGAACATAGAAAATTGTATGTAGTCTATCAAGCGAACCCGTCGTTTAAAACCTTTTTTGATTTGAATTTGAGCCGATTATTGAAACACTACACCCACTTCGGCACAGATCCGGCCAATGCGTTGGTGGTATCCTTTTACATCGTTTTGATTTTTGGTTTCATTTATTTTTTCTTCCCCTCAGATTGGGATATAAGCAGTAAATCTCAACTTCTCAGCCATTTTAAAGATTTCATTTCAAAAAATGAAAAGGGGTATTTTTTCCCGTTTTTAAAAATGACGTTGGGATTTCTTATCAGTGTGGCCAACGCTACGGCTCTAAGTTTAAATGCGTTTACCACCCTTGGATTCGGAAATATACCAACCAAAGGTATCGCTCGTTATATCTGCATTCTCCAGGGTTTTATAGGCTGGTTTTTGCTCAGTATTTTCACCGTTGCCCTCATCAATCAAGCTCAATTTTGACAAATTATACACAAGATGAAGGGGTTTCTTTGATTTCATAAAAGCATCGAACCTTACAAACAAATGGTCCACGGGGAGGGGTGGGCGTAGCCCCACATTTCCCAAACACTCATGCCCACGA
>CAZRHR010000059.1:6865-10798 GCA_964599915.1 uncultured Candidatus Competibacteraceae bacterium | reverse complement strand
ATTTTATGCATATTGTCCACGGGGAGGGGTGGGCGTAGCCCCACATTTCCCAAACACTCATGCCCACGATTTTTGGACCGCGATAACCTTCTGACACCCTGATCATCGGTTTCTCTCATTTCATTTCCGGAAAATCACGCTCCCGCTCCACAAAACCAACCTAAGCTTTTGGCAAACACCGACTGGCGTCAGCTTTTCGATTACTGGAATTTAATCGATTATAACCGGTTCATGGCCGAATTTACTCGGGAATTTTATGCATATTGTCCACGGGGAGGGGTGGGCGTAGCCCCACATTTCCCAAACCCTCATGCCCGAGATTTGGAGGAGCAAAACCGTTCCGATTTTAATCGTTTGTATCCATTTAAATGCCTACAAACGAGGTAAAGCGGTGCTAACTTTCGGTATGCAAAAAATAAACGTCTGTATTCATCTGAAGTGGAGTTCTAGACCATCTATTCTTATGAGTCTGAACCAACCCACACTACCTACCATTTTAGAACATCTCGCTTGTGAATTCCATTGGTGTATCCACCGAGAGGGCGAAATGGTTTTGAGCTTCGGGCTGAATCCAATGTTGTCTTTACACGCATGGATGGGTTATTTCTGGCATTTACTGCCGGAAAACCATGACAAAAAAGAAGGTTTTAAGCTTCCTGAATGTACTGTTTTAGGAAATGTGGAAATCATCGGGGAGATGTTCAAAGAAGAAGCGTCGCGTAAACCATGGTGCGAGGTGATACACAAAAACAGCTGCGATCAGCCAGGCCACCATGACCATATGACCGGGTTTGGCAGCAAAATAAACTCCGCCTTGGCCTAGTTCCATAAAAAGCAACATGCTTTTCCATCCTACTTCAGGATGTGGCAGCAGAAGTATCGGAAATGGAATCAACAGAAGAAGTCCGAGTTGGCGACAGGTTTTTAAGGGAAGGGGAATTTTGCACCAGAAATAATTGGCCATCACCAACATGCCCATCATGCCCAAAATGGCAATGAGTGGTATCAGAGCCATATCTCCTGAATAAAGGTCAATACCTAAGAAGCCCGAAAAAAAAACCAGTCCAAATACCGCGGCGATTCCGGCACCGGCCAGCCAACCCCAAGCGATGAGTTTCCAAGGGTTATTACGAGGAGAGGTATCCGGCATAAGGGGCAAATATAAATTGTGGGTTTTGTGGAGCATGAGGAATCAGCAACAAACAAATGTAATCTTGCGGCGATTTAAAACTTGCTACAAAATGTTTGGCTTTTTCCAATGGAATAACGCCCTTTTCAATCAATTGTTCCGTGGTTATCACTTTGATGTGCCACCCAGCTGTAGCATCGGGTAAATCTGGAATTGACTCACCAATACCAACGGTTGGTTGGGAAAAAATGAATACGGGAAACCGCGTTACTTCATCAGCTATGAGTTGTAAAGCGAGGTCCTGAAGGGTTTTTCCATGAAGTTGTAAATGGTAGGCTACCTGTTCGAGCAATGGTTGATCCATGGGATAAAGGTACGCTGAACCACGGAATTAATTGGACTCTAAGATGCGGAAAAGGTCATCTAACCTTGGGGTGAGGATAATTTCTGTTCTCCGGTTTCTGGCGCGGTCTTCAGGGGAATCATTGCCTACAACAGGAAGGAACTCTGCTCTTCCGCTAGCTGTAAACCGGGTTGGGCTAATCTTCGAAGCGTTCTGAAGAATTCGAATAATAGAGGTGGCACGCAGCACAGAAAGGTCCCAATTGTCCTTTAAACGGCCGCCCGGACGGACAGGAATATTGTCTGTATGGCCTTCGATGGTAATGGCGATGGTGGGGTTTCGGTCAAGCACTTCTGCAAGTTTCATTAAGGCTTGCCGACCTTTTTCATCTACTTCATCGGACCCAGTGGCAAACATTAATTTGTCGGATAGCGACACATACACTTTCCCGTTCCGCTCTTCAACCGTTAGGCCACTGCCTTCAAAACCGCGCAAGGCCTCTGCTACCGCAGCCCTTAATCGACGTACATCTTCATCTTTTTTAGATAAAATGGCTTCCAATTCTGACAGTCGTTTTGCTTTGTCCTGAAGGGTGGTTTCTAAAACTTTCAACGAATCTTCTTTGGCCAGCAAACGCTCTTGGGCTTCCCGAAGTTCCCGCATCAAGGCAGAGGTTTCTGATTCTCTGCCAGCTTGTAATTTCTTGTAATTGGCTTCTAGCAACTCATTTTGCGCTAAGGCGTCATTATACCCCGAACGTAAACTGCGGATTTGGGCGGCTAAGCGATTGGTATCTGCTTCTAATCCTGATTTTATGGTTTGGCATTGATTCAGTGCGACTTCCTGATCTGCAGTGCGGGCCGACAAAAAGGTAGTGAGGGTACGTAAACTGTCTAGCTCTCGATCGGCTTGTAACTTACGCGCTTCCAATTCTTTAAATTGGCGAGAAGATACACAACCCATACCAGCCACCAGTCCAACTCCTAAAAAAACGAGAACAGAAAATTTCATATTTTGCCTTTGTACAAATTTATATCCGGGCACTTGGCCTAGTTGGCCTGTATTCTGTTTTTTTTGAACATAGTAATGTAGATAACCCTTAGACCCAATGCACATAAAATTTGAGCTAAAAAACATGAAAAAGTCTGAAAAAAGCTACCTTTGCGAGTCATGATTACCAACGGTTTTATTTCAATTGATGATCCCATTTATCGGGAAAAATCCTCGTATAATTGGATTGAGCGGCTCTTTTTGCCTTATGTAAATGATGTACGGGATTTACCTTTTGTAAAGCTTTCCCTAACCCTGCTCCTCATTTTCCCACCCTTGGCCATTTGGCTTTTCGTGGATTTTCATTGGTGGGTGGCCTCCATTTACCTGTTTCTCAATTGGGCCATATTCCTTGGTCCATTTATCCTGATGTTGCACAATACCAGCCATAGATCGTTGTTTAAAAACAAATACAAGCGCTGGAACCAAGTGATTCCATGGGCCGTGGGACCATTTTTCGGAGAAACGCCTGAAACTTATTTCGGCCACCACATTGCCATGCACCATCCGGAAAACAATCTGGAATCGGACCTCTCTTCCACCATGAAATATCAACGGGACAGCGTGCGTCATTTTACGCGCTATTTCCTCGAGTTTTTCTTTATCGGACTCATTCAGTTGGTGGCCTATCTTCAAGGAAAACAACGTGGTCCAATTGCCAGAAGGGTGATTCTTGGTGAACTTAGCTTTTTAGGACTTGGCATCGCCCTAAGTTTTGTGAATGCCCAAGCCGCATTGGTGGTGTTTTGGTTGCCTTTGTTCTTCGCGCGACTCATGATGATGGCCGGAAACTGGGCGCAACATGCCTTCGTGGATGCAGAAACTCCGGATAACTGCTACAGGAACTCTATCACTTGTATCAATTCTCCCTACAATAAAAAATGCTTTAACGATGGATATCACATTGGTCACCATGTAAGGTCTAGCCGCCACTGGACCCAAATGCCTGAGGACTTTCTAAACAACGTGGCCACCTATCATAAAGAAGAAGCCATTGTGTTCCGAAAGTTAGATTTTACCGTGATCTGGTTTTTGTTGATGACCAAACAATACAAAACCTTGGCCCGGCATTATGTGCAATTGAATCCGGATCAACCCAAATCGGAGGAAGAAATCATTGCTTTGCTGAAGAAAAGAACCACAAGAATTGCGGATCGCCAATACGTAACCGCGCTGGGATAATTCCCCTCAACCATGCAAGACACTACGGATATCGGCATTCCGGTAGTTAGCAACTACCCCACCATCCTCAAAATTATTGTGATTATAGTGGCCGCCTTTGTGGTAAACAAAGTGGTGCGCGCACTTATTGGTGGTTATTTTAAGCGGGAATCAGCCAGAATCAATGTAGACCCAACAACCTACAACTTCCAGAAAAATGCGCTGACCTTTGTCATCATTACCATTGCCA
>CAZRHR010000059.1:0-6855 GCA_964599915.1 uncultured Candidatus Competibacteraceae bacterium | reverse complement strand
TGAACATTGTCTATGTCATCCCGGCTTTTAAAGAAGTGGCCGTTACCCTTTTTGCCGGTGCGGGTATTTTGGCCGCCATTATTGGTTTTGCCTCGCAAGCTGCTTTTTCCAACATCATCAACGGGGTTATGATTGTAATGTTCAAACCCTTTCGCATCGGCGATGTGGTAGAAGTGGGTACGCGCACGGATACCGCCGGTATGGTAGAAGACATCACCCTCCGACATACGGTGATCCGCAATTTTGAAAACAAAAGGGTGGTCATTCCAAACTCTGTCATTTCCAGTGAAGTCATTGTAAACCGTTCCATCGTGGATGAGCGGATGATTCGGTTTTTAGAAATCGGCGTTTCTTTTGATACCGATTTGGACAAAGCCATGGCCATTATCCGAGAGGAAGCCATGAAACATCCTGCGTTTATTGACGGACGCGAAGAAGATGAAAAAGAGAGAAATGAGCCTGCCGTACGCGTAATGGTTCGATACATTTCTACTTATTCTGTCGTCATTAGGGCATATTTATGGGCCAAAGATTCTCCGGAAAGTTTTGTGTATCTTACGGATATGTATAAAATCATTTTTGAACGTTTCAGAAATGAGGGCATTGAAGTGCCTTTGCCCTATACGCACGTATTGATGCATCCTTCCACAGACCATGAAACAAGCCCACCGAAGCCTGAATAAAAAACGAGGACTTGCGCCCGGCTCCCTAGTCTATGTTGGACCACATCGCACACAGTCCCCTCGTTTTCAAACCTGGCATTTTTCTGCTGAACATTTGGTGCAGAATTCCTTTACAACCATGCATCAGGCTTTAGAAGGCCTTCCAGAAACGGGAACCTTTTGGATTCGAGCCATTGGGGTCCACGATAAAGAAGCAATGGAAAGCCTTTTGGCTTGGGCACCGCCCTACGGGAAAAAGGTGGAGGCGCTGACTTTGGAAGACGTGATGAACACCAATGCACGCCCCAAATTAGAGCCTACAGGAGAAGACGGCATTTTTATTATTGCCAAAGACATCCGGATGCAAGGGCAAAGACTTGATGTGAGTCAAGTGTCTTTCCTTCTGGAAGGCCGGCTCCTCATTTCTTTTGAAGAAGAAGACAGTGACCTCTTTAAACCGGTCATGGAAAGGATGGAACAACCTCAAGCCAGGATCCGCTCACGTGGAGCCGATTACCTTATGTACGCCCTATTGGATGCAATTACTGACCAACATTTAGATTCCCTTGAAGCCTTTGAAGATGCCATCGAGGATATTGAAGATAAATTGCTGTCTGGCGTTATTCAACATGCAGGTAGGAAAATCCGTGGATTAAGGTTTCAGTGGCAGGAAATCAGACAGGCTTTATGGCCTATGAGAGATGTTACCAACGGCTTAATTCGTTCTGAAATACCAAGTATTCACAAAAAAACCAAACCCTTTTTACGCGATTTATCGGATCATACAGCGCTTGCTTACGACCAAGCGGAGCATTTACGCGACCGGATTACAGGACTTACCGATTTACATTTGTCCGCAGCCAACGCGCAACTTAACCAGATCATGAAAACCTTGACGGTGGTCAGTATTGTTTTTATGCCGCTTACCTTGATCACCGGGATTTATGGAATGAATTTTGAATCCATGCCAGAGTTGCACTTCCCGGGCGCCTATCCGGCCACTTTAATCTTTATGGCCGCATTGGCATTGGGCTTACTGCTTTATTTTAAAAAGAAAAAGTGGCTTTAAAGAAAAGATAAGCCCACCTTTATTAACTTTATTTTAAATTTCGACGCCCATTTTTGGTGTTCTATTAATGCTCATGGTATGACCGCATTCTTTTCCCTCTGCTTTAAAAAAAGCCCAGCCATCTGGATTGTTGGCTTGTTTCTAACCCAATCGCTGCTGGCACAATGTCCAGGATGTGCCATTAATTTTTCTTGTAGCGTGCCAGGCGGCGGACTTTGTCCAGATTCTTTGCCCGGAGGTACCGTTGGAACGCCATATAGCCAAGACGTTACTTTTTATATTCCTCCTACGATTGATGCGGCACCTTTTAGCGGTGGTTTATTGGGCGTTGTGCCTTTGGTAGAAATGCGGATTGATGCCATTTCCGGACTGCCTTTCGGGTTAAACTGGAGCTGCAATGTCCCCGGCAATGGTTGTACGTATTTCCCAAGTGCTTCAGACACGATGGGATGCGTTAAGATATGTGGAACGCCTGTGGGAAATCCGGGCGTCTATAACCTCACCATTTTTGTCACTGCTACGGTGGCTGCGGGTGTGTTTGGAAACCAAACGGCTCAAACCACTTTCGCATCACAAATGGTGCTTTTCCCGGATACGACCTCAAATCAAGGCTTTTCCATGGCGCCAGGTTTGGGTTGTGCTCCGTTACAAGTGAGTTTCCAAAACAATTTCCCGAGCAATGGATACCAACCTATTCCCGGGCAAACATCCGGCTATCAATACCTTTGGAACTTTGGCAACGGGCTTCAATCCAACGTAGAAAATCCCCCAAATGTGCTCTACAACAGCGCGGGTAGCTTTCCTGTTACCTATCAAGTGACGGTGGACACTTTCGGTTTCCAACTGACCAATGTTACCCTCACGGCCGTCGCTTGCACTGATTTCTTTACGGCAGGAAACCCCGACCTTTATATCCGTATTTTCGATGGGTCCAACAACCAAGTTTTTACCAATCAAAGCAGCAGCAATGCCGCTAACCTTCCACAATCCATTAACCTTTCTATCAATGCCAATAATCCTCCCTATCGCATAGAAGTATGGGACGACGACTCTGGAACGCTAGGCACGGCAGATGACAATTGCTTCGATGGGGGCGAAAGTCCACACCCAACCGTACCTTTAAATCTTCCGCCTGTAAATTCTCTGGGAAGTACCACCCAATTCTTCGTTGGAAGCAATACTTCCTTGGCGCTCAATTATACTTTTACAAAAAATGCCTTGCAAGTAGCCGTCACGGACACCGTTGTAGTGCTTCCAAGACCACCGGAACAGCCGGTCATGGTAAGTCCATCCAATTTTGTTTGTAGTCCAGATTCCATTATGCTCTCTGTGCAGTCCGGATTTGGCTATGAGTGGTTTTTAAACGACACTTCACTTGTAGTCGGTGCCACAACGTCCTCGGTTTGGATTAAACAAAGCGGGCGGTACAAAGTGCGTATGTTCGATATCAATACCGGCTGTGATGCCTTTAGTTTCGACACCACCATCACCGTTGGGGCGGGTATTCCTTCCAATTTTGCTATCGTTCAAAATGGTAGCGACCTCGGCGCCAATATCTCGGGCAATTACACTTACCAGTGGAAGTTTTTCAACGGCGCTACCTTTATCCCAATTCCGGCACCCGCGGGCACAGCGGCCTCCTACACACCACCTGCCGGAGGGCAATATGCTTTAGAAATCACCTCTCCGGACGGATGCAGCGCGCAAGCCACCTTTACCTTTAACTTAAGCGAAGACATGCTTGCTTCTCCCCTGTCTGAGGTAACCATTTTCCCAAATCCGGTGCAAGGCAGCGCGTTCCAAATTAAATTGGGTGAAAAAGCTTCCGGTGCAGGAAATTATCGCTTACTGGATATGGCAGGACGGGTTTTGGCCATGGAAACGTTTGAAGTGACCCAAAGCCAAACCATTTTACCGGTTTCCGTTCAAGGGCTTCCTTCAGGCATCTATTCTTTGATTCTTGAGTGGGATGGGGACGGAAAAGCCTATAAAATCATCCTGCCCTGATGCGCTTTTGGTCTGGGTTTATCATTGGCTGGCTGGTTTGCTTTTCTCTATTAGCCCAAAGACCCGTTTGTGGCCATGAGAGGTACATCCAAAAACATGGTCGACCAACAGATGTTACGGCCAACGCAGAAAACAGTTTGGTCGCAACCCAATCCATTTCCATTCCGGTGGTGGTGCATGTGGTCTATCGAAGCAGTCAGGAAAACCTGACCGACGAGCGTATTTTATCTCAGCTGGCCGTCTTGAATGAAGATTTTTCCCGGTCACATGCAGATACCAGTCTTACACCCGCAGTCTTTAAACCTGTTGCCGGTCATCCCCAACTTCAATTTTGCCTTGCCCATACTGACCCGGATGGTCAACCCACCACCGGCATACTGCGTATTCCCACCGCTGTAAATGGATTTTCCATAGACCTTGATGATGTAAAACAAACCGCTCTTGGAGGTCATAACCCTTGGCCTGCGGACCGCTATTTGAACCTTTGGGTCTGTGCACTTGAAGATGATTTATTGGGTTATGCCACTTTGCCCGGATTCGATCCAAGCCTTGATGGGGTCGTGATTGACTACCGATATTTTGGTCGAAACCTTGGCGCATTGGCCCCATTCAATCTTGGACGGACGGCCACGCATGAAGTTGGCCATTGGCTAAATTTAGAGCATATATGGGGCGATGATAACAACGATTGTAGCGGAACAGACTTTGTTAGTGATACACCCGACCAAGCCCAGGAAACCTATGATTGCCCCAGTTTTCCCTTAACCGATGGCTGCTCACCAGCCTATCCGGGTATTCAATTCATGAATTTCATGGATTACACCAACGATGGATGCATGAACTTGTTTACCCAAGGACAAGTCCAAAGAATGCAACAAGCACTTCAGGTACAAAGGGCTGCAATGCTAAACCAAACCTGTGGCGCACTGTCTCATGATGATTTGACTTTGGCCGGCCCTCAACTTTTTCCCCAACCTGCTGTTTCATCCATGATGGTACAATCTACTGGACTTACTCAACTTGAACTTTTCGACCTTTATGGTCGAAGTATCCCCATTCAAGTGGAATATCTCACAGACGGTGCCCGTTTTTCCCCCGTTACACCGATATTTGGACCGGCCATTCTTACCCTTACACATTCTCAGGGTACAGTGATTCGCCAGAAAGTACTATGGACACCTTAGATATTGACGCCTTAGCCGCCCCAGTTACGCATGACTTGGCATGGGGCATGTACGCTTTACCCAATTCACAAGAAATTCACCTTTTTTGGCATGCATTAGAGGGCGATCGAAGCCATGCCCACGATATTTTCTTGCTTCATCCTTTTGATGCAGGCTTTCATCAACGGCCCCTAAATATCCCTTTCCAACACCATGTGGTGATTGATGCAGAAACAGCTGAAAAACTATCTTTTACCCAAAAAGAGACCTGGCCGGCTTTGCATCCAAATGGATCAACGACGAAGGAAAAATATGTTGCTCAGGTCCATGCTGCCCTTGAAAAATTGGATGCGGTTCACCAGAAACTCATGGTGGCACGCCAAAAGGCTTTTCCTTGTTCTACTTTTCAGCCCTTTACCCAGTTTTTAAAACTCCGGCAGAAATATCCCCATACCTTCACCTGGTTTCTTTCGGCCCCTTTTGCCGGAACCTGGCTTGGTGCCTCTCCGGAATTATTGCTTGAAAGTGCGCAAGGCGAAGTAAAAACGGTGGCGCTCGCAGGAACAAGACCAGCACACGACAAGGATGCGCCTTGGGGTGAAAAGGAAATTAAAGAACAAGCCTTGGTCACGGAACATATTCAGTCGGTGATGTCTTACTTGGAAATCCAGGACATCCAGACACAAGGCCCTGAAACTTATACCATTGGTCATGTAGCCCACCTAAAAACCACACTTTCTGGAACCATGGACATGCCGGACCCTGAAAAATTAAGGCGGCTTATGGGGGAACTTCATCCAACTCCTGCAGTAGGTGGAACGCCAAAAACATGGGCCATGGACGCCATCAAAGAAATTGAAGAAACCTTGCGCACATATTATGCAGGTTATATGGGTATTTGGAACCACCAAGAATCGCGCTGCTCCATTTATGTAAATCTTCGTTGTCTTTCTTGGGACGGAGAAACGGCTTACATCTATGCCGGTGCGGGCATTACAAAAGATTCCGTACCGGAGGCCGAATACCAAGAAACCGAAGAAAAAATCAAATTGCTGGCCGATTTGTTATTTTCTGAATGAACACCGGACATCTTTTCTCCCGTTTAAAAGAAATCGGCGTCACGCGTTGGGTAGTGGCACCTGGAAGTCGTTCAGCACCACTTATTTTAGGCGCGCAAATGGCAGGCATGCCCGAACCTGTGATCGCAGCAGATGAAAGAAGCGCAGCCTTCGTAGCCCTGGGATGGGCGGAACAATCCGGCCAGCCGGTCGCCGTCATAACCACCAGCGGAAGTGCCGCACAAAATCTTGGCCCAGCCATCACAGAAGCATTTTACCGTGGCCTGCCCCTGCTCGCACTCACCGCCGACCGACCCGCCGACCGAATTGGCCAAGAAGAAGGTCAAAGCATGCCCCAACCAGGATTGTTTAATGAAATCACGGCCGCTAGATTTTCCTTTGTCGGCGAAGATGAACCAGAAACACTAGACGCCGCTTTTCCTTTTCTATTAAAGGCTTTAGGTGAAGGCCCCGTGCATATTAACATGGCTTTTCGGGAGCCCTTGTATGAAAAGCCTCACCCATTTTCGGCAGCCCCCTTGCCTGCGCTTCCGCCGCTCAATTCAAGCCTGCCTGATTTTTCAAAGCTAAAAACCTCGGGGAAAATTCTAATTCTTGCTGGGCAACTTCCACCAACCTTTCCCAAAGATAGCGTTGGACTTTTCCACCAAAAGCATGTTCCTGTAGTAGCCGACATTACCTCTAACCTGCCCGCTGCTTGGGTGGGCCTAGGAAATCTGGCAGGTAAATTTTCACCGGACTTGCTTCCTGATGAAGTTTGGATTCTTGGTCGCACCTTGCTCTGGCGCCAATGGGGGACGTTCATAAGCGAACAAAAGAACCTTAAAGTGTTCGAAATTCGACCAGATGGTAAGAGCCTACAAAGTTATCCCCAA
>CAZRHR010000058.1:14721-16881 GCA_964599915.1 uncultured Candidatus Competibacteraceae bacterium | reverse complement strand
AAGGCCGAAGAAGAAAGAATAGCCAGAGAAAAAGCCGAACAAGCCGCCATTTTAATGGCGGCAGAAGCCGAAGCGAAGGCTAAGGAAGAAGCCGAAGCGAAGGCTAAGGCAGAAGCCGAACGCCTCGCTAGAGAGGAAGCCGAAGCTAGGGCTAAAGCAGAAGCCGAGTTCAAAAGACTCAGAGAACTAAACAACATCGTCAGTTTTCCCAACGAGGAAGCCAGGATAGAGGCGTTAAGGAGTGGGGAGCGAACCGCCTTATCGGGCAGAACCTTTGTTATTCTGAAGAAATATGACACCTTTGAAATAGAAGATGCCAACTTTTGGGGTTACATCAACTTTGGGATTGGCAAAGGAAACATAGAGGTTACCAAGGCAGAGTTTGAAAGGTTCAGGAAAGTCTTCAACAAGTAAAGCTCATCTTATCTTGTTTTAATAAACGAAAAAAGCCGGAATCATATGGTTCCGGCTTTTTGACGTAAGAAGGTGAATTAGCAACCTAGTAAGGCGATCAAAGTGGCATGGTTACTTTCAGTCGCAGACCAGTCATTAATTGGCGCCTTTTGTTCTTCACAAAGGTCGTTGTAGGCATTTTGATAAGCGGTCCAAGCAGAGTTAATTTGCGCACAGTTGGCAGAACCAAGCGCGGCCGCATAGGATTGTGCGGCAGAGGAAAACGCGTTCAAATCTGCGGTGCAGGAAGATGAACATGAAGATAGCGTCCAGCTTCCACCGAACAATACTGCAACAAGTAATAACTTTTTCATGTAATTGTGATTTTACCCAAAAATATAAATAATTAGGTAAAAGCAAATAGTCGTCACCAAGGGATAATGGAGTGACCCCGACAGGATTCGAACCTGTGACCTACTGCTTAGAAGGCAGTTGCTCTATCCAACTGAGCTACGAGGTCGAACATCGGGTTGTCGGGGTGGCAAGATTCGAACTTGCGATCTCCTGGTCCCAAACCAGGCGCGATAACCGGGCTACGCTACACCCCGAAAATATGTCCCGCAGTATGCTCTGCGGTGAGGGGGGGATTCGAACCCCCGGCACCATTGCTGGTGCGGCAGTTTAGCAAACTGCTGGTTTAAGCCACTCACCCACCTCACCTTGGGAGTGCAAAAGTAGTCAATTTTATTTCCCTTCCAATTTTTCCTGAAAAATAATTCAACTTTCCACACCCATCTCAATGCATCACCGTTTCGGCTTAAATCATAACATGGTTTTTAAAACGCCACGACAATTATTTAATAAACACACAGTCAAATTTTTAATAAATAAATACTAGCCATCCGACAATTTCTTATCCAACCTTTTTAATTAAAAATAAACAATACAACTTTTCTTGACTTATTTTTGAATCATTAAACCATCTGCTATGCGCATACTCGGAGGAATCACCCTAACCATCCTGATCCTTTCCGGTTGTGGCCAACCATCCAACCAAAATCAAGCCTTGGTGGATTTTGCAGACACCAACTTTGTGGCCTTGCCAGATGCCGCATCTTGGCAAGAAGATTGGCCTGAGCGCAGGTCACTTCATTTTCATTGGATGACCGAACCCACCAGTTTACATCCAACCAATGGTATAGAGGTAGGAAAATACATGCTATTTTCACTTATTCATGGGTATAGCGTTTACCTTGACATTCGCGCTTTGGGCATGCGACCTGATGTAGCTGAAGACCTGCCAGAAGTTTCCAATGATGGCCTAACCTACACTTTTACCCTACGCAAAGACGCCAAATGGGACGATGGAAGCCCTGTAAGTTCAGACGATGCTTTATTTACCTACAAGGCCAATATTTGCCCTTTGGTACAAAATCAAGAACTCAAATCGTATTTAGATCAAATCGAAGATGTTCGTACCATTGACCCCCACAAATTTGCCGTAAAAATGAAGCAGCCCTACCTGTACAACGATTATGTACATGGAGAAATGGTTCTTCTACAAGAAAAGAAATACGATGCCAATCGGGTGCTCAGAAATTTTACTTTACCCCAACTTTTAGATGCTCAGTTTGATCAACTTTTTAGCACACCGGAACTTGTCGCTTGGGCAGCCTTCTTTAATGATGCTAAAATGGGTACAGATTTGAATCTCATCAATGGGTGTGGGCCCTACCGAATCGTACGATGGAATCCGGGCCAGTCTCT
>CAZRHR010000058.1:10968-14621 GCA_964599915.1 uncultured Candidatus Competibacteraceae bacterium | reverse complement strand
GGGCCGGATGGAAAGACTCCGATGGGAATGGAATTGTGGACAAAATGGTAGATGGTCAAAAAGTAGAAATGACGCCTGAATTTGCCTATAATGCCGCATCGCCCGTAGGACAGCAAATTGCTGAAATCGTAGTAAATGGCATGAAACAAGGTGGCGTTTCTCCTGTGATTGTTCCCTACAGCAGTGTTTTGCTTCGAGAAAAAGGAAGTACACATGATTTTGATATGCTCATGACTGCTTTTTCAAGTTCAGCAGCGCCGGAAGATTTCAAGCAGCTTTGGCATACCGAAAGCTGGATAAATCAGGGAACCAATTATACCGGGTTTGGAGATAAGGAAACAGATGCGCTTATTGATTCCATAAGGTTTCAGCCGGATTTTTCGAAAAGGATACCTCTAATCCATGCCTTTCAGCAAAAGGTATATGATGCCCAACCATGGATACCGCTCACCTACATGTACCGCAAAATTGTGGTTCATAAAAGATGGAAAGGGGCCGCACTTTATTATGAAAGGCCATTTGTATTGTTAAATGAAATGGCGTTACCTCCGCTTCCAGCCAAACCATGAATGTACAGTCTTGGAAAATCTGGCTTATTGGCGTATGTGCCATACTCTGTATAGGATTTGCACTCACTGAAGCCATTCCGGGGAATCCTTTGGACCGATTATCGTCCGATTTGGACCCAAGAAGTGGACAGAAAACAGCGCTGCAAGAAAATGCAAGACAGAGATGGAAGGTTAAATTGGGTCTTCACTTGCCTGCTTACCCTATATCCATAGAACCGCTAGCACTAAGCCGTTGGCCTTATTCAGATACCAAAAAGTTGTTTGCTCTAACGGGAAACACCAATGTACATAATGCTTGG
This sequence comes from uncultured Candidatus Competibacteraceae bacterium, assembly GCA_964599915.1. GTDB lineage: Bacteria > Bacteroidota > Bacteroidia > CAIKAF01 > CAIKAF01 > CAZRHR01. The sequence goes on along the minus strand of CAZRHR010000058.1, from coordinate 13,753 downwards.
CTTCATTTAACTGAAAAATGGAAGGGAACAGACACCTTGGTTTGGCTCAATTCTGCCGTTGAACAGGGAGATACTGCTGCATTTTTCCACTGGTGTAAAACGGCACATTGGCCCATTGAATATGTGAAAACAAGGGATTGGACTTGGTACATTCCCTCTTTGAAATTTCATCCACAAAATCGCTTTTTCCACTTTTTATGGGGCGATGGCCAAATGGCAAGGGGGATTTTAAGAGGAGATTTAGGCACAAGCTATACCACCGGTCAACCTGTGGAATTACAGTTCTCCAATCGCTGGTGGAATAGCATAGCCCTAGGATTATTAGCATTGATATTCAGCACCTTGTTCGCTGGATGGATAGCATTTACCATGGGGTTTCAAAAAAAAGAAAGCGGCTGGTTTCCTTTAGTTTTGCTTGCTTTTTCGGCCGTTCCCACTTTTTTAGCAGGAACCGCCTTGCTATGGATTTTTGCCAATCCAGACGTGTTTCCTTGGTTTCCCTCTGGTGGGATGGAACCTGCAGGCGGTTTTACTAACCCTAACAATGGGTGGACTGGAATTTGGTTTAAAATGTCTTTTTGGATACTTCCTTTGATTTCTCTGAGTTATGGGCTCGTTGTTAGCTTTAGTTTGCCTTGGACACAAGCCGTGAAAAATATTTTGGCCCAACCCTTCTTTCAAACTGCACGGGCCAAAGGACTTGGTTTGTATAAAGCCTTTTTTGTCCATGCCCTTCCACATCTTTTACCCTTGATGGTTACCATGATATCACAAGCTTTACCAGCCTTAATTGGAGGATCGGTGGTCATTGAAACCTTGTTTACATGGCCTGGACTTGGGAAACTAACCATAGATGCCGTATTTGCAAAAGACCAACCTGTTCTGGTCGCCATGCTCACCTTATCTGGCCTTCTTACCCTTACCATTTTTTTAGGAAGCAACTTGCTCCAAAAATGGCTTGATCCAAGAATTGAAAAGCATGGGTAAAAGGGGTTGTATTCCATCTTGGACCACAATATGGCTTGCCCTGCTTTTGTGCATGGCCTTAGCAGCACCTGTTATTTCCGGCCGACTGCCACTTTTGGCTTATGGCAATAAAGAGGTCTTTTTTCCAGCCTTTTTCCCGAAAAAATCGATTCACGGGCAGGTTCCAAGTGAAATGGACTGGAACGAATCATCATGGCGTTGTGTCTACCCTTTGTTTCCTCACGACCCAGATTTACGCACAGCCGGTACCCTACCCTACGAGCCACCCAGTGAACATCATCCATTTGGCACAGATCAAAGTGGACGTGATGTCTTTGTGCGGCTAGTTTATGGAACACGACAAACGCTCCTTTTTTGCGGCATTGCATTGGCAGTCGCCATTACCATAGGCGTAATTCTTGGGGCTTGGGCAGGAAGTAGCCTAAGCGGAGTAAACATAAAATGGACGGTCCTCCCTTCCATGACCCTTGGAATAATCATGACCTGTACATTAGAAGATTGGGCGCCGGCCTATTTATGGTGGATAGGGCCCATCCTTGGAGGCGCATTGGGGCAAATTATCCCTAAAGCAAAGAGATTCAATGTGCAACCAGATCAATGGTTTACACCTTTGGCAGCGTTACTCACTGCATTTCCGAGGTTAATTTTTCTATTGGTTTTTTCCTCGTGGTTTTCGCCTGGTATCCTATCGCTTGCCCTGCTCATTGGAGGATTAAGTTGGGCAGGAACCTATCGGGTGGTTCGAAGTATCACACAAACTTGGCAAACTAGCGGAGAAAAAAATGCTTTAGACGCACTCGGAATTCCTCGTATAAGGCAGTGGCACCAATATCTATGGCGACATCTTTGGCCGATCCTGCGACCAAGTATTGCCGCCGCGGTTGGCAGCTTTATTCTCCTAGAAGCTACCTTAGGTTTTCTACAAATCCCTCTTGCCGATGCACATTATGGCTGGGGAAGCCTTTTGACTCAGGCCAAAAGAAATCCAAATGCGTGGTGGCTTTTTGTATTTCCTAGCCTTTTCTTAATATTAACCCTTTGGACCATGTACAAAGGGAAAAAGGTGGAAGCCTTACATTAATCTCTTGTAAAAGAATCAAGGTGAGGTTAATCCATGAGCCACTCCACTTTATTCATCCAAATGTTTCGACGTCCTTTGGGCCATTCAGGTAGGTCGGGATATCCGATGTACAAAATACCAAGACAGCGATCAGGGGCTTCAATACCCAAAAATGCTTGAAAATCTTCATGGTGCATCATCTTTGGGGTACTCCAAAACAAGGCCATTCCGTAGGCCGCAGCCACCAAAGCCATGTTTTGAACCGCACAAGCCACCGCCATGACTTCGTCTTCCTCAGATACTTTTTTCTCCGGATGACGTTTCAAATGGACGGTGATTACCGTGGATACCTTATCGGCACGGTCGAAAAACTTTTGGTATTTGAGGGGGTTAAATGAGGTTGCGGGTGTTTCTGCTTTGTAGATGGCAGCTAATTTTTCCATGAGTTGGCGCAAGGAAGTCCCGCCATACACTTTAAAACGCCAAGGTTCAGTGAGGCCATGGGTGGGGGCCCAATTGGCGGCTTCAAGCATGGCATTGAGTTGGTCTCGCTGAACCGCGCGTTTTTTAAAAGCATCGGGAGTCACCGACCTGCGGTCTCGAATCAATTGTAAAATATCGGATAAATTGTGACGCATGCCACAAAGTTAAAGGAGTTCGTCGGGAAAACCAGAACTATCCGTCGAAACCTACGCCACCTTTAATGAGCATTTCGAAATCCCACCATTTCACGTAATT
>CAZRHR010000058.1:7846-10868 GCA_964599915.1 uncultured Candidatus Competibacteraceae bacterium | reverse complement strand
TGCCCTTTTTCCAAATCCCACATAAAAAACTCCTCTTCTGCCGCGCCGGAAAACAAAAACTGCCCGGTTGGGTCTAATTCCAAGACCCAAATCCATTGCTTATGTCCTTCTAAAACCTGGGCTATAGCACCATTTTCAGGATTCCAGACCCGTATGGTTTTGTCTGTTGACGCCGAAATCAAAAACTTAGAATCGGGCGTAAAAATCAGGTTATAAATCCAGTGCTTATGTCCTTTCAAATCTTTAAGGACGTTTAAATAACGTCCATCGAAGGTCCGAATAAGTGAGTCACCACCGGCAGCGGCAATAAAACGGCCATCTCGAGAACAGGCTACAGCCGTGAGGGGATTTGCAAACCCCAAATATTCTTCAATTTTATAGCCATTATGTGCATTCCATACCACCATGGCTTCATATTCATGGACGGTAACCAAACGCTTTCCTTCAGGCGTAAAACACATCCTTTCCACCGGACCATTGAGGGACTGAACCGTGCGTACCGGACTTTGTGTCCAGCCTTTCAGCCCAAGCAAAAGAAACAAAAGAATAAAGAGATATTTACGCATAATGAGCCCTTAAGCGATTCGCTTCTTGAGCAAGAGAAGCTTGTAATGAAGAAGATACAGGCACTAAAGGTAAACGAACAGCTGCGTTACATAAACCCAGATGAGCCATCACTGCTTTTATGCCACCGGGTGAATTTTCGGCAAAAAGTCCTTTAATCATAGGTAATTGGGCAAAATGCAAGGACTTGGCTAGATCCCAGTTTCCAGACATCGCCGCTTTTACCATTTGGCTTGTAAGACCGGGATACGCATTGGCAATTACGGAGATCACTCCATCTGCTCCTACGGACATTAAGGGTAAAGTCAATCCATCATCGCCACTAATCACAAGAAAATCAGGACGGCGCAACCGCAAAATTTCCATGATGGGCTCCATTTGGCCGCAAGCTTCTTTTACACCTACAATGTTAGCATATTTTTCAGCAAGCCAAAGGGTGGTTTCAGGGGTCATGTGAATGCCAGTTCTCCCTGGAACGTTATAAAGTAAAATCGGAAGTGGAGAGGCCTCAGCCAAAGCGCCATAATGGGCTTTCAAACCTTCCTGACCGGGCTTGTTATAGTAGGGAGTTACAGACAAGAACGCCACTACATCCGGTTGGTTAAATGCTTTCATTTGGCGAATAATCTCCTCCGTATAATTCCCACCTAATCCATACACTAAAGGGACGCGCCCTGCGTTGGCACGAATGACAGTTTGCAAAACAGCCATTTTCTCCTCTGCATTTAAAGTTACTGATTCTCCAGTAGTTCCTAAAACCACCAAATAATCAACCCCACCTGAAATCCAATAATGGGTGAGTTGGGTAAGGGCTTCAAAATCAACTTCACGATTATCTTTAAAAGGGGTAACAATGGCGATTCCCGTTCCTTTAAGTGCCTTCAAAATCCTTTAATTTGAATCAAAAGTAATAAAATTAAATTGGGTAAAAGCGATAAAACTTTCATTCAGCACTTTTATCACACGAGATAAGTGCCAAAGGATATTTTCCCTTTGGGTTAAAACGGATAGAACGTGTGAAGGCAAAAAAGTAAAGGGGGAGGTCAGCTTACCTCACATAAAATCTAAAGCGCCCAATGAGGGCCTGACCACTTTGTAAGGCGGCATCTCCATTGGTTGAAATCGCACCCGTAGAAGAATACATAAGCTCGTGAGAGGAAGTCATCCCCACGAAGCTTCGGTTTCCGCAAACAGATGGCGCTGTATTTCTGAAAGACATGGCAGCCACCACTATATTTGAAGCGTATCCCGTAGGCTGATTTTGCACATTTAATACATACCCATTTCCCCAGCTTCCGCCCCACCCATTATTCGAGCTGGCCTTTCCTGCAATGGTAAGTCTTCGTCCATCGTTTAAGGTAATTCCATTGGGGTGTTGGCCGGAAGAAATCGCATGATTATACTGGTCCCCTATTGCCTGATTAGAGGTAAGGTTGTTATAAGTCCAACTATTGGTTCTTGTACCAAAACCTGAGTAAAGAATGTTATTTGAGGCGTCAATCACCTGCACCATCACTTCACTGCCCGACCAGCTGGCCATGGTCCAGTCAATGGCTCGATCGAACCAACCGCTGGCCGTGTTACAATTCAAATCTTCACCTGTGGTATTTTGAAAAGTAACCGCTTCGGTCCATCCACCTCCGTGGGTGGTCATGTCACAATGAACAGAAACGGGTGCATTCGGACCATTTCCATCGGGATCGATGGTGTATGTTCCAGAAGCGGCAGATGGGTTTGCTTGTTTAATGGCCAAACAACTCACAGGACTGCCAACCAGCACGCCCAGTGTTTGTGCACTGCTGCTGCCACAGCTATCGTTGGCGGTAACCGTGATGTTTCCTGATCCAATACCAAAGTTAACCACCAAGGTGGTGGTGCCTTGTCCTGACACAATGGTTGCTCCGGAAGGCACAGTCCAAGTGTAGGTAGAAGCGCCTGAAACAGGGGTAATGCTGTAGTTTTGTGCTGTTGCAGAAGGTGCAACATTGGTGGGACCGGTAATCGCACCTGGTTGCGCCGGAGGCTGCAGCGCATTTAAAGTTACAGGATTGGAAGTTTGTGCAGGGCAGCCGGGATTGGTGGCTACCACCCTGAAATAGCGCTGGGCTTGTCCAGATGGAGCGGTTGCTGTATAACTTGTGCCTGTGGCACCAGGAATACCTGTCCAGTTTAAATTATCGGAAGACTGTTCCCATTGCAATGACCCGTTGGAACCTGAAGTAGAAAAAGTAGTTGTAATTCCGGCACAAACCGTGGCCACAGAGGGCGTAATGGTACCAGGAAGCGCCCCACACTCACAACCAAAACTATTCCAAAAAGTTCCACCAAAAACTTCAAAACATTTGATGGTGGTATTATAAATTAACAAGCCCTGCGCAGGGTTTTGCAATGCGTTCCGCTGGGTAGTCGTCATTCTTGGCGTTAATACACCTTGTTGGGTTGATTGAATATCAAGAAC
>CAZRHR010000058.1:5648-7746 GCA_964599915.1 uncultured Candidatus Competibacteraceae bacterium | reverse complement strand
AACCCTTCCAGTAAAGGCGTAGGTTCAAATCCCAGTATTTTCCTCGCTTTTTCTATGATAAATCCAGTTCTTGGCGGGCGTTGGGCTGGTTGGGCCAGTTCTTCTGAACTCACTTCTGTAATGGGTGGATTTGGGATTTCATAAAATCCAGCAACAGCGCGGACCAAATCTGCAATGCCGTAGGTTTCTGCGCCCGAAATATGAAAAATCCCCCTGGCTTGCAGTTTCACCGCGGCCAAGCAGGCCCAGGCCAAGTCTTCTGCCAAAGTTGGGGTACGCCACTGATCGTTCACCACCCGTAAAGGTTGCCCTGACAATAAAGCCTGTCGCGCCCAAAGAACAATATTGGATCTGCTCAAACCCTCCGTGTAGCCATAGACCAAAACCGTACGCAGAATGGCCCAAGGTGCATGCATGGCCTTTACCAAAGTTTCTGCTTCGGCCTTTGATCTTCCATATACACTGAGCGGTTTCGGTTCTGCCTCTTCGGCATAAGGACCTTCGGTTCCATCAAAAATGAAATCCGTACTTAAATGCACTAGAAACACGCCATTTGATTCACAATAATCCACCACATGTTGAACCGCCGTAACATTGGCGGCCCAGCACTTTTCAGGTTCCTTTTCACAGGCATCCACATGGGTCATGGCCGCGGCATGAATGATGGCGGTTGGTTTAAAAGAACCACATACCTGCTCCACTTCCTCCTTTTGCGTGATGTCCATGATGGCATAAGGAATACCTGGCTTTTGTAAGCGAAGAGGACCTGCACCCGTAGCTAAAAACACCGTGTTTTCCTCCTTAAATAGCGCCTCAATTAATTTTTGTCCCAACAAGCCATTGGCCCCAGTGATTAGAATACGGTGCATGGAGGTATAATTTTGAACAAATAAACAAAATACTTCCTTGGCATAGCCACCCATTTAAAAACAAAAAATAGTGATAAAAACCTTGTGTAAGATTTTGTGTTTATAGATGAGGAAAGTATTTTCGCCAACAATATCCCCATACAATATATGACACACGCTATACCCACGGAAAACATTGAGATGATTTCTCGCACTGTACGCGATTTCGCAGAAAAAGAAATTCGCCCTTACTTCATGGAATGGGATGAGACCCAAACCTTTCCTAGGGAAACGATGCAGAAGCTTGGAGAACTTGGACTCTTGGGCGTTTTGGTGCCTGAAAACTATGGCGGCGCGGGCTTGGGATATTTTGAATACATGACCGCCATCATTGAGGTGGCCAAAGTGTGTGGGTCGCTAGGCCTTTCTGTGGCTGCGCATAATTCACTTTGCACCGGTCATATCCTGCAATTTGGAAACGAAGAACAAAAACAACGTTGGCTTCCAAAATTGGCCAGCGGTCAATGGATTGGTGCATGGGGACTTACCGAAGCCAATACCGGCTCAGACGCCATGCGCATGAAATGCACTGCGGTAAAAGACGGCGAATATTGGGTCATCAACGGAACAAAAAACTGGATCACCCATGGAATCTCCGGAGATGTGGCGGTGGTTCTTGTTCGCACCGGAGATTTACTTGATTCAAATGGCATCACTGCTTTTGTGGTTGAACGCGGAACACCCGGATTCAGAGGCGGAAAAAAAGAGAACAAGTTGGGTATGCGTTGCAGCGAAACCGCCGAACTTATTTTTGAAGATTGCCGGGTGCATGAAAGTCAAGTTCTTGGAAAAGTAGGAGAAGGCTTTAAGCAAGCCATGAAAATTCTGGACGGGGGACGCATTTCCATTGCGGCGCTTTCTCTAGGCATTGCCAAAGGTGCTTATGAAGCTGCTTTAAAATATGCCCAGGAAAGAGAGCAGTTTGGACAACCCATTGCCAACTTTCAAGCCATTGCCTTTAAATTAGCTGACATGGCGACTGAAATTGAGGCCGCGGAATTACTGACCCAAAAGGCAGCACATTTCAAAAACAACCATAAACCGGTCACTGAAATTAGCGCCATGGCCAAATATTATGCCTCAGAAGTGGCTGTGAAAGTTTCCACGGAGGCTGTTCAGATTTTTGGAGGCTATGGCTATACCAAAGATTTTCCTGTAGAAAAGTTTTATCGTGACTCCAAGTTATGCAC
>CAZRHR010000058.1:0-5548 GCA_964599915.1 uncultured Candidatus Competibacteraceae bacterium | reverse complement strand
AAAAAACCTGGATTAGAATTTTTGTTAATACTGCGAACTATTCCTTTTATTAACTAAGTTTTAGCCTTTAATTTGCAGCATGGTAGACCAAGTTTCTTCTGAATACCCTATGGGGTTGTTTCTCACTTTTGGCGCCAAATATTATTATGGCGCGCTCACCCACGCTTTACAACAAAGAAAAATTGACCGCTACTTTTCCATTTTACTTTTACTAGGCAAATGTAAATCGCCACTGAACCAACAAGACATTGGGCAGGCCATGCAGGTAGATAAAGTGAGTATGGTACGCATTCTGGATCAACTAGAGCGGAGTGACTTAATTCAACGTACGGTAAATCCCAACGATCGGCGGGAGAAATGGGTGGTCTTATCCGAAAAAGGGAAAGAAGAGGTGCAACATATTCAACGTGCCGTGAACAAAATCAACCGCGCCTTATTTAAAGGATTGGATCCGGTAGAAATAGATATGTTTAATCGGGTGTTGGACCATGTGCTTACTCAACTAAAATCCATGCCATCCAGCAAGGTCATGGTCAAATATACCACGTCTGCTTCGGCAGATAAAGAAGATGCGGAGTTATGAATGACAAGACGAGAACCCTTTTGGTGTTTGGAACGGTAGGGGCCATGTTGGTCAGTTTTACGGCCTATAAACTTATTTTTTCAGGAAATCCGAAGGCCCCATCAGGTGCAAAACCAAACGGTCCAATGGTCGCAGAAGGTTTTGTGATTCGACCCATGGATTTAAACCCCTCTATTTCTGCCGTGGGAAGCGTTATGGCCATGGAAGAAGCCCAACTTCGGGCGGAGGTTCCGGGGCGGTTGGTGGCCCTTTACTTTAAAGATGGCAGTTTTGTAAAATCAGGCACTTTACTGGCTGAACTTTATCATGAGGATGTTCAGGCCGAATTGAAAAAAGCGGAAGCGCAATTGGCCCTAGCCCAAACTACCGCCCAACGCACCCAAGCCCTGCGTCAAAGTCAAAATGCCAGTGAACAAGCATTGGAAGAGGCCATGGCCAGTTTAAAAAACTGGGAAGCCACGGTAGAAAGTTGGAAAGCGAAATTGTCGCAAACCCGCATACACGCGCCCTTTGATGGGGTAGTGAGTCTTCGCCAACTCAGTGTGGGCACCTACCTTTCGGCAGGAAGCGATGTCGTCACCATTCGCCAAATGAATCCATTGAAAATTGATTTTTACTTGCCCGCCGAACATGCGGCAAATATTGCGAAAGGGCAGACTGCATTTTGGGAGGCGGAAGGCATGGGCTTGAAAGGTGAATGTACGCTCTCTGCCATAGAACCAGCCATTGATCTACAAACCCGCAACATCCAAGTGCGGGCCTTGGTAACCAACCCACCGCCCCAGCTTTTACCGGGACATTTTGTGCGTATTGTTCTCCCTGTGACCCAAGAGCCACCTCCATTGATGATGCCCTCGCATGGTTTGGTTCCGGAAATAAGGGGATATAAAGTTTGGAAAATGAAGGATGGGACGGCGAACCCACAGCCTGTGACCATTGGATTCCGAAATGATTCATTGGTAGAAATTCGTGAAGGCCTTTTGGCGGGTGATACCATCCTGCTGTCTGGCCTGTTGCAAGCCAAACCAGGGCAAAGCATTCAGTTTTCGCAGATCCGCCAATACGCCAAGCCATGAGTTTACCGTCGTTTAGTTTACGACGCCCGGTAGCTGCCGTGGTGTTCAATCTTTTTATTCTATTGTTTGGTTTCCTTGGGTTTTATTTCCTAGGTGTTCGGGAATTCCCCTCGGTAGACCAGCCTGTAATTACCGTAAACACCACTTACACAGGGGCCAATCCAGATATTATTGAATCTCAAATTACGGAACCGCTGGAAAAATCCATCAATGGAATCGCAGGCATCCGGACCATTTCTTCTGCCTCTAACCAAGGAAGTAGCCGCATTTCCGTAGAATTTGACTTGGAAGTCGATTTAGATGAAGCCGCCAACGAAGTGCGCGATAAAGTAAGCCAAGCCATACGTTTACTTCCCAATGACATTGATGGACCGCCCGTAGTCTCTAAGGCAGATGCCAATGCGGAACCTATTCTCTCTATGTTGGTCCAAAGTAACACGCGTAGTCAACTCGAAGTAAATGACTATGCGACCAACGTCATTCAAGAAAAAATTCAAACCATCCCCGGGGTAAGCAGCGTTCAAATTTGGGGTGAGAAAAAGTACGCCATGCGTATTTGGCTAAATCCTTACAAAATGGCAGCTTTTTCTATAACCCCTGCCGAAGTCTTTGAAGCCATTGAAAAACAAAATGTAGAATTACCCGCCGGAAAAGTCACAGGCCTCAACACCGAATTAACCCTAAAATCCTATGGCCGACTTTCTACACCCGAAGGATTTACAAGGCTTGTGGTGCGTAACCAAGGAGACCAATTGGTTCGTTTGGGAGATATTGCACGCATTGAATTAGGTCCTGAAAAGGAAGAATCCATTTTGAAAGAATCCGGCATTCCCATGGTGGCGTTGGCCATTATTCCCCAGCCAGGCACCAATTATTTAGACATTTCAGAAGAATTTTACCGCAGGTACAACCAATTAAAAAAGGAAGTACCCGAGGATATCCGCCTAGACATAGCCCTAGACACCACACAATTTATAAAAAACTCCATCAATGAGGTGGTGGAAACCCTCATCATTGCCATTTTACTTGTGGTGGCGATCATTTATTTATTTTTCCGAAACTGGGTTATTGCCTTTCGTCCCCTGATTGATATTCCCGTATCTCTTGTGGGTACATTTTTCGTGATGTACATTCTTGGATATTCAATCAACGTTCTCACGCTTCTGGCCATTGTATTGGCAACCGGATTAGTGGTGGACGATGGCATTGTGGTGACCGAAAACATTTTTAAAAAGCTGGAAAAAGGCCTAAACCGAAGACAAGCCGCCTTGGAAGGAGCCGAGGAAATTTATTTTGCCGTCATTGCCACCTCCATTACCCTAGCCTGTGTTTTTCTACCGGTCATCTTTATGGATGGGTTTGTAGGTCGGTTATTCCGAGAATTTGGTGTGGTCATCTCCGTGGCGGTTCTTATATCTTCTTTTGTATCGCTGACTTTAACGCCAGTGCTTACCCTTTGGATGCAAAAAGAGGGTACGCGTTCAGATGACACATGGTTTTACAAAGTTTCCGAACCTTTTTTCCAAGCATTAAACCGAGGATACCAAGGAACCTTGGAGGTCTTTTTTCATCGAAAATGGCAGGCGCTTCTTATCCTCTTTGGTGCCTTTGGAATGACCGCCCTACTCTACCGTAACATTCCAAGTGAATTGGCGCCGTTAGAAGACCGCTCTCAATTCCGCGCCATTGTGTCTGCACCGGAAGGCACTTCGTATGAGCTCATGTACCGATATATGGACCAACTGGTCAAAATGGTTAAGGATTCTGTTCCTGAGAATCAAATGGTATTGAGCGTTACAGCCCCCGGGTTTTTCGGTTCAGGTGCGCCCAATTCAGGTTTCATGCGCATTCGCCTTGCTCCAGCGGATCAACGCAGCCGGAGTCAGCAACAGATTGTAAATAAATTGCAGGCCGACTTATCCAAATTGAACACTGGCCGTGCCTTTTTGGCACAAGATCCAACCATTTCCACCGGCATGAGGGTGAGTCGTCCCATCCAGTTTGTCATTCAAAACAATAACTTTGAGAAGATACGTGCCGTGTTGCCTCGTTTCCTGCAAGCCATGGCCCAAAGTGGGGTTTTGATTGGTCCGGATGCAGATTTAAAATTCAATAAACCAGAAATAGAAATTCGGGTCGACCGAGAAAAAGCAGGCACGATGGGCATTCCGGTAAAGGAAATTGCCGCAGCGCTTCAATTGGCCTATTCCGGACGGCGATTCTCTTATTTTACCCTTGGTGGGAAACAATATGAAGTGATTGGGCAATTGGATCGGCCCTTTCGGAATGAATCCGCTGACCTTTACAGTGTATACATCAAAAACACTCAGGGCGAAGTGTTTCCTTTAACAAGTTTGGTCCAATTGAAGGAAACCGTAAATCCTCCACAGCTCTATCACTATAACCGGTATAAATCGGCCACATTGCAAGCAGACCTTGCGCCGGGTTTTGTCCTTGGAGATGGCCTTAAAACCATGGAATCCATTGCAGATACTTTATTGGACGATTCCTTTTCCACGGACTTAGCAGGTATGTCGCGCGATTTTAAAGAAAGTTCAGGCAATACCTATTTTGCGCTTTTACTCGCCTTGTTATTGGTTTATTTGGTGCTAGCGGTTCAATTTGAAAGTTTTGTGGATCCTTTGGTGGTGATGATGACGGTTCCACTGGCCTTTTTCGGGGCGCTCTTCTCCCTTTGGGCATTTGATATGACTTTAAATATTTTCAGTGAAATCGGGATTATTATGCTCATTGGCCTTGTGACCAAGAATGGTATTCTTATTGTGGAATTTGCCAACCAACTTCAAAAAGAGGGGCGTGAGAAATTGGCAGCGGTAAAAGAAGCGGCCATTATGCGGTTCCGACCCATTGTGATGACCTCGCTTGCCACGGCCCTTGGTGCGCTTCCCATTGCCCTGGCTTTTGGCGCCGGAGCCGAAAGTAGAAAACCACTTGGCGTAGTTATCATTGGAGGCACCTTATTTAGTCTGGTTTTGACTTTATATGTGATTCCAGCAGTGTATGCCCTATTAACCAAGAAAAAAGCATGAAGGTTACCCTTTTAATATCCACATTTTTCTTTGGTTATTCCTTGGTGGCTCAGCCTTTGTTGACCGCCAAGGAAGCCGTTCAAATGGCTGTAGCCAAAGAATTCCAAGTCCTTATCGCACAGAATGAAGTGGAAATGGCACGGCTTATGAGCCATCCCGGAATGGCCGGCATGTTACCGGAGCTTTCGTTGGCCGCTAGTGGCTCTTTATCCAGTACCACCATCGACCAAACCTTTGCCAATGGACTTACGGTCAATCAATCCGGTGTGCGTTCAGACAATTTGGCGGCTCAGGCCATTTTCCGCTGGACCTTATTCGATGGATTTCAAATGTTCAGAAGATATGCCATCGGGAAAACGCAGGAAGATGCTGCTTCTTTAGCTTTAAAAGTGCAGGTAGAAACACTTATGGAGGAAGTGTATCGCCTTTATTTTCAAATTTCAGCCTTAGAAGAACAGTTGGCCCTAGATAGTCAAATGGTAGTTATTTGGGAAGAACAAATTCAGTTTTTAAAAGACAAGGAACGTTTGGGGGCGGGTGTGCGTCAGGAGGTGCTTCAGGCCCAATTGGATTTGAATGCTACCCGAAGTAATCTTTGGCAAAAAAAAGGGGCGTATGCCCGTTTACAGGCCCAAATGAATAGCCGCTTGCAACGCAACCCTGAAACTCCATTCAGAACCGAAAACACAACCTCTTTACCCGCCTTACCGCCTTTAGAAGGATTAAAGACAAGTTTAAATAGCCATAACACCCTCATTCAACAAAGTGAAATTGGCATAAGACTGGCCCGTGACCAAAGAAAACTAAGCCAAGGACTGTCCCTGCCTACCCTCAGTTTC
>CAZRHR010000057.1:0-17452 GCA_964599915.1 uncultured Candidatus Competibacteraceae bacterium | reverse complement strand
AACACTTCATCTCCAAGGCGCACAGGAACCCTTATCAAGGCGTATTTTTTGAAAATTGGCTTTCCATTAATGTCCTGATACACATGACAAATCAACAATCGGACGGCATTGGAGCCTATGTCGATGGCGGCATAGGGCGTAAGGTTAGCTAACATGTGTGTCGTTTGTAAAGTAAGCCACCAAGGGCATTAATGGGTCTTGTAAAAAATGACCCGGATGAAGTTTAAACTCCTGTAATGTGGAACTTAGTTCTTCCTTGAATCCACAGGCTACAGAGCCGGTAAAATGAATGGGTAAATGCCTGGAGACGGGAATGGGTAAAAGATAGTTTTCCACGAAGGCCGTAAATCCTTTGTGAAGTAATTGTTGCACATAAGGTGTATTCCTTGCCTCGTGTAAATGGAGGGTAAATTGTGCCATCCATTTTCCCGGTTCAGGTTTTTGATAGACGTGTTCAAGAATGATTTTTTCATCCAACCCCGCCCGAAGCAAAGACTGGGCCATTTCATCAGGGATTCGATGTCTTAAAAAATCGGCGAGCAGGTGTTTCCCAAGCCAGCTTCCGGCACCTTCATCGCCCAGAAGGTAGCCTGGCGCGACCACTTTATGGGTGATTTTTTTTCCGTCAAAAGCACAAGCATTGGTTCCTGTACCTAGAATGCAAGCCACACCGGGCGCAGGTCCGCACAAAGCCATGGCCGCGCCCAACATGTCGTGCCCAACTTCAATGTTGGCCTTAGGCCAAATGGTCTGCAAGGCTGATTTTACCCGTAATTCCTGGTGTGGATTACTGATTCCGGCGCCTAAAAACCTTATTTCATCTGGAACGACTTCGACATTGTCGGCGGCCTTTTTTACACGGTGCAACAACCTGTCATCATCCAAGTAATTTGGATTAATGCCCTCGGATGTAAATATGCGCACCGCGCCTGCTCCGGCCAAAGCCCATTTTGTTTTGGTTGCCCCTGCCTCCGCGATAAGCCAAACCCTTGTCATGGCGTAAAAATAAGCCAATCCATGAAAAAGCCAGCATTCATTTTTCTTACGATGTGCAACATTCCAGTATGTAGGAAAATATGACGTAAGATTTTTTTGTAAAAACACCGTTTTATGCTTACATTTCGAGGTTAATTTTCAAGATGAAATATCTTTTTACTATAGTTTTTTCGCTAAGCATAGCATCTCGTTTTTTCACAGTTGCTGCTCAGGCCAATAGTTTACTGATTACTGAGGTAAATTATCATTCAGATTCAGCCAATACCACAGGTGATTGGTTTGAATTATACAACGCTGGGTCGGCCTCCATTAACCTCAGCGGATATAGACTTCGCGACCAAAATCAGCTCAATTTATTTATTTTCCCGAATGGGATCTCCGTACCCGCAGGCGGCTATTTGGTAGTTTGTGCGGATACGTTGAAATTCGACCAATACCACACCATTCCCAACCGCATGGGCAATTTTTCCTTTGGTTTGGGAAATATGTCAGATTCCATTCGGCTTTTCGATGCCACCAACCAACCCATTTTACGCATGGGCTATTTGGATAGCATGCCATGGCCCAAAGGCGCGGATGGCTATGGCCGGACGTTGGAACTTTTGTCCGGCGCTACGGATTTAAATAATCCGGCCAGTTGGCGCACAGGATGCATTTTCGGTTCGCCTGGCGGTCCTTTTGTCCCCTGCACCCAAGAACGTGTGGTCATTAGTGAAATTAATTATAACTCCCCAGCTACAGATGATGCGGGCGATTGGTTTGAACTTCATAACCTAGACCCTGTAGCCAAAAATTTAGCAGGTTGGCGCATTAGGGATCGCAACAACTTGAATGAGTACATTTTTCCAGCCGGCACCAGTCTTGCGGCCAATGGATACCTTGTTTTGTACAATAATGATATACTCTTTAATCAACAACACCCTGGGATACCAAATAAAGTAGGTCCTTTTTCATTTAGTTTGGGAAATACCGGTGATGCCATTCGCCTTTATGACGCCAATGACCGGATTGTTTTTTCAGTCAGGTACAACGATATGGCACCTTGGCCAACAGAAGCCGATGGAAATGGCTATACCTTGGAAGCATTACCGGATTATGATCCCTCCAGAGATGTGAACAGCCATACTTCATGGACATTTCGTTGTATAGGTGGCTCACCCGGACGCGCCGCACCAGACGATTGTTTTGCTAGCGTGGAAGAACAAAGCATTGCTTCACAGGTTCTTATTTTTCCAAACCCCGTCACAACACATGTGATCATGGAAAGCAAGACCCAAGACAAGTATTCACTAAGGCTTACAGACGCGCTTGGGCGAGTCGTAGCTGCGCCAGATGGTGCATATGGGCAGTTCACTCTGAACATTCCGTCAGATTGGCCGTCCGGTGTGTATTTCCTTCATGGCCAATCTGAACTTGGACCCCATCGCTTTACCCAAAAAATCCTGATTCCGTGAAAGCTTATTTTTACGCTATTCTATTGGTCGGATTCGGCTTGTTGAGCCGCCAAACCCTATTGGCTCAGTTGGTCATCAACGAGTATTCCTGCGCCAATCGTGGTCACCATGCAGATAATTTTGGCAACTATCCGGATTGGGTGGAACTTCATAATCCGGGCGCATCGGCAGTTAGCACCAACGGACTGTTTTTATCAGATCGCTTTACCAATCCGCTCAAATGGGCTTTGCCTAATGTGAACGTGCCCGCCGGAGGGTATTTGCGTATTTTTCTTTCAGGCAGAAACTTAACTGCAGCTCCCCCTTTTCACGCAAGTTTTAAAGTCAACCAAACCCTTTTTGATCCAATTGTCTTATCAGACATCAACGGAAATATTGTAGATTCCATCACAACCCGGCCCACCCAAAGGGACCATAGCCGTGGCCGCACCACAGATGGCGCGCTTACTTGGTCGTTGTTTACCACTCCAACACCAAATGCTACTAATACCGGTGCGCAAAACGATTATCCGCCGACCCCCACCATGAGTGTGCCACGGGGTTATTATCCCGGTGCCATAACCGTGAGTTTAAGTTGTGCAGATCCTACGGCTACCATTCGTTATACCACCAATGGTGCGGAACCCACCGCCGCTTCTGCCGCGTATGCCGGCCCCATCAATGTAAATGCCACTACCGTGATACGCGCCAGGGCTTTTTCTGCCACCGCACCTGCCAGTTTCATCGCCACACAAACCTACCTCATCAATGTGAACCATACCTTGCCGGTGGTTTCGCTTTCAGGACCTTATAACAATTTCTTCTCTACAGGCGGCAACCCCGCCTATTCTCACTTGGAATATTTTGATGCAAATAAGGTATTTCAATTTGAATCTTATGGAGAAATCAATAAACATGGAAATGACTCCTGGGCTTTTCCACAAAAGGGACTAGATTTTATTACCCGTGACCAATGTGGATATGACCACGAAATGAATTATCCCATTTTCCACACCACACCGCGCCCTTCCTACCAACGCATTATGTTCAAAGCCGGGGCTTCTGATAATTATCCTTCTACCTGGGGAAATGGAGGCGCCCATATTCGGGATGCTTTTGTACAAAGCCTGTCGGAAAAAGTTGGGATGAAACTAGATTTAAGACGTTTGGAGCATTGCATTGTTTTTGTGAATGGCCAATACTGGGGCGTATATGAGATTCGGGAAAAAGTGAATGACCCGGATTATACCGAATATTATCACAGCCAGAAGGAAGAAGATTTAGACATGCTGTCCTATTGGGGAAGTCTCACCATTCGCTATGGAAGCGATGCCGATTGGGTGAATTTGTTCAATACCATCATGGCCAGTAACATCACCAATCCTGCGGATTACAATGCCATTGCGGCCCGTTTGGACCTCGATAATGTTATTGATTATATGATTTTAAATACTTGGTCCATTAATTCAGATTGGCTCAATTGGAATACCATGTGGTACCGAGGCCGTGGAAATCCTGCCAAGAAATGGGCGTATGTGCTTTGGGATCAGGATAATATTTTTGATTTAGGACATAATTATACCGGCCTTCCTACCACCGATTTCAATGCCGATCCTTGTGATTACGACAATCTGTTTCCCAATGCAGGCCCTTCTTTAGGGCACATGAAAATCATGAATAAACTCATGCAAAATCCTGATTTTCGGGCCCGGTATATCAACCGTTATTTTGAATTGGTCAATGGAGGGTTGAGCTGTGCCTACGCCTTAAATCACTTGGATAGTCTTATCAATGTACTTACTCCTGAAATGGCTCGTCATACCCAGCGTTGGGGTGGCTCTGTGGCAGATTGGCAGCAAAATGTGCAATATTTGAGAAGTCAAATCCAAGGCCGTTGCCAAGTTATTGTCGGTGGACTGCAAGGTTGTTACAACGTTGATGGCCCCCACCGCATTGCCGTTAATGTATTTCCCCCAAATTCCGGAACGGTCAATTTTAACGGAACGCAAATTCCAAATTACCCTTGGTCCAACAATTACTTAGGGAATTTACAGGCCAATGCAACCGCTACCCCAAATTTTGGCTGGAATTTTTCGCATTGGGAAACCTTTTTTCACAATATTCCTCCAGATTCTACGGCGAATCCGGCCCTATTTACGTTAGCCGCGCCGGATTCTATTGTGGCTCATTTTAAAAGAGACGATTCGCTTACCCTGACCTATCGGGTACTCCCACCTTTGTCCGGTTCTATTCGCAGAAATGGGACGGTCATTCCTGCTTATCCTTTCGTAGAAACCGCCATGCCCAATGATTTTTTCAATGTTGAAGCTCAACCCATGGCGGGCTATCAATTTCAATATTGGGAGATCAATCACCATACTTTGAACCCAGATAGTGCATCCTTAACTGCTACTTTTAATTTTAACCGAACGGACACTCTTATCGCCCATTTCTTTATTCCACCGGTGATTCCACCTGCCCCGGACACCACCCCCGATGGTGGACTATGGATTCCTTCCGCATTTACACCGGATGGAGATAAACTCAATGAAGTGTTTCGTATTCGGCACAATAGTTCCGTGGAAAAAGGAGAGTTTCAGATTTTCGACCGCTGGGGAGAAGAACTTTTCCGTGGAGCCACCCTGGCGGACGGATGGGATGGTACCTACAAAAATACACCTGTTATGCCTGGCATCTACGTGTATCGTGTTCGCTACTTCGATAAAAAGGACAAACAGTGGCGTAGCCGCATCGGCCATGTGGAGCTGATAAGATAGCCGGGGAAAACTTTTCTGGCTCCGCTTTGTTCCGTTTTTATCCCTTTAAAATCCCCACAAAAGGGCAGTATTTTAAGATAGAAACCTTTCTTATTGGGGAGAATTATCGTTAATTTTGCACTGCAAAAATCTGCATAGGCCATGAATATACTTGTCTGTATCTCAAAAGTACCGGACACTACCAGTAAAATCGCATTTACAGCGGATCACACACAATTCGATAGCAATGGGGTTACCTGGATTGTGAACCCATCCGATGAATGGTATGCACTGGTGCGTGCGCTGGAACTCAAAGAAACCCTTGGAGGGAAAGTGACTATAGTTACGGTTGGAGATACCACTGATGATCAAGTCATTCGCAAAGCCCTAGCCATTGGAGCAGACGAGGCTGTTCGCATTGATGCCGTAGCGCAAGATGCAGGTTTTGTGGCCAAAGAAATTGCGCAATATGCCAAAGGTCAAGGCTTTGATCTTATCCTTACTGGAAAAGAAACCATCGATTATAATGGTTCTATGGTAGCCGGACTGATTGCTGCACATCTAGATTTGCCTTATGTGGCTTTTGTTGAAAAACTTGATGTGTCCGGAAATACCTTTACCATGCACCGCGACATCGGTGGTGGAACGGAAACGGTTCGTGTCACAGGGCCGGTTGTCGTGAGTGCCAACAAAGGTCTTGCCGAGCAGCGTATCCCCAACATGCGTGGCATTATGGCAGCTAGAACCAAACCGATTCAAGTGATTCCTGCCTCCTCTTCGGGCGGTGAAGTGACCATCACTTCTTATGCCCTGCCGCCTGCCAAAGGTGCTGTGAAAATGCTCACACCCGACCAAATGAAAGAGTTGGTGCGCTTACTGCATGAAGAAGCCAAAGTGATTTAATCCTTCAAAGTCTACAACCATGTCTATTCTCGTATATATTGAATTTGCCGGAGGCCAACTGCGTAAAGCCTCTCAAGAAGTTTTGACCTATGCCAGCCGATTGGCGTCCCAATCCGGAGCAAGCGTAGAAGCAGTTTATTTTGGAGATGCCGATGGTGCTACTGCCGGCCAATTTGGCGCTCAAAAAGTTTGGCAAATTCAAGGCGCGTCTTTTCAGCATTTCGATGCCGAAGTGCATGGCAAAGCTATTGTAAAACTGGCGCAGACCCATGGCCACCAAATCGTTGTTTTACCTTTCGATTTACGTGGAAAAAGCCTCGCTCCTATGATTAGTGTAGGCCTTGGTGCTGGTTTGGTCGCCGGTGTTACCTCACTTCCTGACCTGTCCTCAGGTTTCAAAGTCAATAAAAATGTGTTTTCTGGAAAAGCCATCGCTACGGTGGCCATCCATACGGATAAAAAAGTACTTGCCATCAACCCAAACACGATTCCCGTGGAGGGAGGCAAACCAGCCGCTTCTGTAGTATCGTTTGATGCAGGATCCTTTACATCACGCATTGAAGTGGTAGAAGTGAAGAAAAATGAAGGAGAAATCGCACTTCCTGAAGCTGACCGTGTGGTTTCTGCCGGACGTGGATTGAAAGGACCGGAAAACTGGGGTATGGTAGAAGACTTGGCCAAGGCCCTTCAGGCTGCCACCGCTTGCTCCAGACCTGTTTCGGACATCGGCTGGAGGCCACATCACGAGCACGTAGGTCAAACCGGAATCACCGTGCGCCCGAATTTATACATCGCCATTGGTATTTCAGGTGCCATTCAACATTTGGCGGGTGTAAATGGCTCTAAAACCATTGTTGTCATCAACAAAGACCCCGAAGCCCCGTTCTTTAAAGCCGCAGATTATGGCGTGGTGGGCGATGCTTTTGAAGTGGTTCCTCAATTGATTGAGGCGGTGAAGGAATTCAATGCGGCTCATTCTTAATTTCTCGTGCCAGAAAGAATGAAGAAGGTCGCCTTAGAAATTATTGGGCTTTCCTACAGCCAAACACAAACAGGTGCCTACGCCCTTGTGCTTGGAGAATCTGGAGGAACAAGGCGTCTGCCTATCATCATTGGTTCATTCGAAGCGCAATCCATCGCCATCGAAATGGAAAAAATGACGCCCAGTCGCCCTTTAACCCATGACCTATTCCGGGCTTTCGCTGATGCTTTTCACATAAAAATTACCGAAGTGGTTATTTATAACCTATTGGAAGGTATTTTTTATGCACGTATTGTTTGTGACAATGGACAGGAAATTATAGAGCTAGACTCAAGGACATCTGACGCCATTGCCTTGGCCGTTCGCTTTGGTTGTCCTATTTATACCTATGAATTTATTTTGGGTTCAGCCGGCATCGTAGTGGACGACGCGGAAGAAAACGACGCTACCTCTATAAAAGAAAAGGCCAAACCTGTAAAAGCAAAAGACAAAGAGACCAATGCGTTAAGTCAAATGACTTTAGACCAATTGGAAAGTCTTTTAAACCAAGCCATCGAAGAGGAGCATTATGAACGCGCTTCTCACATTCGTGACGAAATTCAAAGAAGAAAGTCAGGTAGCTAAGCCACCTGACTTTTTTCATATCTCCCCTTTAAGGTTTTGTAATTACTAAGGGAATCGATAACTCATTGTGGATGTGTAATATGTATTGCCCAGTTGATAAACCCGCTGGCCACTTTAACATGATTCCATTGGGTAAGTAGAAATGACTTTCTGCCTGAATCTTTTTTCCATCCATGGAAATAAGATAGGGCACTTCTAATCCCTCATAGCCTTGTAGATGCACGACATCCGTGGAAGGATTCGGGAAAACTACGAATTCCTTTTTTTCTTCTGTTGCAGCGGCCAATGGCAAATACAGCATTCCATCAGAAGCATTGGACTCACTTGTTAATCCAGCATGGTTTGTGGCGCGAAGAGTAGGAAAAATCCACTGCCCAGCACCCGGACTACCAGTCAAGGGAATGGACTGGGGAGACGTCTGGCCAATAGGAACAAAGTCCTGAATATCTGTCAGGCCAGGAGCCGTTCCTAGAGCCAGCTCCAACTGGGCCACGCCTGAATGTACATCTACAATCCCATGCCAATACGCAGTCCATTGAGCACCCGTTAACGTGTCACGATCTACCAAGGCACCATCTGAAACCATGGAAGCTTGTAAAGGAGGTGTAAAATCTAAATGAATGGGATACGTCTGTTCCTGGGACCAACGGTCATGATGGGATAAGGAAAGTACAGAAAGTTGGCCGCCCGGCTGTTGCGGATGGGCATTGGGATTGTGCAGCCATGCCGATAATCCGCTACCTACCGGAATTAGTACGGGTTGGTTGCAGGGACGTTCCCTGAAAATTTTGATTTGGCTCACCTCCAATTGGCTATAATGGGTTTTAAAACTAATCCATCTTCCCCCGTAAGGAATAGGCGCTTGGTCTTTCGCCATGACCAATTGTCCATTCACCCAAACTTTCACCTGTTGGAACACCGGATCAATCATAACATCCAACCGCATCCAAGCCGTTGATGGGGTATAATTTGCGCTCATCAAAAGTTGTCGACCAGCTGGAGAACAGCGGGTTAATTGAATTTGCCCGGATTGTAAAACCTCAAGAAGCAAGCTGTTTCGATGATCCACATCATTCAAACTATCGCCTAAAAGATAGATACCCAAATGGCCCATGCCCAACATTTTAAAATGGGTTCGCAATACAAGGGATTGGTTCAGGTTCGGTTTGAAAAAGACGGCCGCTTGCGCGCTTTGCATTTGTAAATCTGGCTGAATCAGGTGCTGACCTGTTACAGTCCAGGTGCCTTGTAAGGGTACCCAATCTGCGTGTAGCATGGGACCCACCGTAAAATCGTCATAGAGCATGCCCTGATGCCCATTGCTACGAAATTCTTGACCGTCCCAGCCATCGGCCCGAATGAAACAATGCGCAGGTCCTTCGGGAAAAAAGGGATCAATATCCTGGACATGTGCCGTAAAAGAACTTGTTTGCCAGCCAGTTAAAGGTTGAATGAGCGTAGATTGCGGAGGCGTGGTGTCACCCGCTGCCGGCGACTGGTGCCATTGGAGCTGGAACCCTGTTCCCTCAACGGCACAATCACTTCTAAACTCAATGGTGGCATATCCGGATGTCGCGATAATCGCGCTTGGTAGAGTACTTCCTGAATACCTTCCCAACAGTGGGGCGAATTCATGGGTGCCATCGTACACCCACACTTCGTCCCAATTGGCCTCCGTATCAAAACTTAAAAACTGCAGCTGTAAAGGCGACGTTCCTTGTCCGATGCGCCAAAGTTGCCTGGTGTCCGAGAAATAAGATGTACCCGAATTAGGAAAATTTAATTGCCCATTCAAACCTGCGAGGCTTTGAATCATGGGTTGGGGGTTGATGCACTTATAATACGTGTCCCAAGGAAAATGCACGCCAGGATCGGTGTGGGTTTGGTTGGGATAATGCTGATGACCTTTAATGCGTGCACAACTCCCGGGTATTCCTGCTTGGTTATAATGTGTGGTAGCTGCCCAAGCCCACCAACTCACCCGATGTGTAGACATTTGATGCCGCTGACAAATGCCTCGTACCAGATGGGCTGATTTTTTGATTAAAGTATCCGTGAGCCAGTTGGGATTGGAAACATATCCTTCATGCTCAATGCCTACAGTATAGCCATTTTCTGTTCCTACGTGAAAAGCTCGGTCATTCTCCGCTACCATTTGGGTGATTTGTCCGTCTGAAGAACGAATCACATAATGTGCTGATACATTGGACTGACAATTCATAAACCAGGCAATGGTTCCTGCATAGGTCCCCTGAGCAGTATGCACGGTTACCGCAGATACCGCCGTTCCATTTCTACTTCCTCGGTTGCAGGTGGGTGCTATTTGAACCAAAACACCAGGCTGGTCGATGCGGTTAGGGCTGCAATGATCCCGTAGGACCTCCCAATGCTCGGCGGGAACCAGCTGCTGAACTTGCGTACATACACCGGCTGTTTGTTTCCACCAGTGTGCCGTCTCATCCAGCCATAAGGCCAAGGGAAGTACCTCCCCGCCTTCCGACGGAATTTCCGACAATAAACTGGCCAACCACAGCCATTCTTCGGCTGTTTGGGGCTGGTAGGTTTCTCCTAAAGAACGCATGGCCAAGAACCAAGCGCGCATTTCCATACGTCCATCATGTCGTATGTCTTCTGCGTCAATACCGGATAAATCCTCAAGGATGGCCAGGTTCTCACGTAAGATGCCACCGCCATGCTTTATCAAGCCTGTAAATCCTGTTGCTAAGGGCTTTTCATGGCAGGGAAGCTGCTCTTCCGTTGGGGCGATCCATTGCCCGCGACTGGCTTGCATAGATACCGCTTCCGCCAATCCCTCCGGGATTTCAGGAAACTCCTTTTCCAAGGTTTTACACCATGATTGTACGGGCACCTGGGCTTGAATCCACCATAATCCCAGGCAGCATAGGGTCAAAATCCATTTCATTTTTTTTCTTGCAACTTACCGCCCCAAACATCCCGCACTCGTTTACTAACCAGCTATAAACGTTTAAAATCGGTGACAAGAATAAACAGGCTGAACCTTAGGTGGATTGGCTTGAAAGTGCAAAAAAGAAACCTTTGGAGGAAAGGTTAGATTTACCGTTTGGGATACCGTACCACAAAATGTAGGTTCTTTTGCAAATTGCTTTTCTCGGGCAAAGCAAGGACCCAAGTGATTACACCGGTTATTTTCTCATGTTGTCCGCCGGAAAGCTGTTCTATGACCACTTCCTCTTGGGTTTGGGTAGCCAAAGGTACTTGGTCCTTTAACAGCAATTGAATAGGCGTGGACCTGTTGTTCCTTACCGTGTACAAGTATTGGTAATCTTGCTTGGCTTGCTGGCTTAAGAAAACTTTTTGGTTGGTTTTTTGGGCCAATTGCCGGCTTACGAGTACGGAAGGATCCGGTCCTAAAGAAATGCGAAACGTATCTCCCATGGTCAGTGGATCAAAGAAAATCTCGCCATTAAAATTCTGCTGAATGGCGATTCTGGCTTTACCAGGTAGCAATTGTAGCTTTTGCCATTGCTCCAATTCGGCTGTTAAATAGACTTCCGGACGTATGCCGGGGGCTGCGAAATGCACATACCTGGCCGGGTGTGACACAGATTTCAAATGAACCTCATGGTTTTGCCCATCGGAGGGTATGTCCGTCTTTTCTTTTAATTCAAAGGACACAAAGGGAGGTTCCGGTGTCTCGGCTGTGGCTTGGTCAGATAAAATAACATTTCCTTGCGATCTAGCCCCACGTATAGTGACGCCATCAACAAAATGGCTTTGGGGTCGAGCCTCTTCTCTCTTTTTTCTTGAACTAAGTGTTTCACTTTCATACGCTATAGCAATTTCCATCAACTCTCTTGCCGCCGGTAATAACGTATGGTAGGCCAAGGCTTCTTGGTTGGGTTGAAGGTACACCTGGGTGAGCAGGGGCTCATAACCGATAGATTGTACCTCAAGCATATAATGGCCTGGCATAAGACCACGGAACATGAGTTGTCCTGAGGCGTCGCTCACATTTCCTGCCACTAATTTTTGATTTTGTAACAGCCTAACGGAGGCAAAAGGCAGCGGTTGTTGGTCTGGATCTACTAAAACAATGCGCATTTTCCCCTCTCCTGCGGAGGGCGTTGGAATGGGATAAGGCTTGGGTTGCCCCACCAGCCATGGCTTAAATTCAGGCAAAGCCCTTGTCTCACTTGGAGCACCGGAAGTGACGGTAAGCTCTACTTGTCGCCAATCTTCGCCGGTGGTTTGATACACCTGTGCGTAATAGTCGATGTCCATGGGCTGGTCTAGTTCCTGCACCCTGAAACGATACACGGGATTCCAGCCTGCATTTTCCACTACATAAGTAAGTCCACAATAAAATTTACCGGGTTTCGTCGTGCGAACTTTAACCAAAAGACTGGAAGAAGGCCGCTGGAGCAAGGCTGTTTTTTCCTGAATTTTTGCCGACCAATCCAATAGTCTTTTCTCTAAAATGGTGATGTTCCGGTCCAGTTGGATTTGTTTTTGGGCGATACCCAGCAGGCGTTGGCGGTAATAATCTGCCATTTCTCGAATTTCTGTCATTTTCGCGCCCTGCTCATTGCCATAAAAACGTGCATTTTCCACCAATAATTTTTGCTCTGCAGCCAAAACTTGCTTTTCGGCTTGAAGCAAACTTAGGCTTTCTTCAACTCCCTTTAAGCTGTCTTCCATCTTCTTTATTTGTGCCGACTTTTTAAAACTAAGCCCATCCTGACTTTTTACCTGAAAGGAAAGGACATCGAGCCCTTCTTTTGGCTTTAAACCAATTCCCGCGGCATTCAATCCAAAGGGCAAAGATTCAATCAATAAAACAGTGGTGCCAGCAGTCAATTGGGCATGGAATTCTCTGGTGATTTCAGCACCTTTAAAAAAAACAGTCACCGCTTTAAGAGCGGAAGTCGTTGTAACGGTATCCGTTTGGGCTTGACCAGTTAATGAGAAGACAAACAGGCAGAAAGCAATTAAATTTTTCATGGCTTACAGGTTAAATAGATAGGTTGGCAATGTCCCATAATTAATAGTACGTATAAGATACCTCAGGGTTCAACTCAAAGAAAGATTTGAGTGTTTTTTCTTTTAAACCGGTATTTACTGCCCCAAGATACCGCAAGGAAAGACCGGTCAATGGCTTAAGGTTTTTTACAGAAAGTCCGGAAATGTCCAACCATTCCAGGTAAACCAATCTTTCTAATCCTTCCAGTTTTTTTACTTTGGTGAGTGAAAGGTCCAGTTTTTTCAAATGGATAAAAACTTGAATGGAGCTTAAGTCGGCTACTGCGGTTCGATGTAAAATGAGGGTATGAAGCTGTCTTGAAAACCGTAAAGGGGAAAGGTTGGCAATTGGATTTTGGGAAACATCCAAGTAAGTGAGTTGGGTGAGTCCCTCTAGATCGGACAAATCTGACCATCCAATGGCCACCAATTCAAGGTGCTGAAGTCTTTTTAGCTGCTGTAAAGGAGAAAGGTTGGGCAGGGTAATGCCTGAAATTCGCAATTTTTGAATTCCTTCAATGGCATGAAGTTGTTGAGGTGTGACTTCTATGGCGCCCACATGTTGTAGGAAAATAGATTTCCAAATGGGGGCGAGGCTGTCCCACCATAGTGTAAGGGCATGGGTATGCCAAAGGATTTGAAATTGACCTTGATACGAAACCAGGGAGTCATGTGGATAACCTTCTGCCTCCAACACTTGCAGATTTTTAAAGGACGAAAGGGTTGGAATCCCAAACAAGGGCGTTCCATTCACTTTGATTTCCCTTAGCCGATGAAGAGGTCGGATATCGGGAAGCGAAAGTTTGGGTATTTGGTTGGCATGTAAGACTTCCAGCCCCACCAATCCAAGCAAAGGACTTACATCTTCTACAGGGTTAGCGGAAATATCTAAAAAGGTCAAGGCCGGTAAAAATTTCAAAGGTTGTAAATCAGTGAATCCAGCTTTAGGGATACGCAACGATTTGAGGCGAAGCAGGGCATGTAGGGCTTCTGTGCCGGGCAAACCTGAAACGCCCAGCGAAGGCTCATGTTCACGAAACACTTTTTGCCAAGCGTCCGGTAGATTCACCCACCAGGTTTTTAATTGTTCTGTCCCAAAAACAATGAGCACGGCGGGCATCTTTCGAATCATGTCTTGCACATGGCGTGGCTGGAGTGTGGCTCCATCACAAAAGACAATTTTGAGTTTGGAAAGTGGCAGCAATGGACCGAGGTCCTGAATGTTGGTTTTTTCCATATGCAGCTCCACCAATTCCGGAAAAGCCTGCAATGGGCCAAGGGTTGTTATGGAAGACTCTGATATATGTAAAATTCTAAGTGCAGGTACCATAGGCAATGTCAGCAACCACGGCCCTTTGCCTCCTTTGATATATAATTCTTGAAGTTCAGGAACCTCAGGCCATTTGATTTCCCCTTTAAAATGATTAAAAGAAAGATCTAGCTTTTCCAATGTAACAAGTGCTGGTATGCTCGGCCAAACAGAACCTTTAAGTGATTGAAGCATAAGCGACTTGAGGCCGGGAATATATTGCAAGGCCTGTAGATTTTGAATGCGGGTCCGAGAAAGGTCCAAGGTTTGTAAACGATTCAAATTTCTCAAACCATCCACACTAGTTATGTTGGTACCGGAAAGATTGAGATAGCGTAGCCTTGTAAACCGAGACAAAGGCTCTGTTTGGGTTAGCCAAGTCTCACCGGCTAAGTTTAATGAGTCTAATTGAAGCCAGCGTGCAATGCCCGGTCCAATCCATTGCGCTTCTAGTTTGATTTTATGTCCTGCCACATCGTAGCGGTTTCCTGGCTTGGCAAGTGAGTCCATGGTTAAAATATCCGATAGCCTCCCAACGCCTGATGGAAGTTGAATGGTTTGGCCCAACTTTTTTTTCCAATCCAACGGCAGAGCACTCCACCAATTGGTCAATTCGTCGTTGGTTTCAAGGGGATGGGTATAGACACTAACAATTTTAAGGTCTTGTTTTTCAAGGTCTACATCGATTTCTACAAACCGAGGACCGGTGAATTGAATTTTTTCACCATCAATGCCCGTGCCTTCCATTTTTCTTTGGAGAAATACCATGAAAAAAGGCTTGCCATTGGGTTTGACCTCCAGTGAAATACTTTCAATGCGTAATTGAAAGGATAAATGGGTATAAAAAAAATCTACATCTCTTAAATAGGCTGTTACGTCTTTGTAAGTAACTGCTTTTCTGCCAAGGACTAAATCATCTTCAATTTGTACGTGGGCATCCTTAAAAACCCTGGCATAGGTTTGGTGAATGAGAATGTCTTTGTCGGCCGCCGGTGTAGAATCGTTGCCTAGAAGGTTCAGGGTATATTCAAAAAAGCCAATGAGTGCGCGAACCTGTGGTTCCCATTTCTGCAAGGAAGCCTGGTCTTTTTGGGCTTGTAAAGGGATAATAACCAGCCAACAACCAAAGAGCCACCAGATTTTTTTCATGGGGTTTCAAGGGTTTCAAGAAAGAGGGTACGTGAGGCAGGATTGGTTTTTGCCAAGGTCGAAATGAGCCATCCGCTGTTTTCTCCCGGCCGAATTTGTTGTGTAATACTGAAGTAATAATCAGGTACCTGAAAGCAGTGAAATTTCACCCCATGAATGGTCTGAAAGCGTGCTCTTTTGCGCTTTACCTCCCAAAGTAAAAGGGAAAGTTGGTTCGGCAAAAATGAAGCTGCCACAAAAGGGCGCATCCGGGCCGGGTCTTCAAAAGCTTTTCGTAAAGTCATGAATTCCAACTCATGGCTCAATGGATGCATGAAGGGCAAATTTTTACTGGTATCCGCATCGAAAGGTTGTTGGAAAACGGGTGCAAAAGCACTTGTAATGACCCATTTGGACCCAACATTTTCTTCTTGCAAAGTTAAAATCAGGGTTACCTTTTCTGAGGTACCTTCTATGTCGAAACTGGTAAGTACTTCGGCATACAATGCACCTCCATGGAGTGAAAGGAAAAAAGGAGCTTCCTGAACGTTTTCTATAAAAGCTTTTTTCAGGGCAGGGGAGATGTTGGCCTGCTGGTCGAAAAGCATGGGTAAATAGAATTGACGTAGTTTTGGGCTTCTATACTCCTTGTTTTCAGGATAAAGGCGATCTCCGGAAGGTTTTTCCTCACCATTGAACCGTCGGAAAAACTGGTTCATTTGCTTATTGGAAAGCAGTAATTCCCTTTCTTTTGCAAAATCGGCTCCAAGGTCTTGGGCCATCACAGGAAGACCTATGAAAAGTCCGGTTAGTAGATTAAGCCATGTCCTCATGGAGTGGTTCATGGTTATCTGCTGGTATGGGCCACACGAATGTCTCCGAGCAAGACATCCCAGAAATCTACAATGCGTCCGCTGATTTGGGTTTGTTTGCGTTGTACGTATATGGTGATGTCCTTTTTGGTAGTATCTTCATATTTGAGCCCTTCTTTGGTGGTGCCGGAAAATTTCTGGAAAATGGTAATGACGCCCACAAACCGCCCATCGGGTTGTAATTCTAAATCGGAAATGTATTGAATGTTGTACCATTCAATTTTGACCTTTTCATAATTAAGGGCCATCACGTGGTTGAAATAGGGCCTTACCCCGAAATACTTAATTTCCGTTCGGTTAAGGGAGGAAACACCGATTTGTGCGCCTTCAGAAAAAAGCTCTACGGCACGGTCTATCACCCTTTGTGCCTCAGAGAAAGGGGTCGATTTATTGCCAACTATGCTAATGTATTTGCTTAAATCCCGCACTTTTTCCAGGGCAAGGGAGTCAATCGCCTTTTTTCTTTCCGGAGAAATGGTTTCTTGGGTTTGGCTCCAAACGAAGGAGAAACCTAGCAGAAAGAGGGCCAAAAGAAAATGCTTTTTCATTTTTTACGAAGTTCTAATTCTGTAATACGACCAGCGGAATTAAAAAGGATATTTTCCACCTTGGGATCATATCTGCGCTGGTCTTTGATGTAATCTAAATACCGACGAATGGTTAATGGCCTATCGTAATCTTTTACACCGCCACTGTTAGAAATAACAATGAGCACCGGGGTCATTTCGCCTGCAAATAAGGTAAGGACTTCATCAATAAGGCTGTTGGCTGTTTGGGGGTCGGTAGCCGTGGCAATCCGTTTAAAATAGTCCAACAGTTTTGGACTTAGGCTGTTCATTTTTTCATTTTGGGCGGCTTCGGCAGCTCTTTTGGCTTCTTCTTGTTGTCTCGCCCACTCTTGTTGTCGTCGTTCCTCCTTAAGTTTTTCTTCTACCTGCGCCAGAAGTGGTTGTAATTCTTCTTCTGGTAATCCCATAGCTTTAACTTCCTGAAGGACTTGCTCTTTTTCTGAAAGGGTCATGG
Source organism: uncultured Candidatus Competibacteraceae bacterium (assembly GCA_964599915.1). GTDB lineage: Bacteria > Bacteroidota > Bacteroidia > CAIKAF01 > CAIKAF01 > CAZRHR01. The sequence continues at coordinate 425 of CAZRHR010000057.1, read as the reverse complement.
TGGTGCTGGTGAGGATGTCTCTCAGCATGGCTTTGGCCCTTTCCAATTGCTTGTTTTTGGCAGCCAAAGCTTCCATTTCTGCCTTTTTCTTAGATTGGCAGGCGGGAAGTGTGGTGAATAATAGCAGGCTTAAAAGCCACAGCAGCAGAATACGCATAGGATAATATCTCCTTAATCAATGAGCAAATGTAAGGCCAGAATTTTATTTCCTTTCATGCAAATAAGAAGTAGGCCTTAAATAAAACAAAAAGACCACCCCAAATTGAGGCGGTCTTCTGAATAAATTTGTTGAAAAATTATTTTGTGGTGGTACAGTTTTCGAATGTCCACGCATTTCCATTTTTGCGCCAAACGATTACACCTAACTCTAGGTTGGTCAAATCCCAATCCGGATTGATGGCTACAGCCTTAGACCATTTGGCCAA
>CAZRHR010000056.1:0-17719 GCA_964599915.1 uncultured Candidatus Competibacteraceae bacterium | reverse complement strand
CTTGTGGCCTTTGGGAATAGGTTTAATTTTGAGGAAGTGAAACGTTTCCTTTGGTGCTGGATTTGGTGCTTTGCTTTGGGCGCAGGCTGGGCGCAAATGCCCTCGCAACGCCTCCTTAGCCTGCGTATGGCTCCGGCGGATACGCTTCGGTTGCCACACGCGCCTGTGGTGGCATCTCGTACTTTTGTCCGTGGTGTCCCGCAGGAATCGTATCGCTTAATCCCTGAAAAGGGCTGGATTATTTTTTCAAAAAAACCGGCGGATTCTGTGCTTGTCCGCTACCAACCCTACCCTTTCAACTTGAATGAACTTGTACGGGATACGGCATGGCAGTTTCTTCGGGAAAAGGATACGCTACCTGAATGGGAAAGGGAGCAGCGACTCATGGAAGTGGCCCCACCACCGGTGGCTGAACCTTGGCTGGGTGACAGAAATACGCTGCAGCGCAGTGGCTCACTCACCCGTGGCATTGCGTTTGGCAACGCAAGAGACGCAAATTTTCAATCGGCTTTTAACCTCCAACTCTCGGGCGATATCGGTGAGGGAATCACCATTTCGGCTGCCATCACGGATGAAAATATCCCCGTTCAGCCGGATGGGAATACGCTGCAGCTTCAGGACTTCGACAAGGTCTATGTGACCTTGCGAAAAGGCGCTACACAGCTCACGGCGGGCGATTACCAACTGCAAAAACCAGATGGATATTTCCTGGCCATCAACAAAAGGGCGCAGGGCCTAATGCTGGAAACGGCCGTCAACAACCAGGCCCTGCTCAAAGGTTTACCCAAAGGAAAATGGACCACCAGAAATGCGGGGGCCGTGGCGCGTGGAAAATTTAAACGTCAGGAATTTAACGGCGCAGAGGGAAACCAAGGGCCTTACCGACTGACCGGCTTACAAAATGAATCTTTTATTTTGATTTTATCGGGTTCGGAATCGGTGTACATTGATGGGGTCAAGTTGCTGCGCGGTTTAGAACATGATTATGTGATTGATTACAACACGGCAGAAATCAGTTTTACCACGCGGCGGCTTATCACCAAAGACAGCAGGATTGTAGTGGAATTTGAATATTCGGACCGCAATTATCAGCGCTGGATGCTCTTTACCGGAAACCGTTGGGACATCGGAAACTTCCATGCACGCTTGAACTTTTTTTCAGAATTTGACGACCAAAACACGCCCATTTTTCAAACCCTAAGCGATTCGGACCGGGTCATTTTGGCCGCAGCGGGTGACCAAGTGCAATTGGCTGCCACTTCTGGGGCTGAACTGGTGGGGTACAGTACAGAAGAGGTGCGCTACCGCAAAACAGACACCTTGTCTTTGGGACAAACGTTTCCGGTGTTTGTCTTTAGCACTGCGCCAACCGAGGCAGTGTGGCGGGTGCGGTTTACGTTTGTAGGACAAGGAAATGGCGATTATGTGGCCGATGCCAATGCTGCCAATGGGCGGGTATATCGATGGGTGCCGCCGCAACCCAATGGGCAAATGTCCGGAGATTATGCGCCGGTCTTACGCTTGATTCCTCCCCAGGCCCAACACATGGTTACGTTAGGTGGCGGCGGTCGCTTGTCCAAAACCTTGCATTTGGATGCAGAAGGCGCCCTTTCTCATTTCGACCGGAATCGGTTTTCTTCTTTGGATGGCCAAGACAACCAAGATTATGGTTTTATGGCCAAACTTTCGGATCGAAGGCCCTTACGGAAACGGGAAAAAGACACCTTGTTGCTCATTTCTTCTTTACGGTATGAACAGGTCGGTCGGCATTTTCAACCTTTTATTCGGTTTCGAAGTGTGGAATTTGACCGAGACTGGAACCAAGTGAACAGAAACAACCCCAATGAGGTCTTGAATGCGCAGGTAACAGGTACCGATTATATCGCGAGTTTTTCTACGGAATTGCAACAGCAGCGTTGGGGAAAATTGGGTTATCAATGGGAGCAATACTGGAAAGGACGATTGTTTGCCGGACACAGACATGCCATGAACCTGCGTTGGAAAGGCCGAGGCTGGTTGGTGGACCAGCAAGCCAGCCTGACGCAAACGGAGGATACTGCACGGAATACTTTTTTCCTGCGTCATCGGTTGAGCGTGTCAAAAAAATTAAAGCATTGGCAATGGGACTTCAAGGCCAATGATGAAATCAACACGCAAGACCAGCGAAATACGGGGCGCATATTGCGTTCTGCCTATGCTTTTCATGAATATGAAACGAGTTTGGGTCTGTCCGATAGTACCAAACGACAATGGCGTTTGTTTTATACCTTTCGTTGGGACCGGATGGCCGATTCCTTGCAGCTTCGCACGGGTGCACTGGCTCATCACGTTGGGTTTCAGGGACGGATTCAACCGGGAAAAGACCAGCGTTTGGGCTGGCAATTCACCTATCGGCAACTGGATATTCCGGATACCGGACTCACACGCCTTCAACCGGAACAAACCTTGCTGACACGCACGGACTACAGTGGCAAATTTTTCAAGCAAACCCTCACCTTGGATGTGTTTTATGAAACCGGGGCCGGATTAGAAAACCGTCGGGTGTATCAATTTATCCCGGCATTGAATGGGCTGGGCGATTTCATTTGGGTAGATTACAATGGAAATGGGTTAAAGGAAAGGGATGAATTTGAAATTCGCTCGGGCAGCATGGTGGGAACCGATGGCAACACCTACATTAAGGTTTTCGTGCCGGGCAATGCGTATGTAAAAACGTATTTCAACCGACTTACGGCCAATATGCAATGGCGCGCACCGGGAAGTTGGAAACAAGCTGACCAAGGCTGGAAACGGTTTGCGTATAAATGGAGTTTGCAGACCAGTTGGCGTTCCGACCGAAGGACACAGGATGCGGCCTCATCCTTTTCGCCCTTACCCGGACAGGGGGGCGATACCGGTTTGGTGGCGCAGAATTTCCAATTCCGGCAATCCGTTTATTTTAATCGGTTTGGTGGAAAATTGGGTGTAGAGTATACCTATCAGGATTTAAGCAATACGAATTTGATTGCCGGTGGGGCAGAATCCAGATCGTCCTCGTTTCATGCGGTACGGTCGCGGGTTCAATTGGCAGAAGTGCTGAGTTGGCAAAATGAGGGTCGTTATGGATGGCGGGGTTCTCGTGCGGAATTGTTGCGCAACAGGGAGTTTAATTTAGAAATTTGGGAATTGAATCCCAAGTTGGTGTGGCAGCCAAACACCCGTTTTCGCGTGACGGCCGGTTATAGGGGTAGTTGGAAATTCAACCGGTCATTTGTTTCAGGGGGTCAAACGGTGTTGGCGGGTGAAACCTCAGTGATGCACCGGCCGGGACTGGAATGGAAATGGAATGATCCGGGAAAAGGAAGTGTGGAAGTAAGGGCAGAATACATATTTGCTTCTTTCAGTGGAGGTGGCACCTCTACCCCCGTGGCATTTGAAATGTTGGAATCCCTTGGGCAGGGACATAATGTGACTTGGGGCGCAGTGATTCAAAGGAGTTTGGGACAGAACCTTCAGTTGTCTGTGACGTACGACGGAAGAAAAACGGAACAAGGCCCGGTTATTCATTTAGGAGGTGCGCAGTTAAGAGCTTTTTTTTAAGGGACTTAACTGCGCAATCCATCCTACATCCATGTAATGAACCCAAAATTGTTTGAGCTAACCTAATATTGAATCCACTTAAGGCATTCTAAGGTTGGGAAAGTGATGGGTTTAAGAAAATAAACACCAGGGGAAACATTGATATCTAGATTAAATTCTCCATTTTCACTCGTGGTAAAGCGAAGGATTTCCGCGCCTCTGCTATCCAAAAGTTGCCAATCTGACAAGGGTGGGCTTCCTCTTAAGGTCGTCTTACCTGAACTTGGATTAGGGAAAAGTTGTATTGGTTTTGGATTACATAATTCAGGAAAATAGAGGGTGGCAAAGGTTTCAGATGTGCCATCTACGTCCACCTGAGTTAAGCGGAAATAAGGACCGTTATGGACATCAGGAGGCAAAGAATAAACATAATTTTGAAGGGTGTGGCTTAATAATTTCCCAGGAATCCGTGCCAAAATTTGCCAGGTATTGAGGTCATGGGAGGCCAAGAGTTCAAAATGGCTATTGTTTATTTCAGATGCGGTTTGCCAAGTGCATTCGGTTGTTTTATCCACACAAGCTACATTGAAAGAAAGCCATTCAACTGGTAATGGACTTATATTATCTCCTCCAATGGAAAAAGGTGAAAAGCTGCCTGTGTACCCAAGAAAAGAAAAAGATTTCAGCGTATCTGCTAATGCTGCGGATTGGTTTCCGGTGGTTACAGCCGGCAACTCCCACCCCACCCCTGATAAATAATGGTTTAAATAATACCCTGTCATGCTTCCAAATTCTTGGTTGAGGTGCCAGCCAAATTCAAAATCAACGCCAAGCGTATTGGTAGGATTTGCCTTATTAATATCCCAAGTCCGCTGAACATGTGGGGTTTGAATTAGATTCCCAGTGTATCCTTGTGCCCGAACATCATCCCAAACACGCACTGAAAACACATCAGATTGAGGGTTTTTGTTAGTAATGGTAACAGGATTATACGTAGCGTTCCCTACCGGAAAGGTAAACTGACCCATGTTTCCATGGACGTTGGCTTTTAAAACGCCTGCGCCGTTGGTTCTTATAAAATTAAGGGAGTCTGCACCACTAATTCCATGAATGGTAAGATCAAAGGCTCCCAAATGGATTTTTCTAGAGCTGAATAGAAAGGACAATTGTCCAATGGTTCTATGCATGTCTAAAACAGGGTCATTTACTGACTCCGGACGGATATCCATAGATCTTCCTTCAGCCGCGATAATGCCTTCACACCAATTACCCGTCTCATTCCATTGTTGGTTTATAGCACCGGTCCATTCACAGACATTGGTTCCATAGAGCTCCACCCTACCAGTATCACTAAATGTAGTCCCGCATGCACCACTGCTTACTTCTACTCTGAACATTCGGTTAGAGGTGATATTTTGGTATGCGTAGCTTGGTTGGGTCTCACCAGAAATGGCGTTCCAGGTAGCTCCTGCATTCACAGACACATACCATTGAAACGTGGATCCTGTGGCCCCAGAAAGCAATAAAACTCCTGCATTATTTACCCCACAGTGATAGTTAGAAGATAGATTTCCTCCTTGGGGAGCGCCACTTCCAGAAACCACTACCGGATACCAAGAGGTGGCTTGAGGCGAAGCGGCACAGGATACATCTTCTACTAAAGCACGGAAAAAGTAGGTTCCAACCACCGTTAAAGACTGACTAAGGGTCGCAGAGGTAGAGGATATATCATTTAAAACCCCAGCTGTGTCAGTGGTCATTTGCCATTTTTGAATGGTGCCAACATAGCCATTCAATCGAAGTTCCGCACTGTTTGTGGCGCAGACTTGATTGGTAAGCGCGGTGATGGTTCCTGGGAATACATCGGCCACCTCTACTTGTTGTACGTTTGTCGCCAAGGTGCATGACCCATTGACCATAATCGCTCTATAATAACCTGTTTGCGTAATTCCTGAAAGACTTAAGCTATTTGTAGTGTTTGCAATGGTTTGGGTTAGACTGGCCTGAAAAAATGGGTCGGGTGCGGTTTCCCAACGGTCAACACTTCCGGTGGCTCCTGAAAGGGTTAAAGTCGCGCTACCACCGCTGCAGACTGAAACACCGCCGGAAATACTTCCTGGTGTTGCACCTAAGACCAAAACAGAGCGAGAATAAGCCAAGGTTCCTACGGGTTGGTCGCCAGGCATCCCTCCATATTCGATAATACACGCTCTGCCCCGGTTGGGAAAATCATTCCATCTGCCGGAATTTGCCCATAAATGGCCATAATCTTCTTGCCCGGCTAAACCAAAGCTCCACACATCATTGGGTTCATTGTTACTATAACTCCCCCCCAAGTTCCAGTTTTGATAAACACCAGAAACAGCACTTCCCGGCTTTTCTGCAGTAGATGCATTACCTGTTCTGATTTGAATACCTTTTTCTGGTCCGGTAATCCAATGCCAACGACCCTCTGCATTATTCTGGCTGGCGTATTTTGTGTACCCTACTGCACCATTAATTTGAGAAAAGTTATCTGAACAACCAATCCAAGTATCTTGATGAATCAAGGTGGACACAAAAGCGTTTTCAGCGGGCGAACTAATGGTGACTAAATAGCCCTGACGTCCAAAGAATGTTTTTGAGGCGGCGAAGGCTTTTGCATCTGTCCACGACCTTGATACAGGGCTATATTCGTAATAATGACCATTGAAATAGTTATAATAATTGGTACTTGTAGAAAATGTGATTTGCCTTGTCTCAGGATTACAGTTTACGGCCGCCGTTTTCAACCTTACTGTACGCAAAAGGGTTTGCCAATCGCTTGCAGAGGCTGTGCCTGAAAAAACTAGGCTTCTGCTGGTTGTATTGAAAGGAGATGCTGAAATTCCAGCCGGCAAAGAACCAGTAAAATCTAATGAATCACCCGGCGTATAGTTTTCTGTAATAGAAATTGTAAAACCTGAAATGTGACCATCACCCGCCACCAGAAGCCCAGCATCTACCACCGTGGCGGTGTTGTTTGTGATGGAAATCTGTGTTCCTGTTCCCGATATGTTGAGGGTCGTAGCCGCCGTTGGTGCAGGGGTCACCAAGATGGTGACGGCGGGGGAAAGAACCGAAGCACAGCCACCATTGGTTACCTGCGTTCTGTAGTAGGTCGTTGAGCTAAGGTTGGTCGCAGTGTACGTACTGCTTGTGGCACCGCCGATGTTGGAAAATGTAACTCCATCTCCGGATGATTGCCACTGAACGCTTCCCGTGTGACCTGTCAAAGTTAATAGGGTACTATTGGTTCCGGCGGTCACTGCCGTTGCCCCACTAATGCTTCCTGAAACAGAAGGGGCGCTCACCACAATCGCTCCAGAAACTGCACTATTCTGTGTAGCAGTGGAATTGGTTACCTCACAATAATAATACAAAGTACCTAAGGTGTGGGTTGGCGGCGTGAAACTGGCAGACACTTCTCCAGCCAACAATGTTCCTCCTTGGTTGGATGCAATGGTGTGGCTATACCATTGATAGGTAATGGAGGTGCCTGAAGCCGTTACAGTCAAGGGTGTTGCTGCTCCATTTAAACAAACCTGCTGAGTGGCAGACGAAGGCTGAGAGGTAACAATACCAGTTAATGCAAACGTTCCTGAAGAATTAAATTGATGCACTTGATAGACAACACCGTTCAGACCATTGGTGCCGTCCGCAGTATAGGAAGAGATGCTGCCACCCGTAGCCAGCGGGGAAGTTGCCGCATATCGAATGATGACTACACCAGAGCCCCCTGACCCTGAGGTACAATTACCACAGGAGTTCCCACCACCACCACCACCAAAATTATTGGCGGCATTGATTGAACCCGAGCTACTGGTTGTATTGCTTCCACTTGTTCCATTTCCGGCATTGGTGCCCCCAAGTCCGCCTGTTACAGCATTGGCTCCACCACCAGACCCATACACTTGACTCGTTCCTGAAATGGAAAGGGAAACACCTGCGCCACCGTTCGACACACTGCCTCCTGATTGTGCCCCACCACCACCGGCACCATTGCTGGGCTGTGGACATGACTCACCCGTTCCTCCTTGGTTACCATATAAGTTCACCGTTCCTCCATTTTGGCCAGAAACGACTCCTTTTGTAGCCGTTTGTCCTGAGCCACCACAATGCCCACCGCCACTAGAACCTCCCGAATTCCCATCCGCCGTTCCGCAGCCACCGCCGCCGCCGCCGCCATAGGCTGTTGCAGATATATGTCCGCTTCTAGCAAATGAACTATTCTGCCCATTGTTACCTAATCCATTGCAAGAACTTGAACCATTATTTTTTCCACTTGTGGTAGGTGCCACCGTCACTGTGTAACTGCCATCTGATAGCAGGGTCTGTTCTATAAGAACGACACCACCACCACCACCACCGCCTGTTCCTGCAGTGCCTACTTGATGAGCGCCACCACTTCCCCCAGCACCAACCACCAAAATGTCTACCGGCGTCTGAGACATTAAATGAATGGGAAGCAAACTAAAGAAGAGTACCCAACCGCACACCCCACGCAGGCGATTACGAATAAAAAGGGGACAAACTGCTGTTTTATGAGCAAAATGCTGCACAATAGACGATAAAAATGCCATTTTGAAATCGTAAGGCGGCAAATCTACTTGAGTAACCACTAAACATTGTCAAAATAGGGGCGTCAACCTCTCTACTTATCTTCATAAATGGAGAATTATTATCCAAATGAAGCAGAATTGCTTTCCTATAGTTGTTTGCTAATCCGCCTTCTTCTGGCTTAACGAGCTCAGAAAGTCTTTGGGACTGCATTTCTTGGATTTCTTAAACGCCAAATAAAAGGCTGATACATTTTTAAACCCACAATGTCGAGCTTGCGCCTCGATGGTCATGGTTTGGTTTAAACGTGGATAATCTTCTAAAAAGGCTTCTATTCTTGCTTGATTAATCCATTCCCTAAAGGACAGACCTTTGTGTTTATTCAAACAAAATGACAAATGATGTGCAGGAACGTCAAGTGCAGATGCCACATCGGCTAAATGTAACTGGGGTTGCCGATAAAGGGATTGCTCAATCATGATGGCTTTCGCTCTCAAAAACAATTCTTCGGCCTCCAAAACTGACAACACTTTTTTATACCCTCCACCCTCTGCATTTACAGGGGGAGTCTCGCGGTCGGCTGGAATGGCGATGCGCTTTACATCTGTGAAATAATCTACATTTTTTTGATTAGAAAACCCCAACACATATTGCGCAAGAATCACGGGTTTTTGAAAAATGAAAAATAAAAACCCTAACAAAATCATAATATTCAACAAATGAAGAAGATAGGATGGAGGAAAATGAATTTGACGCATGAGAGAAGGGAAGTGAATTGAAGCGACTTGAAAACCCGAAACGACCAAAGAAGCGGTCGCCATACTGAGAATAAATAACACCCAATGCCTTCTATTCAAATCCTCTCCATAAAATTTGTTGACACGGATCAAGACATACACCTGCCACCAGAGTGAAATCAAATAAACCAACTGAAGGGCGGGACGAACAAGAAATCCAGACTGCTGTGAGACCCACCCAGTAAAATACTGGAAAAAGGGGCCTTTAGATAAGTTGACCTGATACACATCTTGCAACATATTTTCTGTGGAAGAAAAGAACCATGGAACAACCTCTAAAAAGCCAAATAGCACAGGTATAATATGCCACCAGTCACTTTTTTTCCAATTCCTTGAAGGGTAAAGGACACCTTGTACATACAAAAAGACCAAACCTGGTGAAGCATAGAAAAATGGTGCAGAAAACCGAAGAAGTATGGGATAGGTAGAAAGCAAACCACCTTGGGCTAATAAATATAAGCCATTCAGAACCACACGATTCAATATTAAAACCCCAAGAATCAATCGTCCATACCTAGGGGTTTCACGAATGAAAAATTGTCTAATAGCGAAAAAAAACAGGACGAGGGTAATCGCCGTAAGCAACACCTGCATTTGGGTTCTTTTACAAAAAGTAAATATAGATATATTTTTTATTTTCTTTTATTGTCCCTAGGTAATGTGGCGGTTTTTTATTCCATCCAAAATACATGTTTAAGCCATCGGAAACACCAACCGCAAAGTCGTCCCTTTATCAATCTCGCTCCACTTAACCCCGATTTTCCCTTTGTGATACTGTGCCACAATACGTTTGCTCAAACTTAAGCCTAAACCCCAACCGCGCGTCTTGGTTGTATATCCCGGCTTAAACACAGATTTCCACGCATTTTTTGGAATTCCTTTTCCCGTGTCTGTAATGTCCACAACCATTTTATTCCCCCATTTGGCAATAGAAATGGAAATCAATGCTTTTCCCGTAGAAGCATCCACACTATTGCGTAAAATATTTTCAAGTGCCCAGACCAAAAGGGCCGCATTTAACAAAACTGGTACCTCCTCTTCTACAAGCAGTTCCATGGTGACAGAAGACCGAATCCTTGGCCTCAAATAATCCATGGTTTGGCGCGCTACATCGGAAAGCAAGCCGGGCTGAAGGTTCGGGGAGGAACCGATTTTTGAAAATCGCTCTGCCACCATTTGCAGGCGCTCTACATCTACCCCCATTTCATGTAAAATGTCAGGGGGCACATTTTTGTCCTTTAAAATTTCTAACCAACCCATTAAAGAAGAAATAGGGGTTCCCAACTGGTGAGCGGTTTCTTTGGACATGCCTACCCACAACAAATTTTGCTCAGAACGACGGGCCAAGGAAAACAAAAGATAACCCGTAAGAAGAAACGCAGTAACAATGGCGAGAAAAATCCACGGGAAATACCTCAACTGAGCGAGGGTTTGGCTGTCCATGTAGTAAATATGGTATGGCACGCCCGGCAGCAACTCTACTTGAATGTGGTTATGCTTTTTCATTTCTGCAATAAGGTCCGCGTCTTCCACCAAACCTTGCTCCGTGAGTGCGTCAATATTTCCAAAGGCCAAAATACTGTCGGAGGCGGCGTTGGTAAATACCACCGGCACGGAAGCCGCATTGATGACCGTTTCTTCAATAAAGGAATTACCCAACTCATGAATCACCCTTTTTAAACTAGAGTAAATCCGGGAGTCATCGTAGTATAGATATTGCTTAAACCAAATGCCATCCACCTTATAACTTACATCTACAGGCGCGTTCTTTTTCCGGAGGCGTTGAATTTCTTCTTGTAGGAAGGTGGTATCTTTTTCTTGTGCCGAGGAAAAGTTGTTCACCATGAGAATATCATCCTCCGCATTGGCAATAATCACGGGGATGGTAGTGTTGTTGGTAAGGATGAGGGAGGGAAAATGGATATCTCCCATGCCATCATAGGAAGCGAGGAACTGGTTGGCTTCGGCCCACAGGCGAATGTTCTTTTGGTCTTCCGTTTCAAAATCCCTGAAAATGGCATTGGTTTGCCGCACCAATTCCGCCCGATTTTGGACGGCCCGGGCCCATAAACCCACTTTTTGCCGCTCATCTAAACGAATGGCGCGAATAAGGTCATTGGTATACACCAGCGTTGCGACGACAATGAGCGCAGCCGCAACACCCAGGCCAATTTTCCAACGTTGTTTGCGAAAAGCGTGGGGTGTCATTTGGAGGGTGAAGATAAGCAATATGGAACCTCAAATCAAGGAAAACCGCTAATAGCTTGTGGTTTCGGGAAATTCGATTATCTTTGTACCGGTTTTTAAACAAAGCCGTATCCCTGGATAGCGGGATTTCTTCTTTTTGGTAAGTCAACGTTTCCTGTCGGTGGTTGCTCGCTTTTAAGTTGTAAAGTTCCATCTCGAAGGCCAGGTGCCGGCGGTAACAGTTGATGTATGTCACACCCATTTGAAATGTTGGGCTTGCAAGCCCCGTTAGTTCGTGCGTTAATCGATTTGGGATTTGAGTCCCCTACTCCCGTTCAAGAACAAGCCATTCCGGTTTTAATTGAACAACCCGGCGACCTCGTCGCTTTGGCCCAAACAGGCACGGGTAAAACAGCCGCTTTCGGCCTGCCTCTCATCGCCATGACCGATGCGACTTCTCGCAAACCTCAAGGTTTGATTATTTGTCCAACCCGCGAGCTTTGCCTTCAGGTATCTCGTGATTTGGAAAACTATTCGAAGTATGTTTCCGGTATTCGCATCGCAGCCATTTATGGTGGTGCCGGTATCGAAGGACAAATTAAGGAAATCCGCGATGGGGCCAACATTATTGTGGCCACCCCCGGAAGACTTACCGACATGATTCACCGGAACAAAATCGATTTGTCCGGCGTTCGTGTAGCCGTTTTAGATGAAGCGGACGAAATGTTGAACATGGGATTCCGTGAAGATTTGGACCTTATTCTGGCCCAAACCCCGGACACCAAATTCACTTGGTTGTTCTCTGCCACCATGCCTGCAGAGGTATCGCGCATTGCACAGCAGTTTATGTTCGACCCCATCGAAATTACCGTGGGACGGAAAAATGCCAGCAATGAAAACATCGAACACCAATTCTACATCACCGGTCCTAAAAACAAATACCAGGCCCTGAAGAGAATTGCCGATTTTCATCCGGACATCTTTGGTATTGTTTTCTGCAGAACTAGAAAAGAAACTCAGCAAGTTGCCGACGCTTTAATCCGCGACGGATACAACGCCGATGCCCTGCATGGCGACCTGAGCCAAGCACAACGTGACCAAGTGATGAAGCGTTTTCGCACCCGTCACCTCCGCATGTTGGTGGCTACCGACGTAGCGGCACGCGGTATCGATGTGAATGATGTTACTCACGTAATTCACTACCACCTACCGGACGATTTAGAAAACTACACCCACCGTGCAGGACGTACCGCCCGTGCCGGGAAAAAAGGTGTTTCAATTGCCCTGATTTCTAAAAATGAAAAAGGGAAAATCGGCACCTTGGAAAGAGCGCTACAAAGCCGCTTCGTCCTAAGAGAAATGCCAGGTTTCAAAGAAATCGTGCGCAGACAAGTAGAAACTTGGGCAGCCGAAATCCGCGACACCTCCATCCTACCAGACATGGAAGGCTCTGTAGAGGCTTTAAGTCAAATGTTGGCTGACCTCAGCCGTGAAGACATTTTGGCCCGCTTCCTTTCTGCTCGTTTCGCACCAATGTTGCGTTATTACAATGACCAAAACCAAGATGGCAACATGGATGACATGGGAGGAGAACCCATGCGTTCAGACGTAGCTCGTTTCTTCTTGAATCTGGGCACCATGGATGGCTTCGACCTTCGTTCAATCAAAGAATATTTGGCCGAAACCTGTGGCTTACAAGAAAACGATATTCCTTGGATTGGTCTAAAATCCAGCTATACCCTTTTAGAAGTGCGTAAAGAAATGGCAGATGCCTTTCAAGGTGGCTTAAAAGGACAAAAAGTGAATGATCGCCCGGTACGTTTTGAACTGCGCACCGACCGTGGTGCCGCACCAAAAGCCGGAAGAGAACAAGCCCGTGGAGGTAAATTCAAAAAATCCTACGGCAACAACAGCCAAAGCAGTTTTGGTGGCGGAGATGACCGCAAAAAGCGGAGACCTGCCCCCATGCGTTTCTAACACCCCCATTTTATCCGGCCTTCACCAGAAAACTTCTGGTAAAGGCCGGATTTTCTTTTATACCCTTATTTTTGCACCTGTATTATGGGGAACATGATTGCTATTGTAGGTAGACCCAATGTGGGGAAATCTACCCTTTTCAACCGCCTCACCGGCACCCGCGATGCCATCGTAGATGAGTTCAGCGGCGTCACCCGCGACCGCCATTATGGAAAAATTGAATGGGGTGGCCGGGAAATGTCCGTGATTGACACCGGTGGATATGTCCATGGCTCAGACGATATGTTTGAAGCCGAAATCAGAAAACAAGTCACCCTCGCCATAGATGAAGCCGATGTGGTTCTATTTGTCGTAGATACCATTACCGGAATCACTTTACTGGACGAAACCGTGGCCGATTTGCTGCGACGTGCAGGTAAACCCACGCTCGTGGTAGCCAACAAAGTGGACAATTTCGACCTCATCTCTCAAGCCCAAGATTTTTATGCCTTTGGTATTGGGGAAGTGTTTGCCCTTTCTTCTATTTCCGGTTCCGGCACCGGCGATTTGTTGGACCGCATTCTTGAACTTTTAGGCCCTGCTAAACCCATAGAGGAAGAAGAAATTCTCCCCAAAATTGCCATTGTAGGTCGCCCTAACGTGGGGAAAAGCTCCATCACCAACGCCTTTTTGGGTACCGAAAGAAACATTGTTACCCCCGTAGCCGGCACCACCAGAGACTCCATTTACGTTCGTTATAAAGCTTTTGGATTCGACTTTTACCTCATTGACACCGCCGGGGTACGTAAAAAAGGAAAAGTAAAAGAAGACCTAGAATTTTATTCGGTCCTGCGTTCTATCCGAACCATCGAGTCCGCAGACGTGGTACTTCTCATGATTGATGCCACCCAAGGGTTTGAATCCCAAGATTTGAACCTGTTTCACCTGGCAGAAAAAAACCATAAAGGCATTGTCATTCTCGTGAATAAATGGGATTTAGTGGAAAAAGACCATAAAACCCATGAAGCCTTTTTGGCGGATATTCAAGAGAAAATTGCGCCTTTTAGAGATGTTCCGGTCATCTTTACCTCCGTTCCCCAAAAACAAAGAATCCATAAAGCCCTGGAAACGGCGGTGGAAGTCTATGAAAACCGGCAGCGGCGCATCAAAACCAGAGAGTTCAATGATTATATTTTACCCATCATTGAATCTAATCCTCCCCCGTCCAATAAGGGCAAATACATCCGCATCAAGTTTGCCACCATGTTGCCACTTGCCTATCCGTGCTTTGCCTTTTATTGCAATTTGCCCCAGTACGTGAAAGACCCGTACCGTAGGTTCTTGGAAAACAAAATCCGTGAAAAATATTCATTTTCCGGAACGCCCATGGCCATTTTCTTCAGAGAAAAATAGCCGTATGCCCGGCATGGATATCCTTGGATGGTGGTAAGTTTTTACCTTTATCCCATGTCCGTTGCCAGTATCATTGTATGGAGCAGCCTTTCTCTTTTGGCTTACACTTACCTGGTCTATCCCTTGTTGATGGCCGGACTGGCGTTTTTTACCAAAAACAAAAATCTACCCACGCCCACCCCATGGCCCGCTTTTACCCTGATTATTCCCGCTTACAATGAAAAGGGAATACTCCGGGAGAAAATCTCCAATACCCTTTCGCTTGATTATCCGGAAGAACAAATAGACATTATTCTTGTCACCGATGGTTCCACAGACCAAGCCCATACACAAGACTGGGGCCCAAGGGTGAGGGTTTTACATGAACCGGAACGCAAGGGAAAAGCAGCCGCCATTCACCGCGCTTTATCTTTTGCCAAACACCCGTTAATTGTATTAACGGACGCCAACACCTTACTCACCCCTAATGTGCTCAAAGCCTTTGCCGTAAGGTTCACGCAACCCAACATCGCGGCAGTTTCGGGAGAAAAGAAGGTGAAAACCCAAGCACATTCTTCAGAAGCCCATGAAGGCATTTACTGGCGCTATGAGTCTAAAGTAAAACACTGGGAAGCCAAAGTGCACACCCTAACCGGCGCCGCAGGAGAGCTCATGGCTTTCCGCAGAAGTGCTTACGCGCCCATCCCGGAAGACAGTATTTTGGACGACTTGGCCATGTCGGTTCAGTTTTTAAAAAATGGTTCACTCATGGCCTATGCACCGGAAGCTTGTGCCATAGAGGCGCCAAGTCCTGACCTGCCAAGTGAATTTGAACGAAAGGTTCGGATTGCCGCAGGTGTATTTCAGGCCATTCCACGCATGTGGACCATTTGGTCCCCGTGGCCTTATCCTTTGCGGGCATTTCAGTTTATCAGCCACCGATTGCTCCGCTGGGTTACTGCTCCCCTGGCGGTGTGGACAGGGCCATTGGCACTGGCCTTTTGCTTTTCCGAAAACCTCGCCCTGCACACCCTTTCCATTTTTTGGGGAATTTTTCTTTTCCTCGCCGGCCTTGGATGGCTCACCCGCAACCTCAAAGTTCCCCTCCCCGGATTTTACGTGCCCTTTTATTTTATGATGATGCACGTGGCTTTTCCTTTAGGATTTTGGCGGTTTCTTCGGAAGAAACAAACGGTATTGTGGACCAAGATTTCACGGTCTTGAAAAGCTGAAAACTTTCTTTATTGAATCATCTGGGGGAAAAAAGGTCTTAGGACAAAGCATGCAATGTCATCATTTACCCAAACTGACTTTATCACCAAACAAATAGATAATATCCATTTGCCCTTTGCATTCCACCTCACGTTTTAAAAGTCGGGTTGTAATCATCCCTGAGTTCCCCTACCTTTGCGGTAAACAAAATGACATGCGGCGACTTCTGGTTATGGTTTTTGGTATCCTTTTGCTCGTGAGCTGCGATACCGCTTTAAATAAGGAATTTAAACGCATCATGACCGATCGGCCAGGTCATTTTAGGGGTTTCAGTCCCGGGGACTCCTATGAAGCTGTGCTCCAAAATGAACCCACAGAACATCGTGTATTCATGGATTCTACGGCACTGCAATACAAAATCCCAGTCTCCGATTCTGAATATTGTCAAATCAATTACATATTCGAAGGCATGATTCTTACCGAAATTCATGCCTCCGTATTCCTGGGAAAACCAGATGAAGGTGAGGCTTTGGCCGGATTGTTCCGAAGTTTTTATGAGGAAAAAAATCAATCTCCCTGCTTAGAAAGCAGAGGCGCATTCACTTGTGCCGACAGCTCCGGTACCTATGTGGAAATCTATGACGAAACGCCTTTATATGAATCCTCAGCCGTTCGCATTTGGATTTATAAAGAGAAACGTTTTCCGGAACCCGCTGGACCTGCCCTCTGATGCAACCGCTACTTCGCGTAGAAAACCTCAGTCTTTCGTTCGAAACCACCCAGGTGGTGAAGGATGTCCATTTTAACGTTTTCCCCGGACAAACCCTCGCATTGGTGGGTGAATCCGGCTCCGGAAAGTCACTGACTTGCCTGTCGCTCATGGGTTTAACCCAAGCCAAATCGTCCGGAACCGCCCACCTGGAAGGCGCTGGGAACCTATTGGCCTTATCTGAAAAACAACTCCGCGCCCTTCGGGGAAAACGCATCACCATGATTTTTCAGGAACCTATGACCTCCCTGAACCCGGTGATGTCGGTGGGAAAACAAGTACAAGAGGCGATTTTAGTTCACCAAAAAATCTCCTCCAAAGAGGCAAAATCTAAAACCATTGACCTCTTTCAATCGGTTGAACTTCCGCAGCCGTCCACTTTGTTCCACGCTTATCCACACCAACTCTCCGGAGGACAAAAGCAACGGGTCATGATTGCCATGGCCATGGCCAACCAGCCGGATATACTAATTGCAGACGAACCTACCACGGCTTTGGATGTCACCGTGCAACATCACATCCTTGATTTACTGCAAAGACTGGCCAAAGCACACCAAATGGCCATGATTTTCATTACCCATGATTTGGGCGTCGTCCGAAAAATGGCAGACCATGTGGTGGTGATGCGGCAAGGAAAAATCATGGAGCAAGGGCCTGCCCATCAGGTTTTATCGGCTCCCAAAGCCGCCTACACCCAAGGACTTATGGCTTGCCGTCCGCCGCATCAAGCCCGGCCGTTGCGCCTGCCAACCGTAGAAGATGTGATGGCGGGAAGCCTTCAAAATGAAGATTTCAATAACGAAAGGCCCACATTTCAACCCACATCCGTTTTGTTGGAGGCTCGAAACATTTCCGTGACCTACCCGGGACGAGGAACCTCATTCTGGAAAAAACCGACACCATTTCACGCTGTAAAACAAGCCAACCTTCAATTATACCAAGGAGAAATTTTAGGACTGGTAGGTGAATCCGGTTCCGGAAAATCGACCCTAGGCCGCGCCCTGCTTCGACTTCAACCGCACGCAACCGGCGAAATTTATTTCCAAGGTCAAGCCTTACACACGCTTCAGGGAGAAGCACTGCGGAAAATGCGGCCCCATTTTCAATTGATTTTTCAAGATCCCTTTGCCTCGCTAAATCCCTACTTACCCATCGGTGAAGCCATCGCAGAACCCATGTGGGTGCATCGCGTCCACACCACCAAAGCCGCATGTAAAAACGCAGCCCTCGCACTCATGGAACAAGTTGGACTATCCCCCGACATGTACCA
>CAZRHR010000055.1:0-18084 GCA_964599915.1 uncultured Candidatus Competibacteraceae bacterium | reverse complement strand
GGGGCATGCAAATACATCACGGCATACCGGCCACACCAGTTTTCCAACGTCCGGTGATTACTACCGGCACTTTCGATGGTGTGCATGTGGGCCATAGAAAAATCTTGGAAAGGGTAAGGATGGCTGCCCAGGCTATGGAGGGTGAATCGGTGGTGGTCACCTTTGACCCACACCCTCGCTTGGTCCTTTTTCCCGATGATTCCGCACTCAAATTACTGAATACACTGGAAGAGAAAGCCCGCCTTTTGGAAGTTTTCGGTATCGACCATTTGGTGGTGATTCCTTTTACCCGTGATTTTTCCCGCACCAGCTCCCTCTCCTACATTCGTGACATATTGGTTGAAAAAATGGGATTACACCATTTAATCATTGGGTATGACCACCATTTTGGAAGAAACCGAGAAGGTTCATTGACGGAGCTTATGGCCTATGGACCTACCTATGGATTTACGGTGGAAGAAATTCCAGCCCAAGATGTAGATGAAGTACGGGTAAGTTCGACAAAAATTCGGGCAGCGTTGGAGGCGGGAGATGTTACCATGGCAAACGCCTTTCTCACCTATCCTTATGCTTTTGATGGAAAGGTAGTACATGGAAAACAGCTGGGTCGCACCTTGGGTTTCCCCACGGCAAACCTTGAACCTTTGAACGAATTGAAACTCATTCCGGGAAATGGCGTATACGCGGTAGAAGCCGAAATACATGGACAATGCGTACGTGGAATGATGAATATTGGATTTAGACCCACCGTGACCAACCTGCCAAATGCTCATCCCAACATAGAAGTACATCTCTTTGATTGGTCGGAAACAATTTACGGAGAGACGCTCTCCATTCGTCTCATTTCTCGCATCCGGGCCGAACAAACGTTTCCTTCTTTAGAAGCGCTGAAAATCCAATTGGAACAGGATGCAGTTAAAGCTCAATCCCTATTCACATGAGCATAAGGGGTTGGATATGGATTTGGATGTTCGCTTTTGGAAGCCTTTGTGCCCAAACGGATTTTGGTGTTGAAGAAGTGCTTTACACAGATTTGGAACTTGCCTTAAAAACCCCACATGCAGTGAAGCGGCTTTCTTTGGCCGGACAACGCCTAAAAAAAGTACCAAAAGAAGTCTTCCAATTCACCAATTTGGTAGAGCTCGACTTATCACGCAATCAATTGCGGACTCTTCCACCCGAAATTGGCAGCCTAAAACGATTGGTGCACTTGAATGTTCGAAACAACCAATTGGAAACCCTTCCACCTGAAATTTGCCAACTCAAGCGATTAACCTTTTTAAATCTCCGTAAAAATGAGATTTGGAAGCTGCCCGAATGTATGTTTATGCTTCAAAAATTAGAAGAATTGAACCTGAGTGGCACCCAAATTTTCAAGAGTCCTTCTGCCCTATTGTCCATGCCTTGGCTAAGGGTATTGGACCTTCGAGGAACACCTTTAATGGATTCAGAAAAAGATTTGTTAATCAAGTCTTTAAAAGACACACAAGTGCAGATAGATGCAGGTTGCAATTGCGGGCCCAACCATTGAAGGTAGCTGCAATCCTCAAGCTTGTTTGGTTTTCAATTCATTTTTCAGAATCAAGCTGGCCCATTTCATTTGCATTAACCTGAGGCGTCTAGGACAAAACCAACAGCTTCAGACATTTTTCCTGTCTTTCTTTACAGATAAGACGTAAAAGGACCTACACCTTTTTTGAGGCAAAAAGGAGAGATATTGGAAGGTATCGCCTTAAAATTTGCCCGCAATTTAATATATACAACCTAAGTTTTCTTTGGGTTTTACGTACCTTCGGGTACTTAAATTTAACTTATGAAACCAAGAGGCGTTTTGTCATTGCTTGCCCTATTGTTTTGTGTTTCAATTCATGCGCAATCTGTTAGAATTTCAGATACCCAAGGAAGTCCCCATCCCTCAGCTGGCTTAGACCTTCAATTTCAAAACAAAGGCTTGCTTTTACCAAGATTAACGACCACCCAAAGAAACACCATTCCCACCCCAACGCCCGGTTTACAAATTTACAACACCACCACCCAATGCGTTGAGACTTTTTTCCCCAGCGGTTGGCAACCTGTGGCTTGCAATTGCAGTAGTTTCCCAAATCCTGCTTTTACCTTTTTAGGTGCTTCTACTTCTACCCCAGTGACTTTTTCTCCGAGCAGCCAAGGAAGTTTTACCTATCAATGGAGTTTCCAGGGAGGAAGTCCCACTTCTTCTACACAAGCTTCTCCCTCTGTTCAATTTTCAACACCCGGCAACTACTTGGTTCAGCTTAAAGTGACGGATGCTTTGGGTTGTAGCGATAGCTCGCAACAAACCATCACCATTAACGCAGGATTCACCTATTCAGCTTCTTTTTCCGGCAACGTATCCTCAAGTTCTGCTCAGTGTGTCTCTTGGCAAAATTACGTGGCGACTTTACCGGCTTCCGGTCTTACCCAAGTGTCCATTTCCGGAAGCGGTGCAGGAAGTACTCCAGCCACTTGCAATGTCCCCAGCGCAGTTCAACAATTGGCGAATGCCTTACGCACAAGTAGTACAGCCAATGTAAGTTGCAACGGATTTTCTTGGTCTGTCGGCTCATGCGGAAATGGATATACCCTTAGTACCACTGGCAGTCCCTGCAATTGTGATTTTGGATATACCGTAAGACCATGTATCAACAATGATAACTGGGGTGCAGCCAACGGAAACACGTGTAGCAACAGCCCACAAACCCTAACGGTTACCTTTCAATGATAGGAATTACACCTTCTTCATTTACCTATGTGCTGGAAGAACAAGCACCGCTGTGGATTATTCGACTTCAAGGGAAATGGCTCAGTGCGCCTGAAGGAAAACCCTTGTTGGATGCATTAAAGTCTTCAGCGCCCTCAGCAAAATGGCTGTATGTAGATGCCAGCCAATTAAGGTTTTTAAGTTCTGAAGGACTTGGTATTTGGCTAAAACTATTGACCCAATGTCGCACCATGGGTGGAGAAGTTTTTGTTTCAGGAATGAATAAGGATTTGAAAGACTTATTTCTGTACTCCAAAATCGCTAATATTTTCACCCTCGTAGAAAGCGAAGAAGAGGCATTAACCCATATAAACAAGATTCAAGGGCATGAACCGCCAACCCGTTGATGTACTGCTCGGCCTGCAATGGGGCGACGAAGGAAAAGGAAAAGTGGTAGACGTACTTTCTCCGCGCTACAACATGATTGCCCGATTTCAAGGAGGTCCCAATGCCGGACATACCTTGGTAATCGATGGCAAAAAGCATGTATTACATACCATTCCTTCAGGGGTTTTTCATCCGCAAACTAAGAATTTAGTGGGCAATGGGGTGGTCATCGATCCCATTAGTTTCAAAAAAGAAGTGGACCGTTTGCTGGAGCTGGGCCTTTCGGTAGGAGATAATTTATGGGTTTGCAAAAAAGCCCACCTCATCTTACCAACCCACCGCTTGTTGGATGCCGTAAGTGAAAAATTGAAAGGGGTAGAAAAAATTGGTTCTACTTTACGTGGCATTGGTCCTACCTATATGGATAAAGTAGGTCGAAATGGCTTACGGGTGGGAGATGTGGTTGGAAAAGACTTTTTACAGACCTACCAAAAAATCAAAAACCAACACCTGACCATGGTGCACGCCATAATGGGCGATTTGCCTTCAATGGAGGAAGATGAAGCATTGTGGTTCGAAAGCCTCAAAGTGTTTGAGCAAGTCAGGCTCACCGATAGCGCTTACTTTGTACATGCGCATGTACAAAACGGCGGCTACGTCCTGGCTGAAGGAGCGCAGGGCACTTTATTGGACATTGAATTTGGGAGCTATCCTTTTGTAACGTCTTCACATACCGTTAGCGCCGGTGCCTGCATTGGTCTTGGCATTCCTCCCCAACAAATTGGGCGCGTTTTTGGCATTTTCAAAGCGTATTGCACGCGGGTCGGCAGTGGCCCTTTTCCCACAGAACTTTTGGATGAAACCGGTGAAGCCATCCGGCAAGCCGGACATGAGTTTGGTTCTACCACAGGAAGACCACGTCGCTGCGGTTGGTTAGACCTTCCTGCCCTTAAATACGCCATCATGCTCAATGGCGTGACCCACCTTATGATGATGAAAGCCGATGTCCTCAATGGTTTTGAGCACATCAACCTGGCCACCCGATATCAACTGCCAGACGGCACCTTCACTGAGGAAATGCCCTACGATTTGCTTACCACAGATGTAAAACCGGATTATCACACGATGCCCGGTTGGTCTACTTGTTTAAATGAACAGGGTGCGCTCACTGAACCCCTCAAAGCGTTTATCCGGTTCATTGAAGCAGAAACCGGTGTTCCGGTGGTGTTGGTTTCTCACGGACCGGACCGAGACGAAACCCATTTAATTTCCCCACCTACAGCATGGTAAGGTTCATTGTAAGCCTTTTTTTTCTCTGCCTAAGTGTAGGTGCTGGGCTTAGAAGCCAGCAGGATTCTGCCGTGAAAATAATAGAAATACGCAATGCAGACCGATTGTCTGGCATGACGTTGGGCAATGAAAGCGTGATTCAACTTTCGGGAAGGGTCGCGTTGTTTCATGAGGGCGCTTACATGTATTGTGATTCCGCCTTTCTATACGAGCAGTCCAATCGCCTCCATGCGTTTGGGCAAATTCATATCCGACAAGGCGACACCTTAAGTCTGTATGGAGATTCTCTTTTTTATGACGGCGCACTGCGGAAAGCTGACATTTATGGCAATGTACGCTTAAAGGATCCCACCGTGAATATGACCACCAGTCAACTCACGTATGACCGCAACTCAGGTCAGGTTTCCTATCCGGATTCGGCCAATATCCGCAACGGTACCGACCGCATTCGCAGCAGAAAAGGTCAATACCAAAGTGCGCGCCGTATTTTCACCTTTGAAGAAAACGTTCACATTCAAAACCCAGATTATACCGTACAGTCGGAGAAGCTGGATTATGAGACCGAAACAGATATTTCTTGGTTTTACGGTCCCACCACCATCACCAGTGACCAGGCCGTCATTTATTGTGAAAAAGGTTGGCATAACAAACAAACCGATGAAGCCAGGTTCTCCCGTAATGCAAAAGTTACCTCCGGTACCAAGGTCCTCATTGGAGATAGCCTGTATTACCAACGTGGCCGTGGCTACGGACAAGGATTCGGCAACATTCAGATTCATGACTCCACGGAGAAAATTACCTTGTTAGGGCAATATGCGGAAACTTGGAAAGATTTGAATTTGTATATGGTCACCGGGGATGCTCAAATGATTCAGGCTTTCGATTCCGATTCCTTGTTCCTGCATGGTGATACATTAAAAGGTTGGGAAGATACACTGGGATTCCGCGTAGTTCAGTGCTGGAACCATGTGAAGTTTTTCAAACCCGATTTGCAAGGCGCATGTGATTCACTCTTTTATACCGAAAGGGATTCTTTGATGCGGATGTTTTTCACCCCTGTGATTTGGAGCGATTCCAGCCAAATGACCGGTACCTACATTCATTTAAAAATGGATCGGGGCACGCTGTATCATTTTGATTTGCTGCAAAAAGCCCTTTTAATTGCCCAAGATGATACCATCCGATTCAACCAGCTTTCTGGGCAAAATATGCGTGGATTTTTCCATGAGAACGACCTTGTTCGGCTTCATGTGATGGAAAAAGGAAAACTCATTTATTATCCACGGGAAGAGGATGGCAGTTTAATGGGTGCTAACACCCTTTCCTGCAGAAACATTACACTATCCATGGCCAACCGACAAATTCAACGCATCAGTTGCCAGCAAAAGGCCGATGGAACCCTGCATCCCTGGGAAACCTTTACCGGACCGGAACGTCTGCTGGATGGATTTATTTGGCACGTGACCGACCGACCCAGAAAACCGGTAGATATATTTATCCATCGAAAAGGGCGGTAAGCGGGAAGAAAATGCATTCCCCTTTTCCAATTAACCTGCCGCATCACGAAAAAATACCCACCGAAGGATGGCTGCAAGGGGGTTAAAAAAGAAAACGGCCACCTAAGCAGCCGTTTCTATCCTTGATTTTTTGTTAAGCCCTTTCAAAAAGAGAACTCAGGTGATTAATACCTGAAATTTAGACCTACGGTAGGAATAATGGGCAATTGGTCCACCCTACGTGCCGTAATTCTGTCTACATAGAAGATATTGTTTCTGTTGTACACATTGGTTGCGCCAATGTTGACCTCTAAGAATGCGCGGTTAGAAAACTTGAATTCCCTTTGGATGTTGACGTCTAGGCGGTGATAGCTTGGCATACGTCCTTCGTTCAAAGGGCCTAATTGAATCCCTAGTTCACCGGGCTGGGTCAGGTAATCGCTCACAATTCCATTCTGGAAATTGATGTTCTCATAAAATCCCTGGGTTTGGGTAAAAGGAAAACCGGTACCGAAATTCCAACGGGCATTGACCATCCAGTTCTTTTTCTTTCCAAATTTATAGGAAGCCACAAGGTTGGTGTTGTGGGTACGGTCGAAATGAGGAGTGTATTCCCGCAATTCGTCTTCACGCTGGATGGTCATGAGTGAGTAGCCCACCCACACATACCAATCTTTGTATTCAAATTTCACCAAAAAGTCAAGACCGGCTGAATATCCACGTTCCCGAATGAAATCTTTTTTCAAGTAATCAGGAACGGCATTATTCACGGGGGTATCATCTACCAACTTATCACGATTGATATTGATTAATTGGTGGAAATCCATGAAATAACCTTCCAAATTAAAGTCAATGTACTTGGTAATTTCCCATTCTGCACCTAAAATAAAGTGGTTGGCTTTCTGCAAATTGGAGGTTACGTTTTCGCCCTTAAATTGTTTAGGCAAATTGGCTGTTCCTGACAAAAACCCATAAAACAGGTTCACCACATCCCGGTCTGAATTGGCAGCAATAAAGTTTTGGGAGTACATACCCACGGCGGCTTTTAAACGGAAAGAGGAAGCCACATTCATTTTCATGGCCAGTCTAGGTTCAAAAGAAATTTCATTCAGAGAAGCATAATAATGCAGGCGAACCGATGGGTCGAAAACGAACCGTTTCACATTCCATTTAAACTGCGTAAAAGCGGCAAATTCTGTGGTGTTTTCAGTTTGAGAAAGCACCCGGTTCTGGGCATTTAAATAGCGATAATCGGTAGAAAATCCGTTCGCTTCAATACCATAAGTTAAGCGATTGGTACCATAAAACTGGTGGAAATTGATGTTGAAGTTGAAACCATTGATTTCACTAAACCTTGGCGGTGCAGCGTCTTCACGCAACTCCATTTGGTAATTGGTGTAGCTAAACACCCCTTCTACGTTCATGTTGGCACCGGAAGGCACGAGGAAAAAGTTTGCACCTCCACCGGCAGAGCGCCAGTTAAGCTCTGAGGATTGATTGAAGTTAACCCAGTCGTTATGGTTAAAACCAAAGAAATTCACTTTGGACCCATTGTCAGAAGCATGAAGGGTAATTTTTCCATAGCCATCGAAAAAATTGAAGGGCAAGCCGTCGGTGGTGGTGTACGGATAAAAGATTTTGGAAGATTGTCCTAAGAAAGAACCTTTAAGGCTTAATAAGAAAGAGGCATTGGCACCTTCTTCTTTTACTTTTGACAAAGGACCTTCAAGCAATACTTTTCCCGTAAAAGTGTTAAGGTTCACTCTGCCGGAAAGACGAGAGCGATTTCCGTCCCTGGTGGTGAGATCCATGATGGAGGAAATGCGTCCGCCGTATTGGGCGCCAAAACCGCCGGAATACACATCGAAATTCCTAATAATGTCCGTATCGAAAACCGAAAAGAACCCGATGGAGTGAAAAGGATTATAAATGGTGGCACCATCCATTAATACTTTGTTTTGAATGGGCGGGCCGCCCCGAATGTACAATTGTCCTCCTTGGTCACCCGTAGTTACAAAACCAGGGATGGTTTGTGCAATCTGCGCGATATCCGGATCTCCACCTACACTGGTAAACCTTTTCATGGTCTCAGGAGTAAAGGTGGTCACAGAAACTTTGGTTTCTTCTCTTCTTTCCTGAATCCGGTCCACACCAATTTCCACGGTATTCAGTTCCCGGGATTGTGGGTCGAGAATGATTTTAACCTGGGTAATTTCACCTGCAGCGATGGTCACTTCTTTGGTGTAGCGTTTATAACCCAGCATGGACACCAATAAATTATAGGTTCCGGGCTTTAGCATAGTTACCGTGAACACGCCATTGTTGTCGGTAGAAGTGGTGGCCGAGTAGTCGTTTGGCCCGGTAATCTGAATGCCCGCGAAGGACAAAATTTCAAATCCATCTCGAGAATACACCGAACCGCGAAGGGTTCCGTTCTGCGCAGAGGCCAAAGAAAAGCTGAGGAAACAAAGCAAAAAGAGCTGTGAAGCCCTGAAGGCAGAAATTTTCAAAAATTGCATAGACAAATTTAACGGGGAATCTGACATGACCAACTAACAATAAATAGGCTTTATCAATTATTTTTAACGATGTACTTTGATGAAGCCAAATGCCTGCCCGTAGAATAATCAAAAAATGATTTTGCCCTTTAGCCCCATCTACCTAAATTTGGCGCACATTTTACGCTTCTATGGACAAAAAGTCAATGGTGGGTTTGGCCCTAATTTCTACCTTAATGGTGGTTTATTTTGTGTTTTTCGCCCCCAAACCAACCCCACCTGCGCCTGCCGAAATGGTAGCAGATTCCTTACAAACAGATACCTTGGCGCAAGTGGCTACGCCGCCTGCCGTCGCTGAAGTGGTGGCATCGGATAGCCTTGCTGGAATCAATCAAGACAGTCTTCTGCAAATTCAACAAAACCAATTGCTCGGCGGATTTGGTGCGTATGGTAAAGGCACCGCCCAAGTGATTTATCTTGAAAATACCCAAGTAAAACTTGGATTTTCCAGCCATGGCGCCAAGCTCGTTTCTGCTGAATTAAAAGAGTACCAAACTTTTCAATCGAAATATCGGAATGGGCCTCAAGAACCACTTCAATTGATGGTTCCTGATTCCAGCGATTTTAACCTGGCTTTTTTCCACCAGAACCGACTCATTGAAACCAACCAATTGTACTTTGAGGCGACCCAACCGGCGCCCAATCAAGTTAAATTTGTGGTGCGTCCAAGCACGCAACCCAACGCTGCACTTTCCTTTCTGTATAGCCTACCCAGCGAAGGGTTTATGGCAGATGTACAGCTTCAAATGGAAGGCATGCAGGATGTTGTGGATCCGGGAACCGGATTTATTGACGTTCAATGGCGTTTAACGGCCCCGCAACAAGAACTGGATTTAGAAAATGAAAGAACTCGCTCTACCATTTATTACCGAGAAAAAGGTGCCGATGTAGAACGGGTTACCCGTGGAGGACCTGGGGAAGAAACCCTGGAAACAGAAGTGGATTGGGTCTCTTTTAAACAGCAATTCTTTTCCACGACGTTGATTGTTCCTTCCGGATTACAAAAGCCCAAAGCACAAGTTTTATTGCCAGGAAGCGACCAACTGAGCCTTACCTATCAACTTGAGACCGCATTGGTTTTTGAAAATAAGCCTTCACAGACCGTAGACATGAAGCTCTACGCGGGTCCAAACCACTATCAAAGTCTGAAGAAATTAGGGTATGATTTGGAAGATCAGATTGACCTTGGCTACATCAGTGTATTTAAGTGGGTCAATACCCTGCTTATTATTCCCGTTTTCAACTTCTTTGAAAATTTAGGCCTTGGGTACGGACTCATTATTTTCCTACTCACCCTTATCATCAAAATCATTTTATCCCCGCTCAACTTCAAAACCTTTGTATCCTCCGCCAAAATGAGGGTGTTAAAGCCGGAAGTTGATGAGTTAAATGCGAAATTCAAGCCGGATGAGGCATTGAAAAAACAGCAAGCCATGATGCAGTTGTACCGTCAGGCGGGTGTGAATCCGCTGGCAGGTTGTTTGCCCGCACTACTGCAAATGCCCATCCTGTTGGCCATGTTTAGCTTTTTCCCGTCGGCCATTGAATTACGGCAGGAAGGATTCTTGTGGGCCGAAGATTTAAGTACCTATGATTCCATCGCTCAGTTGCCCTTTTCCATACCTTTTTATGGAGATCACGTATCGTTGTTCACTTTACTGATGACCATCACTACCATCATTTACACCTGGATGAGTACCGGACAAATGCAATCCGGCCCACAAGCTCAGCAAATGAAAATCATGATGTTCCTGATGCCCATTGTGTTCCTTGGGGTTTTGAACAACTACTCCTCTGCCCTCTCCTACTATTACTTCTTATCGAATTTGGTTTCCATCATCATCATGTTGGTCATTCGTAGGTTTTTCATCGATGAAAAGAAACTACGTCAACGGATTGAGTTTTACATGGCCAACCCCACCAAAGCGCCGAAGTCTAAATGGATGCAACGGTTAGCCGATGCGCAAAAGGCCAGGGAAGAACAGCTCAAAAACCAAACAGCGCCTAAAAACCGGAGTGGTCGTAGGCTGAAATAATATCTCTTATACATGGAAAGGCTGTTTCGAAGTTCGGAACAGCCTTTTTTATTTTCCGTAAGCATCCGGTTATAAACGATTAAAACCGGCTCTAGGCTTCTTCTGCATTTAATTTTGGTGCATGGAATGGAATAAAATCCAGCAAAAAGCATTGTTGGCCCTCCTTATTGGGCATGGATTGTTTAGATGGCTCCAGCTTGGCCTGCATGAAGAAAAATCTTCCGAGCCATTGTCTTTAGATACCTTGGAAAGTCTGGCTTGGATGAATGACTTGCCTGAACCCAAAAAATATACACCAAGATTTCAGTATCGAAAAAGAAAAAATGACCCAAGTGAAAACAAAGGAAATGTCCCAACCCAAGCCTTTTGGGGCGACACGGTGCAAGAAAACACATGGATGGTTTGGGGTTGTTCGCCTAAACAAGCCGCTACCATTCACCGCTTGGCCCACCAAAAAAAACGTCCATGGGATGCCGATGATGTAAAAGCCTGCAAGTATATTCCGACCCATTTGCGGGAAAAATTGCCACCGCTCTGGATGGTTCGAGCGGAAACAAAAGAAAGCAAAATACCTCTCATAGGTAAAGAAAGGGCCAAAGTGGACATCAATCAAGCTGATTCATTGGAACTTTTAGATGTTCCCGGAATTGGTCCATTTTTGGCCGGTAAAATCCTAGAAGTCCGTCGTCAGGTAGGTGGATTTCACGCGCCCCAACAGGTGCGATGGCTGTCGGGCATGCGTCAAGGAACCTGCGATTCCATTTGCGAATTCCTTACGCTAACGCCAGTGCCTTTAAAAACGGTTTCTTTCGCATTTGCCGGAAGAGAGGATTATTTTAAAATTCCCGGCTTTAGAAAAAAAACAGTCTATCAAATCATAAACTACAGAAACAGACACGGCCCCTTTCAATCGCCGGAGAATTGGGTAAAGCTGGGGTTCATGTCCGACACGCTTCTCAAAGATATTCTTCCCTATCTCAAATTCCCATAAATCCTTTCCATATCCGAGCGAGCCATTGAAAACAAGAAGGTTTTGTATATTGCAAGTATGAAAAAATGGGGTTTAATCGGTGCGGCTTTGGTTTGGTTATCCCAAAGTTTTGGCCAAGTTCAAATGGATGCTTTCACCCGTTCTCAATGCGAGATTTGGACCAAACAAGGCAAAGTGCCTGCGGGTTTGAGTCAGGTTCGAATCCGTGGAAAAAATTATGTTTCAGCCATTGGAAAAACGATGGGTGGTGCTTTTTCCTTACCTCAGGGGGTGCAATTGGGTAGCCAAATAGGTGATATCATCACTTTAAAAATTCCGGTAGACCAACCCTTCCCTTTTTCAGGTTTTCATGGACTTGCCTACCTAGAATTTGCCCAAAAGGTAAAACCTGAATTAGAAAAAGCAAGAAAAGATGTGCGTGCCGATTCAGTGCATGCAGGCTTGGGTTTGCCCGCAGGTTTTACGGGAAAAGACGTTTATATTGGAGTAACGGATTGGGGATTCGATTATACCCATCCTTTTTTCTATGATTCAGCCATGCAAGAAACGCGGATTGTGGCTGCTTGGGATCAGTTTAAAACGGCTGGTCCTGCACCCAATGGATTTGGATACGGAACCAGTTATACAGGTCATGCCGCTTTACAGCAAGCCCAAACCGATACATCCAACATTTATGGCGTCCATTATCATGGCACCCATGTGGCCGGAATAGCGGCCGGCAATGGTTATGGAACACCTCATGTGGGCATGGCACCTCAGGCCCAATTGCTGCTGGTTACCTTTTTGGTAGATGCAGGCGCGGTCTTAGATGCATTTCAGTGGATGAAACAACAGGCCGATTTGGCCGGTAAAAGGTTGGTGGTCAACATGAGCTGGGGGCTGTACCACATGGGGACCATGGATGGAAGCAGCTTGTTAAGTCAAGCCATACAACAATATGCCAGTCAGGGAGTTATATTTGTAACTTCAGCAGGAAACAATGGAGATGTCAACTTTCATGTACAACGAAATTTTCAGCAAGACTCCCTTCGGACACGGGTAGAAACTTACCCTTTCTCTGCCCATGCGGATTTGTTTGGACAAAGTATTTTGGCTTGGGGAACACCCCAGAAACCCTTTACCGCAGGCATTGAAGTGTACAACAGCAGTGGACAGTTGTTGTTACAAACACCAAGGTTCAGTACAAATTGGAATGGTTTCTTAGATAGTACTTGGGTATTAGGAAACGACAGCTTACGCATTATTTGGACCGCAGATGCCGCGCATCCATTGAACCAAAGGCCTCACATGCGCATACGAGTGCAAAGTAAAAATGCCACTTGGCGTGTGGCCCTGTTTGCACAAGCCCAAGAAGGAGAAGTACATTTTTGGAATGTAACAGATTTAGAAACAGATGTTGGAAATTGGGGCATGCCCTTTTCCAATCAAGGATTTTCCGGATGGGTACAAGGCAACCGTGATTATGGGATTGGCGAACCGGCTTGCGCGTCGGCGGCCATTGCGGTGGGTGCTTATGTGTCTGAATATACGCTGGGAACTTCCACTGTTTTTGGTGGACAATTGGCTCAATTTTCCAGTCGAGGCCCGCTCATTACAGGTGCCCTGAAACCGGAAATCACCGCACCGGGAGGAGATGTAATCTCTGCCATTAACCGATTTACAGATGACACCTACCCTACCGGAGGATTTGTAAGTTTCCAAGGAAATAATTATCCCTACGCCCCACTTTCCGGAACCAGCATGGCCGGACCTGTTGTGGCCGGCGTAGTCGCGTTGATGTTAGAAGCCAATCCGGGACTGAGTTTCCTTCAGGTTCGCGATATCTTAATCGAAACTGCTCGGCAAGACAGCAAAACCGGCGTTCTTCCAGATAGCGGTTCTACCCGTTGGGGTTTTGGAAAAGTCCACGCATGGCGTGCAGTTTATAGAGCACTTGAAGTAGCCAGCATCTATCCTACGCTTGAACAACTTCAAGCCTATGCCTACCCCAATCCTACCCAGCAACACGTTCATATTGCCTTACCTGCTTCGTGGAAAGAAGCTTACCTTACTCTTTTTCATACCGACGGACGTGTAGTGTTGGAAGAAACCAAAGTGACCCATGACGCCCTCGTTTCTACCAAAAATTGGACGAATGGTGTATATACTGGTTGGCTTCGGTATGGTAACCAACGTATTCCAATTAAACTTGTGGTATCGGCAAATCCGTAAATAAGCGCAAAAAACCTTCATCAAGTTTCAAAGGAAACCACCACCCATACGCTTCTATAAAAAGTTGCCAAGCCTGCACTTTCCAATCTATGTCTACGGATTGTAAAGCATAGCAGAAAGGTCGTTCCTGAAAAGGAAAACGATTGGGGAGGGATGGAATGTCAACCTTGTTTTTAAGTTTCTTACAAGTCCATGCGGTATTACCCAGTCTTAAGGCTTCATAGGGATCCAGTACCCAACTGCCCCAATGTGGATGACGAACAAGCGCCATTTGATGAACGGAAGGGCAAATATCTATGGTCCAGACCTTGTAACCGGCTTTAAGCGAAACCCTTTGCAAAATCCAAACCATTTGGTCGCAACTTCCGCGTTTTTCCGTAAGGACCTCCGTGAGGGATTTCTCATGGTTAGGCGCTCCATGCTCAATCCTTTGGGTAAACTTGGCCGTCCAGAAATGAAGTTCACAAGGGGAAAGTAAGGCGACCTC
The DNA here is from genome assembly GCA_964599915.1 of uncultured Candidatus Competibacteraceae bacterium. Taxonomy (GTDB): domain Bacteria; phylum Bacteroidota; class Bacteroidia; order CAIKAF01; family CAIKAF01; genus CAZRHR01. The sequence goes on along the minus strand of CAZRHR010000055.1, from coordinate 3,909 downwards.
TTTACCCGCCCGATGTACCCAAAGTTCTTCCCCCATGCGAATCCGAAACCAAGGCCAAACCGTGGCCAAAAGCCAAGGAAAAGCCAAATATAGTACGGGCAAAAGCCACAGCCCACGGCCGCAACTTCTGCACCACAGTTGATGCAGACGCATACCGAAAAAACTTAGGGAAGGTTAGACCAAATCCGCACCCACGCATGATCCAGGCCCACCCACGACCACCACGCATAAGCCACCGTAAAGCCTTTTACCCAAATAGATTCAGGTAAAAAGGAAACTTTACGCAAATTAGCCTTGGGGTGTTCCGCAAAATAGACATGACCTGTCGAACCTATCTTTTGAAAAACCTCCTTGTTGAATTCTTCACGAAGGATATAATTTTCAGCAGCTCCTTCCCAACGATGACCATAAAAAGGGTCCAAGCAAAAGGTATCACGGAGGCTCACCATTTCTATAAAAGAATAGGCATGTCCATCGGCATGCACCCAAGCCACATCCTTTCCTTTCATTTGAAGCAGTCGCCCTGTTAACCATGCCATTTGGTCCGGATGTGCTTTTCCGCCTTCTACCAAAAATCGAATGCGCTGATCCGGGATTTGTCCGAGGGGCCAAGCAGGTTGTAGCAGGTTGAGGGCGAAGGATTCGATGTGCAGCGTATCCGCATAAGCAAAGGACCGCAGCCACCATTCTTCGGTCCATCTATTTCGAAATCGCTCGGACATTGTTCCAAGCATCCAAGGTAAAAAAAGGTAAAGCAGCGGCCATATCCAAAGGCGTCGCTTTGAAAATAAAGGTTCCATACCTCTAATATAGACACAATGCATACAAAAGGGAAAAAGACTACCTTTGGCGCAGGAAAATAGAACCATGAAAAAAACCGCTTTATATCACGTACACGTTGCTGCAGGCGCCAAAATGGTACCCTTTGCAGGATTTGACATGCCCTTACAGTATAGCGGGCTCCTCCCTGAACACCATGCCGTAAGACAAGCCGCTGGCATGTTCGATGTGTCGCACATGGGCGAGTTTATGGTTTCCGGTCCCCAGGCTTTGGCCTTACTCCAATCTGTCACGTCCAATGATGTAAGTAAATTAAGTCCCGGAAAAATTCAATACAGCTGTCTTCCCAACGCCACCGGTGGCATTGTGGACGACTTGTTGGTGTATTGTTTGGCCCCCGAAAAATATATGTTGGTGGTAAACGCTTCCAATATTGAAAAAGACTGGGCTTGGATTCAAGCTGCCAACCAACATTTTGGTGCCCACATGGCCAATGTTTCTGATGATTGGTCATTGATTGCGGTCCAAGGTCCAAAGGCGACCGAGATTTTGCAAAGCTTAAGTGATGCCCCTTTAACCACCACCCCCTACTATCATTTTGTAGAAGGAAACATTGGAGAGGTTCAAGGTCTTATTTTATCAAACACAGGTTATACAGGCGCCGGAGGTTTTGAAATTTATGTACCCAATGCACAAGCCGAAAAAGTTTGGCAGTTGGTGCAAGAGGCCGGTGCATCCCATGGATTATTGCCCGCCGGTTTAGGAGCAAGAGATACCCTACGTTTAGAAATGGGATTTTGCCTTTACGGGAATGATATCGACGACACCACTTCCCCTATAGAAGCAGGCTTAGGATGGATTACTAAGTTTACCAAGGCTTTTACCAACCATGAAGCATTAAAAGCCCAAAAGGAAAATGGTCCTGCCATGAAACTTTTTGGCATTGAAATGGTGGACAAAGGCATTCCCAGACAAGGATATGCACTTACCAACGCAGAGGGACAGGAAATTGGCCGAGTAACCAGCGGCACCCAATCTCCAAGTTTACAAAAGGCCATTGGAATGGGTTATATGCCGGCTGAACTTGCCACACCTGGGAAAGACATTTATGTATCGGTACGCGGCAAGTTGTTGTTGGCGAAAACCACTTCTTTTCCATTCTACAAACCTTCATGAGTTTGGGAAAAGGTAAAATTGTAAGGGTTTGTCCTAGCCCGGCCTTGTTTCCTTATTACCAAGCGCCGGAGCAAGTTACGGTGGTCGTAGATATTTTGCGTGCCACCTCGGCTATTTCCGCTGCCCTTTTTCATGGGGCGAAGGGCGTTATTCCCGTAGCCAGCATCGAGGAAGCTGAAGCATATAAAGGAACAGGGGCATTGGTGGCAGCAGAACGCGGCGGAGCCATTGTTCCCGGATTTCAGTATGGGAATTCACCTTTGAGTTACATTGAAAATCCTGAAATTAAGGGAAAAGACCTCGTATTATCGACCACCAATGGTACCCAAGCCATCGACGTGGCAAAAGATCATGGCCCCTTGGTTACGGGCGCATTTTCAAACCTTTCTGCCCTAACTGCCTTTTTACACGAAACTTGTCCTCAGGACGTTTTGGTGCTTTGTGCAGGCTGGAAAAACAGAATTAATTTGGAGGATACCATGTTTGCCGGCGCTTTAGCCGCCCGTTTACTTCAATTGGGATATGGGGTAGATACAGATGCTGATGCGACCCTCACTGCCTTGTATTTATTTGAAAAAGCCAATGAAGATTTGGATGCCTTCATGGCCAATTCTTCGCATAGAAACAGGCTCCAACATTTAGATTTAAAAGCAGACATTGCGTGGTGCATGCAAGAAGACACTTGTCCTGTCATACCTTGGTTAGAAGGGAAAAACTTGGTCCCGCGTTTCATTTAATGCAGCACTATTGTCTGCAAGCGAGTTAAAAGAGTCTGCTTGAAAAAAAGGATAAAAAAAAGCGCCCCGAACCGGAGCGCTTTTGCATTTTAAGATTCACCCTTAGGCGTTGGCATTCATTTGGTCTAAAACCTCCATTACTTCCTTTACTGCTCCGGCAGAATTCTTAAGAAGCTCCATTTCATCGGCATTTAAATCCAATTCAATGATTTTCTCAATGCCATTTTTACCGAGGATAACAGGTACGCCGAGGTAAATGTCTTTCATGCCATATTCCCCTTGTAACCAAGCACAAACCGGGAAAATACGACGCTGATCTCTTACGATGGCTTCCACCATTTGTGCGGCGGCAGCGCCTGGCGCAAACCATGCAGAAGTACCCATGAGGTTCACTAATTCTCCCCCACCCTTTTTGGTTCTTTCTACAATAGCATCCAGCTTTTCCCCGTCAATCATTTCGGTCACAGGAATTCCGCTTACCGTGGTGTAGCGAGGTAGTGGCACCATGGTATCACCATGTCCACCTAGCAGCATGGCTTGAATATCTTTTGGAGAAATGTCCAAAGCTTCCGCTAAAAACGCACGATAACGCGCCGTATCAAGGATACCCGCCATGCCCATCACCCTGTGGCTTGGAATTTTTGCGGTGAGATATGCGCAATAGGTCATGACATCCAATGGATTGGATACCACGATGATTTTTGCTTCGGGAGAATATTTAATCACATTTTCGGTCACCGTTTTTACGATACCTGCGTTGGTTGCGATTAAATCATCGCGGCTCATTCCGGGTTTTCTAGGCAAACCTGAGGTAATCACCACCACATCTGAATCTTTGGTAGGTGCATAATCATTGGTGTACCCTTTTACACGGGTATTGTAATAATTTACCGGGGCAGTTTGCCACATATCCAAAGACTTACCTTCAGCAAGTCCCTCTTTAATGTCAATGAGGATGACCTCATTGGCCAACTCTTTGTGGGCAATAACGTCCGCGCAAGTGGCTCCTACGTTACCTGCACCAATTACCGTAATTTTCATGCTTTATGGGGATTTAATTTTTGCTCGTGGGCAAATATAATACGCGTTTCATTCAAATGCGTGGTCTTTCACACAACATTTCTTAAAGAAAATCGTATATGTAATGGTGCTGCCCTAGCTACGTATTTATTTTATACCTTTGAGCATCCTAATGAAAGTGTTAACAGCGCACTTA
>CAZRHR010000054.1:0-18860 GCA_964599915.1 uncultured Candidatus Competibacteraceae bacterium | reverse complement strand
GGAATCTAAAGATGAGGCGTTTCTTAAATTGATCATCCGGATTCGGGAAAAAATTGTGGCGGACGGTATTGATGACCCTGATTTTGATGTAACCCAATGCGGCCCACACTTGGATGCGGCTTCTTTCAATGCCATGTTGGACCATCCCGAAGCCGTGGTGGTAGACATGCGCAACCATTATGAATCTGAAGTTGGACATTTTGAAGGCGCCATTCGGCCGGATGTAGATACGTTCAGAGAGAGTTTGCCCATTGTGGAAAATATGTTGTCCGAACATAAAGACAAGCCTGTTTTGCTGTATTGCACAGGAGGCATTCGCTGCGAAAAAGCGAGTGCGTATCTGAAGCATAAAGGATTTGCGCAAGTGTATCAACTGGAAGGCGGGATCATTGAATACACCCGAAAAGCGCGTGCGCAAAATTTGCCCGTGCGCTTTATTGGCAAAAACTTTGTGTTCGACGATCGGCTTGGGGAACGAATCACAGAGGATGTGATAGCGCAGTGCCATCAATGTGGCGCGCCTTGCGATACCCATACCAATTGTGTGAATGCCCGCTGTCATTTGTTGTTTATTCAGTGTGCGGCTTGTGCAGATTCGTTTAAAGGTTGTTGTTCCCAAGCCTGTGCAGATGAAATTCAATTGCCCATAGAATTACAAAAAAGCTTGAGGAAAGGGACCAATAAAGGCGCAAATATTTTTAAAAAGGGGCGTTTTCCCAGACCTCAAGATGTGCAAGGTATTCATCCGGATCACATAGGCCAGAATTCTTTGAACAAGATATAGCCAGCCATTACGAGCACAAAGTAGCCGAAGGCGGGTTTTAATTTTTCACCTGAAATCCATTTGGCCACCCACATGCCTACCAGGATGCCAACGATGGAAATGCCGGTAACGGTAAGTAATAAGTTCCAGTCCATGGGTTTTCCCAGATCTCCGGTAAATCCAATGAGGCTTTTCGCTGCCACAATGAGCAGTGAGGTTCCTACAGCGGTTTTCATGGGCAATCCGGATACAACCACCAGCACAGGAATGATTAGAAATCCGCCGCCGGCGCCCACCAAACCGGTCAAAATGCCGACAATAGTTCCTTCGGCCATCACATAGGCGAGCGCTTTTGCACCTTCCATTTTTCGGGGAGCTTTTGCTTCTTTTTGGCTTGGTTTTTTAATCATGGAATAGGCGGCCGGAATCATGATGAGTGCAAATAGCAACATGATCCAGACATTTTTATCTAAACCCCAAAAGGCAACCGGAATGGCGGGTAAAATGAATTTTCGTGTGGCATACACAGCTACGATAGAGGGTGCGCCAAACCAGAGGGCTGTTTTGATGTCCGCCTGCTTTTGCCAGATGGCTTTCGCGCCTCCCACCAAGGCGGTACTACCGACAATAAAAAGAGAATAGGCGGTGGCCAACGTGGGTTCAACGCCCATTAAATAAGTGAGTACCGGTAAAGTGAGGATACTTCCACCTCCACCAATGATGCCCAGAGAAAGTCCAATCAATAAAGCGGCGACGTATCCAATGATTTCTTGCATTCCAAAAGTATTTGGTCAAAAATACAGGTGGAAGCCCGTCTGCTTTGTAGCAAATGTTACCTACACCAGATTTGCATCAAGACATAAACATGCCCACCACCGTTGCAGTAAGTAAACAAGCCACGGTGCCTCCTAACATGGCACGGAATCCAAGTTTGGACAATTCCGCTCTTTTTTCCGGAGCAAGAGAGCCAATGCCGCCGATTTGGATGCCAATGGAGGCAAAATTGGAGAATCCACATAGGATGTACGTGGCCATTACCACCGATTTTTCATACATGAATTTCCCGCTATTTTTCATTTCCCCTAATTCATAGTAGGCATAAAACTCGTTTAACACGGTTTTTTGGCCAAGCAATTGACCAACATTTAGCATGTCTTCCGAGGGAACCCCGAGCATCCAAGCGATAGGAGAACCTACATAACCCAAAATGAACTGAAGATTCAACCCGGAATACCGTCCTTTGGTTACCTGAGCGATTTCAGGATTTAAGCCGGTGATGTCGCCAATAAGCCCTTCCAGTAAAAAGTTGAAGGTGGCAATCATAGCGGTAAACACCAGTAGCATAGCGCCAACATTCACGGCAAGTTTTAAACCTTCAATGGTGCCATTGGAAATGGCCTCTAGGAAATTGGTGCCAATTTTTTCATTGGAAATTTTCATGTCCGTCCGTACCTCGTTAACTTCTGGCACAAGGATTTTAGCCGCCACAATAGCTGCGGGAGCAGACAATAAAGACGCCGTAAGTAAATGTTTGGCATAGTACATTTCCATAACGGGGTCTCCATTCCCTAAAAAGGAAATATAGGCAGCCAATACTCCTCCCGCAATGGTGGCCATGCCACCCGTCATCAAACACATGATTTCCGAACGTGTCATGCCCGAGATGTATGGCTTAATCAAAAGCGGTGCCTCTGTTTGTCCAAGGAAAATATTTCCGGCCGCTGCTAAACTCTCGGAGCCCGAAAGTCCCATGGTTTTTTTCATTAGCCAAGCCAGTACAAAAACTATTTTCTGCAAAATCCCTAAAAAGAATAGAAGACTTGTCAAAGCAGAAAAGAAAATAACGGTAGGTAAAATCACGAAGGCAAAATTCCGAAGGGCAGGATGCATCACGCCGTCGTCCATGCTTTTGAATAGGAAACTCACGCCTTCTTGTGTAAACCCTAAAATTTTGGTAAACCCAGAGGCTACTTTATCCAAACCATAGCGGAAGGGATTGTATTCAACGCGAACCGGTTCTCCTCCCGCGCCAACCACATCTTTCATGTCTCCGCCAAAATTATAATCGGGAATAAGCATCAGGGCAATGACCACCTGAAGTAAAATCCCAACAATCACTAACCGCCAATTGATTCGGCGGCGGTTGGTACTAAACAACCAACAAATGCCAACCAAAAACAACATGCCCAAAAGGGCACGAAAAAATCCCTGGGCCGAAAGACCTGTATCGCTAATCTGAAAGTCTTTGGTCGTTTTTTCTACGACAACCGGTGGTATTTCTGCCACGGTTTGAGACAGTGAATCTGTGGCAATAGCCATTGAATCAGCAGATTGTCCCCATATTCCAGCAAGGGAAACACAAAGAAAAAACAAAACAAAAGGCAAACGAGTCATGGGCAAAAGCTTTACGCGTACCTACAATGTTACCAATCCTATTGATATTTTAAGACTTTTTTATGCAAAATTTGTGAAATGAATACTTTTTCCAGAGGCTTCGGCAGCGATAACCAAGCGGGAATTCACCCCCGCATCCTTGAATTTATACAAGAAATTAACCACGGACACACCCAAGGTTATGGCCATGATGCCGTTACCCGTGAGGCGGAAAATATTTTTCGAGCGGCTTTCGGCCCGGAAACGGAAGTGTTTTTTACCTACAATGGAACGGGTGCCAATGTGCTGGCTTTGCGGAGTTTGGCCGACTCGGTAGAAGCGGTATTGTGCAGCCAAGTGGCTCATATCTATGAGGATGAAGCAGGTGCCCCGGAAAAGTTTACCGGATGCAAACTCATTCCCATTGCCCCAAAACATGGAAAAATTACGCCCGAACAACTTTTGCCGTGGATGCAATGGCAAAATGATGTGCACAGGGTGCATCCCAAAGTGGTTTCGCTCACCAACAGTACGGAGTTTGGGACAGTGTATACCATGCATGAAATCAAAGCGTTTTCAGATTTCTGTAAAGCGCATGGCTTGTATTTGCATGTAGATGGTGCGCGCATTTCCAACGCCATGGCCGCTTTAGGTGCCTCCTGGTCAGATTTGAGAACCGCAGGCGTGGACGTTCTTTCCTTTGGTGGCACCAAAAATGGACTTTGGGCCGGCGAAGCGGTGGTGTTTTTGCAGCCTGAATTGGCACGGAAAACAGCATCCTACCGAAAACAACAGGCCCAGCTTCATTCTAAAATGCGCTTTATTTCTGGTCAGTTTATCCCGTTTTTGCAAGAGCAACTTTGGAAGGAAAATGCCCTGCATGCCAATGCCATGGCACAAAAGTTGGCTGCCCTTGTAACCACATTGCCGGAGGTGATCCTGCGCCATCCGGTAGAGGCCAACGGCGTGTTTGCCAGTATTCCCCTTTCCTGGAATGCGCCGTTAATGGAAAAATTCCCTTTTTATATTTTTGAACCGGAGGGAAATGTGGCCCGTTGGATGTGCGCCTGGGATACCCAGGAAGAGGATATTCAAGCTTTTTTTGAGGCCATGCAGTCGCTTTCTGCCTCCGAAAGGTAGAAGGCGACATGCAAGACCTTTACAGGTTATTTTTATCGTAGGTTGGGGCGTCTTATCTTTATCCCATGAAAACGCAAGTTGCCGTTCTGGCCGGTGGTGATTCCGGCGAATACGAGGTGTCGCTCAAGTCGGCCGATATGGTCATGCGCACCTTGGATCCCCAATTGTTCCAGCCTTGGCTGGTGCATGTAAAAGACGGGAAAATGGAAGTGCATACCTCCGATGGACCTTTACCTCTTTCCCCTAAAGGCTTCGGTTTTGAAGGCAAGGATGGTTATGTTTCATTTGATGTGGCGTACAACATCGTGCATGGCACACCCGGCGAAGACGGGAAACTTCAAGGCTGGCTGGAGCTGCATAAAGTGCCCTACACGTCACCCGGTGTGTTGGCCTCCGCTTTAACCATGGATAAATTCCTCACCAAGCTTTTGGTGAAATCTTTGCGCATTCCGGTGGCCAAAGGCATGCTGGTTCGCGCTTCGGATGAAATCATTGAGGTAGACGACATCGTGGACCAACTGGGTTTGCCCTGTTTCGTGAAACCTAACCATGGCGGCAGTTCGGTGGCCACGTTTAAAATCAAAGCCAAGAAAGATTTGCCCGATGCTATTGAGGCGGGTTTTAAGGTGGATGACCAAGTGATCATAGAGTCTTTTCTGCCTGGTACCGAATTGAGCATTGGGGTGTTGGAAGTGATGGGAGACATGGTGGTATTGCCGCCAACGGAGATTGTGCCCCACACGGAATTCTTCGATTATGCTGCCAAATATGAAGGCGCTTCGGATGAAATTACACCTGCGCGTATTCCTTCTGCTACACGAAAAAAGTTGGAAAGGCATGCCGTAGCCATTTATCGGCTATTAAACTTGCGCGGTATGGTTCGGATTGATTTTATGTGGACAGGCAAAACCTTGTATTTCATGGAAGTAAATACGATTCCCGGATTTTCGCCCGCCAGCTTGGTGCCTCAACAAATCCGTGCGGCCGGCATGAAAGAGCAAGAGGTCCTTACTGCGGTTATTTATGAAGCTTTGCGTTCAGCTCAGGGATTTGAAGCAGCTGAAGGGTAATTCTGGCCACGGCAGGGCAAACGTCTGCATTTTTTCGGGTGATTTTTAAAATAGCGCGCATGTCCGGATGATCCGTGTGTGGGTAGGCCCTGCAGGCTTTGGGTCGGATGTCATACACAGCGCACGCATTGTTTTCGCCTAAAAAGGGGCAGGGCAAGGTTTGTAAAACCCAGTCGCCATCTTCATCTATGCGTAAATATTGGCTTTGAAAATCAGAGACGCTCAAACCTAGATGAGAGGCCAAACGTTTGATGTCCGTTGGGGTGAATAATGGACCTGTATACCTACAACATCTGGCGCAATCCAAGCAGTTGATGTCCTTAAAAACCGCCTCATGTCTTGGGTGAAAAAGTTGATTTACGGCCGGTTTTCCCGCTTTTTCCAGTTTGCGGTACAACTGGTCCACCTGTTTTTTGGCGGATCGGACTTTTTGCAAGTCTTTTTCCATCAATTTCCGGCTTTAGGGTCGAATCGTAAGGGTTCTGCCCGCTCGTTTAGGTAAAAATCCACCGCTTGTTTCTGTGCGATGGTGCCAATGTCGAAAGATAAGGTTTTGGTAAGGAGTGCCCTGCAATGGTCTTGGTCCTTCAGCACCAAACGCAGTTTGGCTTGTGCCGGAAAACTCTCCGCCAGTGTACCATTCCACAACAAGAAAAAGTCTGCGCCTCCGCATCCACCGCCATATCGCACGGTAAGGTCCAAACAGCGTCCTTGAAGTTTTGCGTCCAATAGTTCAAACGGATCAGACGATACGGTGTCGAGTTGTGCGTTTTGTGTCCAACCCAATCCACAGGAAGGTTTTTCGCGTCCTGTAGGAGCATCTGTGGCAGAAGATGTTTTACAGGAACCTAAACCTGTCATTAAAATCAAGCCCAACGTTGGGACGAAATACCTAGCCATGCGCAAGTGGATTCAAAAAAGATGTGTGCTCGTTCTGTTTCAGTTAAAGGGACTTGGTCAATGAATTTGCCCATCTCCAAATCGCCTAAAGGAAAAGGGTAATCGGTGCCAAAAGCGATTTTTTCAGCGCCGATTTTTCCTACGATATATTGTAAAAGTTCGGGGTCATGGGTCACCGAATCCACCCAAAATTTCCCCAAATAAGTTCTGGGATTGACCGGATTGTCAATGGCCACCAAATCCGGGCGGCAATGAAATCCATGTTCAAGTCTTCCAATGGTTGGGATGAGTGAGCCCCCTGCGTGGGCAAAACAAACCCGTAGTTTGGGGAGTTTTTCAAATACACCTGAGAAAATCATTGAAGCGGCTGCTCGGGCGGTTTCGGCAGGCATACCCACCAGCCAAGGCAACCAGTACTTTCCCATGTGTTCTTGGCCCATCATGTTCCATGGATGCACCAAAACGGCCATGTCCAAAGCCTCACAAGCTTCAAAAAACGGGAAGTAAATGTCATCCCCTAGGTTGACATCATTGATGTTGGAGCCAATTTGAATGCCTGGAAAACCTAATTTTTTACAACGTTCAAGTTCTTGGATGGCCAATGGTACCGACTGCATGGGCACTGTTCCTAATCCAATGTAATGCTGGGGATGTTGTTGTTGAATGTCCGCGATATGGTCATTTAAAAATTGGGAAACCTCAAGCCCATGCTCGGGTTTAGCAAAATAGGCAAACAAGACAGGAATGGTGCAAACCACCTGCACAGAAACGCCTTTTTCTGCATATTCTTGCATCCGTAGGACGGGATCCCAACAATTGGCCTGAATTTCTCGGAAAAACCTTTCGCCCTGCATCATTCTTGCGGCTCCAGGCTTGTGGTGATGAAGCCGTATGAACCCTTCATAGCCGAATTTCCGGGTGAAATCCGGAATGTTTTCGGGAATGATATGGGTGTGCATATCGATTTTCAGCATGGGTTAAAGGTAATGAAAACCCAAGAACGTTGGAGATAGACCTTTAAGATTGAAGGATGTTTTCCATCCATTCGGTGGTAAGGGCGAAGGACGCGCCAAACAGCGCATCTGCCATGTCGGTCTTCGCCAGTTGAATGTGATGGATTTTTTCTTCTACCGATTCGGAGGTCAAATACCGTAGCACTGTTACTGTGCCGGTCCTGCCAATGCGATGTGCTCTGGCGATGGCTTGGGATTCGGCTTGTGGATTCCACCAAGGATCTAACATGAGGACATAATCTGCCGCTACAATGTTTAATCCTACGCCGCCGGCTTTCAAACTCATACACAAAACCTGGGCGCCATCTTCTTTTAAAAAGCGATCAATGACACCTTGTCGGTCTTTGTTGGGGGTATTGCCGGTAAGGGATAGCGCCAAAATATTTTCTGCTTTTAGCGCTTGTAGATAAATCTGTAAATGGCTGGTAAAAGGAGAGAAAACAAGGATTTTTCGCCCCGCTTCTACAAGGTTGCGCAGGTCTTCCATCACCCGTTCAAATTTTCCGGAAGGCAATGGCTCTCCAGCCATGGCCGGGTGATTTGCCATTTGCCGCAGCCGGGTAATGGCGCGTAAAACCATCATGTTCTTTTTACCGATAGGAAGGCTTTGCCCAAGCAAAAGGTCATTTCGTGCGGCGGAAAGCCACTCATCATACCGCTCTTTCTGGGCTTGTTTCATGGATACCCAAACGGTATGCGATTGCAAAGGCGGCAAGTCGGGTGCCACTTCCGTTTTGGTGCGCCGCAGATAAAATGGCTTTATTTTGTTCCGAAGCTTTTCCCAGACATCCGTATCCGGTTTGGGCGAAAAGGTTTTTAAGAATTGCGCTTTGTCTCCCAAAAGGGTGGGTTCCAAAAGGCTGAAAATGGCCCAAAGGTCCGTAAGGTGATTTTCTACGGGCGTGCCGGAAATGCCAATGGTGAAATCAGACTGAAGCTGTTGCACGGCTGCGTAGGTAAGCCCTTCCGGATTTTTCAAGGCCTGCACCTCGTCTAAAACCAAACAAGAGAACTTACGTTTTTTAAAATATTCAATGTCCGAGCGCAGGGTGCCATAACTGGTGATGAGCACTTGGTTTTTCCAGCGGCCATCCATGAATTTTAAACGGTCCGGTCCGGCATGTAAACCAACGCGTAAATCGGGGAAGAATTTGGTTATTTCCCTTTTCCAGTTTTCCATAAGGGAAGAAGGAACCACGATGAGACAGGGAGAAATAGAAGAGGTTTGGCTTTGGAATAAATCGATGGGAATGTGGAGGGTCGCATTTTTGTCTTGGTGAATGCGATGAATCAGAGATAACACCATGAGGGTTTTTCCCAATCCCATGTCGTCTGCCAGTAAAAAGCCCCGATAGGTTTCATACGCGGTCACAAGCCGTTCGATGCCTTCTACTTGGTACGGCCGGTAGGAAAAGTGAGCAGGTGGAGCTTCCGGTGATGGCAGGGTTCTCCGTGGCGCAGGTGTTGTAGGCAAGGCTAGAAACTCCGGCCAGGCATGAAGTTGACTTTTAGGAATTTTCCATGGTTTTTCCTCCTTCATTCCTTGCGAAAATTCGTCTTGCCATTGGGTAAACCAAGCAGAGGGAAGGTGAAATCGCGTTCCGTCGGGCAGAGGAAAAATGGGGTTGTTTTTTTGAATATAAGGAATAAATGCAGAAAAGGGAAGGACATGAGGCCCCACTTGCACTTGAATATGTACATCGAACCAGTCGATTTTGTCCTCTAGCCTTTTATGGAGGGTCGGCGTATGTATGGTGAGCTCAAAGGCTTCATGTTGAAGCGAAAGGTCGGGGACCTCTGCTTTTATTTTTTCCCAAAGTTCGGGTGTGAGTTGGTCTAAAAGGGCCAAGCCATCTGCCTCTGGTTTTATTTGCCACTGGGCCAGTGCTTGAAGTATTTGATTTTCTTTTTTAAGGTCACGTTTTACCCTAAGTAAAAGGGATGTTTCTGCTTCATTTGGGTTAATGCGCGTGAGAATGGGTGCCGGATCTTGGCTGTTGACAAGGAGGCTGTGGTATGTAAATTGAATTTGCAGCGGGTGCTGGTTTGGGAGAATAGATTCCGGAATGTGAATCACGGTGCCCGAAAGCTGCGAAATCTCCTCCACAGGCAAGTTGATGATCTCAATATCAATGGCGTTGTGGCGAAGGAATTTTCGGAGAAATCCATTAATGTATGTAGTAAAGTGTTGGGGTTGAATCCAAACCACAGGTTTCGAGAAAAAGGGCGAGAGGATGGATGCTTTGAGGTTGGGCAAGTGCACCAAGTACTGGTCGATCCGTAACCAGCCATAGGTGTTGAGAATAAGATCGGTTTGCGTAGTCTGAAGGGGATAGGGTTGGTTGTCTGAAAATAAGGAGAAAGTGTAGGCGATACCTTCTTCTTTGCCTTCAAATGTGGCTTTGAGGGCTGGTTTGGAAAAAAAGTGCAATTGGCGTGAGGAGACTAGGTCGTCTCTTTTGAGGTTGAGCCCTACCGTCAATTGGTTTTGTTTACAAAGTTGCAGGAGCTCGTCCAAGGTTTTTTCAAGTTCAAGTTGCTTGAGCTTCCACTTGGCGGCGGATGCGGGTTTTTGAATCCAATCGTGCAGTTTTTGTGGCTGTACTTGAAGGTCCTCCGCAATGGCAGGTAATGAAAGTTGTTGGGCCAGCAGTAATGCTTTTTCGTGAAGCTCAGGATATTCCGGGCGATGGTTTGAGAGATGCTCTTTATAAAATCGATGAAGCACCAAGCCCTGTTCATTGAAAAAGGCAAAGGGTTCCACCAGCCAACCGATGGGTTCCAGATAAAATAGCCCGTAAATGACATTCGGAGTCATGGGCCAAAGGTGGAGAAAAAGAATGAAGGAGCGTGGAAGAAAATGGGATTAAGCAAAGAGATGTGCTACAGGATAATCGATACCTCCGTCCCTTAGTGTTTGGATTACGTGGTCTGCATCATCGCAGGAACTTAGGATGGCTCTGGTTCTGAACTCAATATAATTTAGAAAAGCCTCTCCCAAACTTAAATTCATGCTTTTGAGTACCTCAATGCGGCTAATTTCTCTAAATACCGCCAAGTCCGAAATAAGCAGGATGCGTAAATCCAAATCACGGATAAACCCGGCCTCTCTGGCCTCTGCATAAAATGCGCGTAGCCACTCCACCGCTTCTACACGAAAAAGTTCCATTTTCCCCGATAAATGAGGGTAATGATGTTCTAGGTCTTTAAGAAATGGGTTTGAAATGGCCGCAACGGCGGTACCAGCAATCTTTGTGGCCTCCAAATATCTTTCAGGCAGTGATTTAATCTTGTTTTCTAAAGCAGACTTGGATTCGCCTACTTTATCCAATTGATAGTCAATAATGGCATCTACCAACTTTTCTCTTGAATTGAAATACTTATAAAAGGTTGCTTTGCTCACTCCTGCCAGCCGCACAATCTCATCCATACTTTTTTCCGAAAACCCTTCAGCTAAAATAACTGGGGCCAAAGCTTCAATCCATTTTGAAGTAATGCTGCTATTGGTTTTTCTAAATTTAGCGAGGGGACGGCGACCCATATGGATAGTTTTAGGTGGTTCCTTTTTCGTGTTTGATGTTGTTCAAATATAGGGCGTAATCTTCAACCAATATATGTTTAGCTAGCCTTTTTTATAATATTTTGCTTAATCTTTAAAAATAGTTTTGGTTGGGGAAAATGATAAGTCAAGTTGTCTAATTGAAAAGCACTAAATGGCAGAAATCACTTATGATTCTACTATTCAATAACTTAAAAAAACGACTTGGCAGATTCCCAATTTTGCCATAAATTCAAGATGAAAATAAATCATTTTGCACTCAGGTTGCAAAAGTTTAGTTTAGTTTTCTGTTTTAATAACATAATTTAACAATTTGACTCACCGATGGTTAGAAGTTGGATGTATCTATCGGCGTTTCTTTTTCCCTGTTTATGGGGATTAGGACTGTATTTTAAAGGCCTTTGGATTTGGTCTGTACCAGTAGTCGCCTTTGTCTGTTTACCTGTATTGGAACAATGGCTTCCTTTGGCCAAAGAGAATTTGAGCGACCAAGAGGAAGAAAAGAAGTCCAAACATCCCTTTTACGACCTACTGCTTTTGGCCAATGTGCCTGTTCTGTTTTTTCTTTTGTTTCAAACCGTCCTTGCCCTTGATTCTACTACGGATTTGGTAGCTCGCACAGGTATCGTGATGATGGCAGGAATGACCATGGGTATCAATGGAATCAACATTGCACATGAATTGGGTCATCGTCCCGATAAGCTATCACAATGGATGGCACAACTTCTTCTCTGGCCTTCTGCCTACATGCATTTCTATATAGAGCATAACCTTGGACATCATAGATACGTGAGTACAGACAAAGACCCCGCTTCGGCTAGGCGAAACGAAACCGTGTATGCGTTTTGGTTCAGGTCCTTGTGGGGAAGTTGGCGGTCTGCATGGCGGCTGGAAAGGGAACGTCTTTCTCGTGAATCCCTTCCTTTCTGGCACGTCAAAAACCGCATGTTGTGGTATTCCTCACTTCAAGCCGCGTGGTTCATCACCATGGGTTGGGTCTTCTCTCTTGAAGTAGCAGGCCTCATGATGCTGGTTTCGCTGGTTAGCATATTGATGTTGGAAACCGTGAATTACATTGAACATTATGGACTTCGGCGAAGAGAAATTCGCCCCGGACATTACGAATCCGTAAAGCCTTGGCATTCTTGGAACAGCGACTTTATCATAGGTCGAATCGTGTTGTTTGACCTTACCCGCCATTCCGACCATCATTATAAATCGACTCGTCCTTACCAGATTTTACGTCACCTTCCGGAAAGTCCGCAACTTCCGGCGGGTTATCCGGCTTGTATGGTGTTGTCGTTGATTCCCCCGCTTTGGTTTCGGATCATTCATCCGCGCATTCCAACCTCCTCAGGGGACACGATTACCAAGTAAATATCACCTGGCCGTTTCCGGTTCTCACGCCATTTTGTGTGGTCACATTGGTCATGGTGCCGGTGTAGGAAGAACCGCCACCACCGCCGGAGGCCCAGTTTCCACCACCGCCACCACCGCCGTACCAGCCGCCGCCACCACCACCGCCGCCGCCATTCGAGGTAGCGCCGCCACTACCCCCAATGCCAAAACATCCGCCACCATTGGGTGCGGTAATCCCTCCTCCTCCAAAAGGGTCGGAGTTGGTGGCGCCACAATTTCCATTGGTGCCTCCAGCCGCTGTTCCATATCCTCCTGCGCCACCGCCGCCATTTTGTCCGCCGCCTGCGCCACCTCTCGCAGAAGAGGTGCAGTTGGAGCCGCCACCACCGCCGGCCACATCTCCGCCATTGGTGCCCCCATTGCCACCAAGCAATGTGTTTCCTCCTAAGCCGCCAAGTCCTCCCGGAAATCCACCAGCTCCTCCGGTTTGGTTGGCGCAGCTGGCCCTTCCGGCTCCTCCGCCTCCGCCTGCCACCGCGATACGGTCACTCAAAGTTTGTGCGCCCCGCCTTACATCTGTTCCGCCGCCACCATTTCCCGCGCTATTTGACCCGGAACTTCCCGATCCTGCCGTTCCGCCCCCATTGTATCCATTTTGGCCGCCTACATACACATATAACGTTTCACCCGGAGTAACCGAGACATCACCACGGACATATCCTCCTTGTCCTCCTGCAGAGGAACCGGTGGTTGCGCCTTGTGCGCCCCATAATTCCATCCGAATGGTACTCGCACAACTGGCCGGTACTACAAAAGTTTGTACACTGCCAGTAAAACTAAAGGTTTGGGTGTTTCCAAATGGGGGAGGACAATTCACTATGGTCACCTGCTGACTAGTGGTGGCCGAACAACCTTGGCTATCTGTGGTTGTTAAAGTAACGGTATACGTGCCGGCGACAGACCAAGTGCTGCTGGCCGTGGCTCCGGTGGCCGTGGCGGGTGTGCCTGATCCAAAGGTCCAAGCGTAGGTGAGCCCGGGTTGAGTAGCCGTAAAATTGACCGCGAGATTCACTTGGTTGGTGCTGCCTATGGTAAAAGCGGCACTGGGAAAACTTGTACAATTGCAGCTCATGTCTCGCCAGCCAAGTGGCATGTACGATTGCATACAATTGGATGTGGTATTATAAATGATCAGTCCCACGGCCGGCGCAACAATGGCATCTCGTTCCGTTTGGGTAAGCCTGGGTGGTAAAAAACCTCCGGTGGTACTTTCTAATTCTAGGGTGGCTGAAGGATGCGGCTGGCTGGGTGGTGTGCCTATTTTTACTTGGCTAAAGCCTTGGACCAAAGGAAACAGGGCCATTATAAAAAACCAATGAGGGAAAAAGGGATTTCGAAGGGAAAAATGTCGCATACCTTTAAATTTGATTTTAAAGTTACACAATTGACGGATGAAGTAAGTGGTTTTAAAACAAAATCGAGATGGTTTTTTAAACCAATCCTTAGCGCTTATGCCAATCCTTGATATCCGGATGCTTGAGCCATTGTACATAATCTGCCAAAGAATTTTCCAACGGCCTAGGGGAATAATTCAAGGCTTTTTTTGCTTTTTCGGATGAGGTTAACCTGTTGCCGGTAACCAAGATATCCACGGCTTCACGGGTAAACAATGGCGTTTTTCCTGAAATGCGCGCCCCCCATTCCATGCCTCTGGCCAAGAGGCGCGCTAGTCCTACGGGGAGTTCCGGAATACGGATTTGTTTGCCGGCCGCATTGCCCAACATCACGCTCAGGGTTTTCATGCTGTACCATTTTCCTGAAAGGATAAACACCTCACCGCTCAAGGGTGAATGTATGGCTTCTATGCACGCATCGGCGACATCTCTTACATCGGTAAAGTCAAATCCACCTTCAAACAACGCAGGTATTTTTCCTCGCAACATATCCTGTAATGCCTGCCCAATTAAGGAAGGTTTAAAATCAGGCGGGCCAATCAACGAAGAGGGACAAAGCACCAACGCATGTAACCCCTTTTGGGCGCACGCTTCCAAAACCAATCGCTGACTTTCTGCCTTGGTTACATCATAGGGAATGCCTATGCTTCCCACCATGGGCCGTTGCTCATCTAAAACCTCAAGGGCGGGCGCTTGCTGAAAAGCGTGTACAGAGCTTATATGAATGAGTCGGCGCCTGTGAAGAATACAGGCATTTACTAAATGTTTTGTGCCTTCTACATTTACCTGTTGAATGGTAATGTCCATGGGAACACCAATGGCAATTTTGGCCGCAGCGTGCACCACCACATCTACTTCGCGGACTAAAGCGTCCATCACGGCGGCATCCGTGACATTGCCAAACATCTTTTGAATGGAATGTTCCAAGCCCTCAAGTGCCCTTTGGTCGTTTTGAACCAAGGCTACCACTTCATGGCCCTGATCCAAGAGTTTCCTCACCAAAACCCCGCCCAAATGTCCCGCGGCACCGGTCACACCTACCCTTAACTTTTTCTCCATGGCTTCAATTTCCTTGTATTCAAAGGTACATTTCTTTCCGTGGTTGGTCGATATCCAACGTGGGGAAACCTTTGGCATACCTTCCGAAAGGTTTGAGAGATTTCTTTACTTTTGAACGTTTTGCTTACTCTCCCTCTTGTGTCTGCCAATGTCATGAAACAATTTTCCATTTGGTTGTGGTGCGCCACACTTACCTTGACCACTGTGCACGCCCAATGGGTGCCTACCACCCAACCGGAAACCCAAACGGCGGCCGCCTATTGGCTTACCGGACTTACCCTTCATCCGGAAAAAAATGTGTCGCTTCCCAACCATGCTTTGCTGATTCGTGAGGGAAAGTTTATGGCCATTCAGCCCGGCTTGCCACCTCAAGACGGCTTGCCTAGCATCGCTTTAGATGGTTTCCATGCCTATCCTTCCTTTATTCATTTGGCCGATGGCATTCCTGCCGCGCCTAAATCCAGACAAAGCCAAGGTCCGGTGTACGAAGGAAAAAGAGATCCTTATCGTTTTCATTGGAACGACGCGGTTCGCCCGGAAGAAAAGGCGACGGCACATTGGACCTCGAAAGAACAAAAGGACATGCTTTCGGCCGGATTCGGGCTGGGTGTAGTCCAAAAGGCCGACGGCGTGTTTCGGGGTACGGCTTGTTTTGTAACCTACGCAGACGTAGCCAGACAAACGTCTATTTTAATTCCTGAAGTGGCCGCCGCCATGTCTTTGAAAAAAGGAAGCAGCGTGATGGCTTATCCGTCTTCTGAAACCGGAACCATTGCCCTGATTCGGCAAGTGATGTTAGATGCCGATTGGTATGCGCGCATCGGGAAAAATCAACAGGTCAATTTGGTGTATGAAGCCATTTTGGCCCAAAAAAAATGGCCTTGGCTGCTTGATGCCGGTGGGAAATGGGCCCTTCTTCGCCTGAGCCAGTTGGCGAAATCATGGAACATTCAAATGATTGCATTGGGACATGGCGATGAATACCAACAGCTTAAGGCGATAAAGTCAGCCGGTGTAAAATTGGTGTTGCCTTTAGATTTTCCGGACGCGTATGACTTGTCACATCCACTTTCTTCAGAAAAAGTCGATTTAACCCAGCTTATGCATTGGGAAATGGCACCATCTAATCCTGCCCAATGTTTGGCCGCCGGCATTCCGACCGCTTTAGCCTGCACCAAAAAGCCGGAGGATTTTTTATCCGCTTTGCGTAAAGCGGCATTTGCCGGAGCAGATACATCCGAGTTATTGCAAGCCCTTACCCGCACACCTGCGGAATGGCTAGGCATTGACAAAAAGTATGGCCGCATAGCGAAGGGAATGGAAGCCTTCGCGTTTATCACGCAGGCGCCTTTGTTTGGAAAAGAAGAGCCGGTGGTTTTGGCCCATGTAGCAGCCGGACAGTGGAAGCCATTGGCCGCCTGGGGCCAAACCCTCTCCAGAAAACCTATAGATTTACGTGGTAAATGGCGGCTTCAATCCGCCCAATGGCCTGGATTTCAACCGAAAAAATTGGTTCTTAAAGGAAGCTTACTTGCGCCTTCCGGAACATTTTACTGGACGGATACCACGAAATTTTCCATAAAACCTGTCTGGCAACAGGCTTCTGTCCATTTTCAGTTTTTTGCACCCATTTTTCCCGGAACCGTGCAATTCCAGCTCCATGCCAAAGATACCCACCTGCTTGTGGGCACGGCCACTACACCCAAAGGTGAACTTTTTCCCGTAACCATGGAAAAAACCGGCCCTTGGATACCGGAAGGCTGGGATACCACCAAAGACGATAGGATTTTGGTGAATCCGTTTCTTGGCGTGGCCAAAGCGCCTACGCCCTTCCATCCCTTTGGTTTTCATCCCGACTCATTGCCCGTAGCGAGCTCCGTTTTTATTCAGCAAGCCACGGTTTGGACCGGAGAAAAAGAGGGCATTCTTCCCAAAGCCGATGTATGGTTTGCGGACGGAAAAATCAAAGCGGTTGCGCCTAAACTTGAGGTTCCTAAAGGTGCCACGGTGATTTCCGGAGAAGGACTTCATCTAACCGCCGGCATCATAGATGAGCATGCGCATATTGCGTTACGAAACGGTGTGAACGAAGGTGGACAAAGCGTGACTTCCGAAGTACGAATGGCCGATGTAGTTCATCCCGATGATGTGCACATCTACCAGCAACTGAGTGGGGGCGTTACCTCCGCCCATTTACTCCATGGTTCCGCCAATCCCATTGGTGGCCAAACCGTCATGATTAAATTGCGCTGGGGACTTACCGCCGAAGAAATGATTTTTTCCGACGCTCCGGGTTTTATCAAATTTGCCCTAGGGGAAAATGTAAAACAGAGCAATTGGGGGGAGGATTTCACCACCCGATATCCACAAACTCGCATGGGCGTTGAATCCACCATGCGGGATGCATTTCTTCGCGCCAAAGCCTACAAGGCCACCATGAACACCCCAGACTTTCGGCGGGATTTAGAATTGGATGCTTTGGTAGAAATTCTAGACGGGAAAAGACACATCACCTGCCATTCTTATGTGCGCAGCGAAATCTTGATGCTCATGCAGTTGGCTGATTCTTTAGGATTTAAAATCAACACGTTTACCCATATTTTAGAAGGCTATAAGGTGGCCGAAGAAATGGCCAAACATGGTGCCGCCGGCTCTACATTTTCCGATTGGTGGGCGTATAAAATGGAAGTGCGAGATGCCATTCCCTACAACGCCTCCATGTTGTACCGTGCCGGCGTAGCCACGGCGCTAAATTCAGATGATGCCTCTATGGGGCGCCGTTTGAACCAAGAGGCTGCGAAAGCTGTGAAGTATGGCGGGGTGCCAGAAGAACATGCTTGGAACATGGTGACCATCAATCCCGCAAAAATGTTACACATAGACCACCGGGTGGGAAGTATTCGTGCGGGAAAAGATGCCGATTTGGTGCTCTGGTCCGGTCATCCCATGTCCATGGGTAGTCGGGTAAAAATGACTTGGGTCGATGGTGTGCTGCGCTACAGCCAGACAAGGAACCAACAACTGGTGGCAGCAGCCCAGCTTGAAAAGCGAAGGCTGGTTCAAAAAACACTAGACTTGGCCGCACGGGGAGAAAAAACCCAGCCCATACGAATCAAGAAAATGCAACATTATCACTGTGAATCTATCCACCATGCCGATGATTTGGAATAAACAGTTTGGGACATTCCTTTTAGCCCTAGGCTTAGGTGGCGTTTTGGCCGCACAGGCCAGTTTTGGTTTGACCGGCGGAAAGCTGCACTTGGGCAATGGCCGAGAAATTCAACGCGGATTTATAGGTATTCGCCAGGGAAAACTGATGGAAGTGCTGGATTTAGATAAACCCCAGACCAGTCCCCAAGCCTACGATACCTTGATGGACATTTCAGGAAAGCACGTATATCCCGGATTTTTCCTCTTAAACAATGTGTTGGGCCTCACCGAAGTAGATGCGGTTCGCGCTACGTTGGATATGGAAGAACCCTTTTTAATGACGCCCGAAGTCCGTGCCGGTGTGGCATACAATGCTGAAAGTGACATTCCCGGAACCTTGTTGCGCAACGGCGTGCTTTTTGTGCAATCTACGCCCCGCGGCCCCTTTGTCGCCGGGCAATCTTCGGTGCTTCAACTCAACGGACAACCATGGACCCAAAGCGCTTTGTCCATGGCCGATGGACTTCATGTGTATTGGCCGCGCCGAAGGGTAGTTTCCTCCAAAGGCAGCCCAGATGAGGATCAAGGTGCGCAGAGGATGAATTTGCTCTTGCAGAAGTTTTTAGAAAGTGAAGATGCCGCGCATAGACACCTGCGGGAAACCGTGTTTTGGCAGGTTCGACAAGGCGGCCTACGATGCTATTTGCACGTGTCCGGAGCCATGGAGATTCGAGAGGCCCTTTTGTTTTGTCAGCAAGCCGGCATTCCCAAGCCCGTTTTGGTAGGTGCAGAGGGTGCGGAACACGTGGTAAATCTGATTCGCGAAATGCAGGTTCCCGTGATTTTAACCCGACTATATGAATTGCCCCTTATGTCTTCCGATCCTGTGGATGCCCGGGTAGGACTTTTAAAAACCTTGGTAGAAGCTGGCGTATTGGTGGCCTTGGATTATGCCGGTGATATGGAAGCCATGGGCGGCCGGAATTTGGCCTTTTCCGCCGGGTATTTGCTTGGAGAAGG
>CAZRHR010000053.1:0-19890 GCA_964599915.1 uncultured Candidatus Competibacteraceae bacterium | reverse complement strand
CGGCCTCCCAATTCTGGGCTTTGGATTGAATTTTTTCTTGAAACTCCTCGGCATGTACAATGGTCTTCCGAAACAAATCAATCATAAATTGCTGATCTTCATCAGCATCTTTAAAAAGTTTCGGAAGTTTGAATGCTTTTCCGTTGCCCAAATCGCGCATCAATTTTTCTACTGCCGGATTGACCACATAAAGGTCATCGATCCAGTGGATGTTCATTTCTTCATAAACCCCTTCGAGGAATTCATCCTCAAAAATCAAGGTTTCATAAAAAAACAAAACGAATTGCAAATCGTCTGCACGGGTGGTCTCCTCTTTGGCTACATAGGCTTGGTATTCATCTGTGGACCGAAGCTTTTTCCAATATTTACGTACCAGCTCTCGGTCATGATTCCAACTTACCTTATGTTGGGTCAGCGCCTTTTGGTAAGACTCATTGAGCCGAATGGTCTCAATGATGCGATTGGCGGTAAAAGGGGTAGATTCCCTTAAATCTTGCGCTGAAGGGCGAAATTTCTTTCGTGCTTCTTCTCTTTCTTTAAGGGCTTCAAAGTGCACTTCGACCAACAGATGCACCTGATGGAGGAATAAGGTGTAAATGTCTTGAACACTTTTATGCAAGACCTTTTCGGCCTTAGGCAAATCATGGTCTTCTGCCTGAAAAAAGGCATATAATGCTTGAAGGATTTTAATCCTTAAATGTCTTCTGTTGAGCATGTGTAAAATCCTGTATCCGGAACATCCGGAGTTGGCCGAAGCCAGTGTTTAGCGGGTGGTATTCAGTGCTGAAATGGCTGCAATTCTTCTTTTTGCAAATTGAATGGCCACATCTCCGCTGAATTGTTGGGTTTCGTTGGCTTCTTTTAAAATATCCAACGTCACGCCATAAATATATTCTGCCTTTTTCATGGCGATGGGTTTGTCGTATCCACGTAGTTCGCCATAGACATTAATCAATCCACCTGAATTAATTAAAAAATCTGGTGCGTAGGTGATGTTGCGATCCATGAGTTTCAGCCCATGACTTTTCTCATCTCTTAGTTGGTTGTTGGCGCCACCGGCCACAATTTCACAGGTAAGGCGGTCCAACGTATCATCATTCAAAATACCGCCTAAAGCGCAGGGAGCAAAAATGTCCATGGGCGCATCGAAAACCATTCCCGGGTCAATGACTTCCACATCGAATTGAGAAGTTACTTCTCTGAGTCGGTCCTCAAAAATATCCGCTACGGCTACTTTAGCCCCTTCTTTCACGAGATTTTCGATAAGGTAACGTCCCACGTTTCCAGCACCTTGCACTACGACCCTTTTTCCCACCAAGGCATCGCTTCCCCAGCGATATTTGGCCGCAGCCTTCATGCCCATGTACACGCCATATGCGGTCACCGGCGACGGATCACCGGAACCACCAAGGTATTCAGGTAAGCCTGTCACGTGTTTGGTTTCCATGCCAATGTACTCCATGTCGCGGGTACCCATACCTACATCTTCTGCGGTAATGTACTTTCCACCAAGGCTATTGACAAACTTTCCAAAACGGCGAAGCAGGGCTTCATTTTTCATGGAGCGAGAATCCCCGATAATGACTGCTTTTCCTCCACCCAGGTTAAGACCTGCAATGGCGGCTTTGAACGTCATGCCGCGAGAAAGACGGAGCACATCGTCAATGGCTGCTTCATCCTTTTCATATTGCCACATACGGGTTCCTCCAAGTGCAGGACCCAGAACCGTGTTGTGAATGCCAATCACCGCTTTCAGGCCGGAGGCGGCATCGTGGCAAAATACCACTTGCTCATGCTCCATGTCTTGCATTTGAGATAATACGCCGGTGTGGGTTACGTTCAATTTTTTAACTTCCAGTTCCATGCCCTGATTCATTTAAAAACCGTGTCGTTTTGGTGCTCGGTTTGTGGCGCAAAAGTAGGTTTTTTTTCCTTTACCACAAGTCTTGAAAAAGGATTCTGACCCTGCGCACCGGAACAGTTTGTACCTTTGGGCTGTGAAAGCGTTGTCCCGCCTTAATCCTTATTTCTGGAAATACCGAAACGCCTTGCTTCTTGGCGTCGTTTTTACCGTGATTTCCAATCTTTTCGCCATTTATCCGGCCCAAGTTATTCGAGAAATCGTAGATATTGTGGTGGATAATCTTCGACTCAGTAAAGCTTTTGCCCAAAGTCCCCTGCAACCAGCTTTAAATGAAGACCTCATCACTTTATCTCTATTGGCTGCCGGCATTGTGATTGGCCTTTCTTTGCTCAAAGGCATCTTTTTGTTTCTCGTACGCCAAACCATCATTGTGGTGTCCCGACACGTGGAATACGATTTAAAAAATGACCTATATGCCCACTATCAAAAACTAGATTTAACATTTTATAAGCTCCATAGTACCGGAGACCTTATGAACCGTATCTCCGAAGATGTGAGCCGGGTAAGAATGTACATTGGACCTGCTCTCATGTATGGTATCAATTTATTGGTGCTTACCGTATTGGTAATTTACACCATGATTCGTGTGAATCCTGTTCTTACCGCCTATGTGTTGATTCCCCTCCCCTTGCTCAGCATCGCGGTTTATTTTGTCAATACAGCTATCCTGAAAAAAAGTGAGCTTGTACAACAAAAACTTTCGGGGTTGTCCTCGTTGGTGCAAGAAGCGTTTTCGGGCATTCGGATTTTGAAAGTATACAACCGGTTACCTTATATGGAAGGAGAAATGGAAAAGCAGGCCGGGGCGTATCAAAAAGAGAATTTAGGACTCATCACCATCAATGCCATCTTTTTCCCATTGATCATGCTGCTGATTGGTTTAAGTACATTGATTGCAGTGTATGTGGGAGGTTTTCATGTAGCGGATGGCAAAATCACACCCGGCGTCATCGCAGAATTCATTATTTATGTCAACTTGCTCACCTGGCCTGTGGCATCGCTCGGTTGGGTTACTTCGATCGTACAAAGGGCCGCTGCCTCTCAAATAAGAATCAATGACTTTTTGGATCGCACGCCTGATATCACGTGGGAAACGCAATCCAACAAAGTGTCGGTGGCAGGAGACATACAATTTAAAAATGTGTCTTACACCTATCCTGAAACTGGCATTCAAGCCATTCATTCCTTGAATTTGCATATTCCTGCAGGGTCTACCGTAGCCATTACTGGAAGAACAGGCAGCGGGAAATCTACCCTTGCACAGCTTTTGTTGCGGTTTTTTGATCCTACGGAAGGTCAAATTTTAGTGGATGGAAAAGATGTGAAAGCATGGGATTTAGGGTATTTAAGAAGTCAAATGGGCTATGTCCCACAAGAGGTTTTTCTTTTTTCAGACACCATCGCCAATAACATTAGTTTCGGCTTTTCAGGCGAAGAAGTGGACCAGGAAAAAATTGCATGGGCTGCCAAACAGGCGCATATTCATGACAACATCATGGGATTTCCTGAACAGTACCAAACCAAAGTGGGGGAAAGGGGAATTACCTTGAGTGGTGGACAAAAACAAAGGGTCTCCATTGCCAGAGCCTTGCTACGAAACCCGAGCATCTTGGTCTTGGATGACTGTTTATCGGCTGTAGATACAGAAACCGAAGAAATCATTATGCAGCATTTAAGGGAGCTGATGAAAAATAAGACCAGCCTGTTTATCTCCCATCGCATATCTGCGGTGCGCCATGCAGACATCATTCTTGTGATTGAAGAGGGACAAATTGTGGAAAAAGGAAACCACGCCACACTTATGGAACTTCAAGGTTTATACTTTGAAAGATACCATCAGCAATTGAGCGAAACGAGTGGCAAAATAAATTAATTAGGGTCTATAGGTTTGGTTTTTAAAGAAAAAGGTATATTTGTTTTACTAGATTTATTCAGGAAGCAGTAGCCCATGCAAGACAATTACCGCAGAAAAAACAGGGACGAAGTATATTCCAAGCCTGTTCGTGCCGGAAAAAGGACGTATTTCTTTGACGTAAAAGCCACCCGGGACAATAACCTTTACATTACCGTTACGGAAAGTAAAAGAAGGCCCCGTCATGAAGGAGATGGTGTTTTTTACGAAAAACACAAGTTGTTCCTTTATAAAGAGGATTTAATCAAGTTTTCAGAAGGCTTGCAGGAAGTGATTGAGTACATCCGTGCCAACAATCCAACCCCTGTAGAAGAGCAAGTATATCGTGATGACCGTGAGGAAAGAGACGATGATTGGGGCAACCGCCGCACAGATTTCAATAACACAGAGGATACCGAGGAGCAATGGTAAGCCAGCTCTCTTTAACATGAAATATTGACACAGGAAACCTCGGTTTCCTGTTTTTTTTTCAAAAAAACGTGAGAGAAAAGAGAATAAACTTGGTCAAGCTGGGTTATCTAAGCAAGAAGAGAAAAGAATAAATCCAAGATAAAGGCAGGCAAAGCGACCTAAGCAAAATCAAAAATAATTACCTTCGCTTCATCAAATTTAGCGACACACGTTATGGCCATTGATTTTATTTCTGAACTGCTTGGCAACAAAGCAAACGATTTGTTGAACCACACTTGTACCGGAATTCCAAAAGAAAGCATGCATGCGCCCGGACCAGATTTTGTAGAACGGATGTTCATGCCTACCAACCGGAATCCTCAAGTGCTGCGCAGTTTACAGCAATTATATGGCACAGGTCGCTTAGCCAACACGGGCTACATGTCTATTTTGCCCGTGGATCAAGGTATTGAACACAGTGCCGGTGCTTCATTTGCACCCAACCCAGTTTGTTTTGACCCGGAAGGCATCATCCAATTAGGTATCGAGGGAGGCTGCAATGCCGTAGCTTCCACCTATGGCGTTCTGGCTTCATTGTCTAGAAAATATGCCCATAAAATTCCATTTGTGGTGAAAATCAACCACAACGAATTTTTGTCTTACCCTAACAAGTTCGACCAAATCATGTTTGGTTCCGTAGAGGAAGCTTGGAATTTGGGGGCAGTCGCTGTGGGAGCCACCATTTATTTCGGAAGCCCTGAAAGTGGTCGTCAAATCATTGAAGTGGCCCAGGCATTTGAGCGTGCACATGAACTTGGTATGGCCACGATCTTATGGTGTTACACCCGGAACCCAGGGTTTGTAAAAGATGGGGTGGATTATCATACTGCTGCCGACCTTACCGCCCAAGCCAATCATTTGGGTGTCACCATTCAAGCAGACATTATCAAGCAAAAGCTGCCGACCAACAATGGAGGCTATAATGCATTACAATTTGGAAAAACACATAAGAAAGTGTATTCCGACCTTACCACAGACCATCCCATCGATTTGGCCCGTTACCAAGCGGCCAATTGCTACATGGGAAGGATTGGGTTAATCAACTCAGGCGGGGCGTCTAGCGGCTCAACTGATTTGGCAGAAGCTGTGGAAACAGCCGTTATCAATAAAAGAGCCGGTGGACATGGCCTTATTTCAGGCCGTAAAGCCTTTCAACGTCCATTGCATGAAGGAGTAAAAATCCTCCATGCCATTCAGGACGTGTATTTGTCCAAGGAAGTAACCTTGGCCTAAGTTCCACCAACCAAAACATTATGTGGTTTAAAAGAACAAAAGAAGGGATTCTCACCTCTACTGCGGAGAAAAAAGAAACGCCGGAAGGGTTGTGGTATAAATGCCCTTCCTGCAAAGAAATCATCTCTGCTGTGGACCACGGTAAAAACTTGTGGGTTTGTGGAAGTTGCGGCTTCCATGAGCGGATTGGGTCCGAGGAGTATTTTCATTTATTGTTCGATGAGGGAAAATACACCCTCATCAACACCAAACTTAGAAGCGGAGATCCACTGAATTTCAGGGATACCAAAGCCTATCCGGACCGCCTTAAGGAGGCAGAAAACACAACCGGACTGCAAGATGCCGTGCAAACAGCGCAAGGTGTATTGCATGGCAAAAAAGTAGTGATTGCTTGTATGGATTTTAAATTCATTGGTGGGTCAATGGGGACCGTGGTGGGTGAGAAAATCTCAAGGGCCATTGACCATGCGCTCAAGCATAAGCTACCCTTCATCATGATTTCTAAGTCAGGTGGTGCCAGAATGATGGAAGGTGCATTTTCTCTTATGCAAATGGCCAAAACATCTGCCAAACTTAGCCTGATGGACAAAGCCGGACTACCCTATATTTCGGTATTAACAGATCCTACCACAGGCGGAGTTACCGCAAGTTTTGCCATGTTAGGTGATGTCAATATTGCAGAGCCAAATGCATTAATAGGTTTTGCAGGTCCTCGGGTGGTCAAAGAAACCATAAAAACGGAATTGCCTCCCGGATTTCAAAAAAGTGAATTTCTAAAAGAAAAAGGGTTTTTAGATGCCATCGTAAAGCGATGTGATTTAAAAAATACCATCCATCAATTATTGGTTTTTTTCTCCGGTCCGGAAATCAAAAAAGGTAAAAAATGATCACGACCCTTGTGGTTGGGGCATCGGAAAATCCCGATAGGTATAGTTTTAAGGCGGCCCATATGCTCAAGGCGTATGGGTTTCCATTTATGCTTTATGGCCCTCGAAAAGGCGAGGTCGCCGGTGTTCCCATTCAGACTGATCTTCCCGCAAAAGGAAGCGTTCACACCCTCACTTTATATGTGGGCCCTCAGCATCAAAAAGAATTAATGCCCGCTTTGTTGGCCTTAGCACCCCAAAGGGTAATTTTTAATCCCGGAACAGAAAACCCTGATTTTGAGGAAGCTTTGAAAAAAGCAGGGATCAATTTTGAAGCAGCTTGCACCTTGGTATTGCTCCAAACCGGCCAGTATGGCACCATGCCCTAAGAGATTTTTGTAGAAAAGGCGGTGGTTGTATAAAAAAACTTATCTTTGCACGCACAAAAATGGTCCTGTGGCCGAGTGGCTAGGCAGAGGTCTGCAAAACCTCGTACAGCGGTTCGAATCCGCTCGGGACCTCGAAAAAGCGAAGTGAAATATCACTTCGCTTTTTGTTTTTGTACTCCTTAACAGCTTAGTTTACCCACAGCGCAAAATTTTTGTCTAATTTTGCGCTCTAATCAAAAAAATCATGGCGGTAGAAATCACAGATGCCAACTTTGAAAGTCTGGTAAAATCAAGCGATAAACCTGTACTCATCGACTTTTGGGCGGTTTGGTGTGGTCCCTGTAAAATGGTGGCCCCCGTTATTGAAGAATTGGCCCAAAACTACGAAGGCAAAGCCATTGTAGGCAAACTCGACGTAGACAATAATCCTGTAGTAGCGAGTACCCTTGGTATACGTTCTATCCCCACCATGCTGTTTTTTAAGAACGGAGAATTGGTAGATCGGCACGTTGGATATGCGCCCAAAAATGTACTTGCAGAGAAACTAGACAAATTGATTTGAAAAATCAGGTGTTTAAAAATAAGCCGTTCCTTCGAGGGCGGCTTTTTTTATGAATTTCTTAGGACATGCTTGGTTATCTCCACCAGGCGCGGAAATCCTAGTCGGAAATTTTACCGCTGACTTTGTGGGTGCTAAACCGCCCGCTCATTGGACAACGCATTGCATCCATGGCTGGACTTTACATCGTGCCATAGACCAATTTACCGACCTGCATCCAGCCTTTAAACGACTGAAATCTGAGCTTTTTCCCCATGTAGGTCATTATGCCTCCGTTTTGGTGGATCTTTGGCTAGATCATATTTTAGCGGCAGATTGGGAGCAAATGAATCCAGACACACCCTCGCTCAATGAATTCTGCTCCTACACCTATAAGGAATTACAATCGGCAGAAGGCTATTTTCCCCAAAGATTTTCAGGCGTTTTCCAGCGTATGTATAGAGAAAATTGGCTAGAAGGCTACGCAAAACCTCAAGGAATGTACGCCACCCTAGAAGGCCTGGCCTATCGATCTTCGGGCTTTGCGCCTTATTTAGAAAAATTTAATGGACCACAGTATCTTGTGGATATGCTCACGCATTCCCAACATCCTATGCGAAAAGAGGGGCGACAACTTCTACTCGATGCACAAAAAAATTTAAGACCCTCGGCCATCGTCTATACTCAAAAGACCTAAGCCCTTCTCTAAAAGAAAGCCATCCTAACTAAACAACCTATTTTTTTTGTAAA
Source organism: uncultured Candidatus Competibacteraceae bacterium (assembly GCA_964599915.1). GTDB lineage: Bacteria > Bacteroidota > Bacteroidia > CAIKAF01 > CAIKAF01 > CAZRHR01. The sequence continues at coordinate 11,828 of CAZRHR010000053.1, read as the reverse complement.
TCAGCCCAGGGTACCTTACCTAAAAAACCTCATGAATATACATTTATTTTACTGATTGTCAATTCGTATACTTTAAAATAAAAATTTAAAATCTTAAAATCTAAAAGTGTGAAATAATCTTATTTTTACGCCATGATGCAAGTTTGGTCCGGCACGTTAATGTTCATTATTATAGGTCTAACAAGCTGTGAAACAAAGCTGTCTAAGGAAACAACATCGAAAAAACCTTTAGAAATTGCTTTTTGGAACCAGCACCTGCAAACCAACAACGAAAACAAAGCCAATCAGTCTTGTCGCGGTTTTGAAACCGGTATTCGGGCCATGATTCCCTATTTTGTTGGAGGCGAAAATGCAGACACCTTAAATACAATTATTTTATCACACCTTATTCCTGAAAAATTTCTTTTGGGAGAATATGAGCAGACCCCAGATTTATTGCAGCATGCTTGCGCCATGTTTTTGGAAGATTCCTTGAACCGCCTGCCGGCCTTTCTAACCCTTGGCCTAGAAGAGGTTATTTATCAGGATTCCGGTTTGGTTGGTTTCGAGTTGGTAGGCATTGTAGACGCTTGTGGCGGAATTTTACCCAGAATAGACACGTATTATTTATGGGTTTCTCTTGAAAATGTGGAAGAAATTCATGCGGGCAATGTAGGAAGAATGCCACTTCATGATTTTCTTCTGAAAGGCCATCCCGTACTCGTTGAAGATGAAATTCGGTTTAGAAGGCTGCTGGCCATTCCGAATCTGTTTAACGAGGCTGAATTCACCTTGAGAGAAAACGGAATGGAAATCCATTTGAACAGTCATCAAACCGACGATTTTGAGCCGTTCACCTGCGTACTTCCGCAAAATTGGGCCGACTCGCTGCTGCAGGATGATTTTCCCAGACCTTGGTAAACCATCGGGCCTATTCCGTAACTTTGCCTCATGAGGCATCTTTTCTTTTTTCTAACCGCCATTTTCTCCTTACCCTCGCTTTTTGGCCAGATGGCATGGGTTGGACTTTCTGAACCCCAAAAAGCCAAGTTGGTCTTTTTTTCCATGACCCAAGGACTTTCCAACGTGACTTGGGAATTGACACATGGTGACGCACGGCATCTGGTCACCTGCAAAGAAGTCGCACCCGGTGTGTTTCATGCCTTGGCAGATTCTCTTGCTCCACAAACGCCTTACACGTACAAAATATATACAGCCCAGGGCATGGCCTTTCAGGGAAGTTTTTCCACCCTAACCACTGCCCCGGTCTCGTTTAGGTTTGTCGCCGGCGCCTGCTCTTTTCTGCATGGAAACCCTGTCTATGAAGCCATGCTTCAAACCGGACCACAATTCTACATCAATGCAGGCGACCTCCACTATGGCGATGTAAAATCGGACCAACCAGCTGACCACCTAAACGCCTACATAAAACGGGTTTTACAAGGGCGGCCGGAACAAACTTTTTTTGCTCAGACCCCACTCGTTTACGTTTGGGATGACCATGATTTTTGTGGAAACAATAGTGGTGGTCCTTCACCCTGCGCCGTGGCAGCCCGAAAAGCCTATGCGTTAGGGATTCCCATACATCAACTTCCCTTACCCGAAGATGGTATTCATCAAAGTTTTGTCCAAGGCCGGGTTCGCTTTGTACTCCCCGATTTGCGCAGCGGCAGGTCACCCGGACACTTACTTACTGCTACAGGTCTTTCCTGGTTAAAAGCGGAACTTATTCAAGCACAGAAAAATCAACAGTTCCCCCTTTTGGTTAGCTCGGTCCCTTTCCTTGGAACAGATGGAGATAGCTGGGGGGGCGCTCCCCAACAACGGGAACTTCTGGCCCATTGGCTCGATAGCCTGTTCCAAAACAATGCTTTGATTTTGGGTGGCGATGCCCACATGGCTGGCATTGATAATGGAACACATAGTCAATGGAACAAAGACAAAACAACGCGTGGCCCTGTGGTGGTACAAGCCGCGGCACTCATCGGATTCGGTTCGGATAAAGGGGGAACCTACTCAGAAGGTGGCGCTTTCCCTAATCCTTTGGGCGCTATGCAATTTGCCTCCTTTCAAGTGATTGATGATGGTGGAAACGCAATGGCCATCCACATCCAAATCCAACGCGTTTCTCCATTAAAGGAAACCCAAAAAATATTGAGTCGTTTTTCTGCCTTTTTCCCCATGTCCGGGGCGGCAAATGCCGAAGGTTTGAAGGCTGAAAAAAAGCAACTTATACTGAACGAAGAACAATTGCCTGCTACCCTTTGGGTGAGGAATCAAACAGGACATGTGATACACAAGCAATGGATAACCCACTCGGAGAACATTGATTTATCCAAATACAAAGGCCAGTACATCGAATTACAATCTGCCGCCCAACATTGGGTAAGACAACTTCACTAACCACCTCCATTTATGCAGTTAAAGGCGCATATCTTTCTAGGTTTGATGTTAAGCGCCATTTTTGGTTTACCCAACCTACCAAGCCAGAGCCCACACAGGCAAAATAAATGGAACTGGACAGGCTACACTGCGCCCAATATCCCTGTTCCCGGACATTTAGACCATGAACCGCTGGTCATCGTTGAAGCCGCATTTACCCTAAAACCACTTCAAGGTCAAATACAAGGCTACTTACGCATCAAATTCCAAAACCAAGAAGGCGTCATAAAGGGCAACGCCTTTCTTTTTCCTTATAATCCAGACCCACTATTTTTCAACCACCTCACCCCGGATTTTCTTCCTCCTGTTTTTTCTGGTGGTGGATTGAGTCTTTTGGCAGGAAGAAACATTACTCCCCTCACGCCTACCCCACTCATGTTTTTAGAGAAAAAACAAACATTGGGTCAATCTATAGGCTACCAGCATTTCGTGGCCATTCGTGAGTTGGAAGCGCCCATGGAGGTGGAAATCGTTTTTCAGCACCCTATGACCCCGCATCCCCGCTGGTTGCTTTTGTTTCCCTGGCCATGCCTAAAAGCCGAAGTAGTGGTGGAAGCACCCGCACATCTGCTGGCACGAATAGGTACACTTTCCACACCGGATGAAAGTTTTGAATTGGAAGGAGGACAGCATTATATTTGGGAAAATTTGCCTCCCCATCCGGGGCTTTTCCCACTCACCCAAATAGAAAAAATCGCTGGTGTACAATGGGACGATGGGCATGCAACATGGTTTTCCACTTTTGGAGAAGCCCTGCGGGCAAGACCCCAACCGGCGCCTTTACTTTATGCCACACCGACAGATGCCTACCATGCCAAATTAAATGAAGTAGGAAAAAGACATGGATTTTTATCGCCAGATACCCCCTTGATTCAAAAACTTAGGGGAGCTCACTTTTTTCTGCAGCAATTACATTACAAGCCGGATAGTTTGGAGAAAACAGCCATATCCATAGATCAAGCCAAATATTATTTGAGAAAAGATACCCTCCGGGAAAAGGATGTGCTTAAAATAACCGAGGACCTAGTGTATCGCATTCCTGGAGCTCACTACCTGTTGTTTACGCGTCCATGTTGGATGGCGTCCAAACCATTCTCCGGCGGCCAAGAGATTTTTTCCATATCAGCCCTGTGGGTTTGCGATGAAAAAGACAGCGTGTTGTTTTGGCCGAGATGGAAAAACCTAAATCGCCCGGTCAATGATATTCCGTACTATTTGGAAGGTGCATGGGCATTGTTGGTACCTCGAAGTTTATCCTGGCCGGAATATCACCAACGAGAAACCATGGCTCAATTTAAATGGATACAGCTACCACGCCGCACAGAGACCGCCGAGGCCATTCTTCGGATTCAATGCAAAGAGGAAAAAGAGCACAGATGGATGTTGGAAGTCCAAGGTGAGGGGATTTGGAAAAATTGGATTCCTTTTGCAGATCCTTGGCTTTGGCCACCTCCCGTAAAGCCCGGTGTTTATCCACCCATGGATGGCATGTCATGGCCTTGGGAACCAAGCCCGAACCAAGCGGCCCTACCTGTCGATTATAAAGAAATTTGGATTATTCCGGAGGGGCTAGCGACCTCTCTGGTGGGTATGGACTCCTGCGGCTTACTTCCGCTTAGAAAAAATGCTGGCAGTTGGGAATTTATCTACACAGAAAGGGCGAACCAGCCGGACCCAGAAGGGCGGAAAATAAGAAGATGTGTTTTGAATGCGTTAAAAGAGATGGTCCGGATAGGTGGCTAGCGGATGTTTTACTTTAGGTAAAACTTGAAGGGTTGCCTCTGGATGTTTAAGCAAGCGAAAGGCCGACAAGGTTTGTTCTGCTGTGGCCATGCGGTCTCTATCTCCTGTAACAAGGGCAAGCGGCACAGAAAGTTCAGGAAACCATGTCTCTAATCCGGAGGCCTTTTCGCCAAGATAATGCATCATATCAGCAGTACGTGAACAAAGGGCACGCCAGGCCATGGCACCATGTTGTTGTTTTAACTGCTCAACTAGTGCGGGCGCCTTTTCAAGTAAAAGTTCAGGTTGAAGTTTGGCAGCTTCTTCCTTTGCAAATTCAGGGGTCCAAATCCACCGGGTGGCCAGGGCCGTCACGGCCTGTACTTCGCCAGGATAGTGAAAAGCCCAGCGCGCAGCTACGTATCCGCCGAAACTATAGCCTATCAAGTTGAGTTTTCTTCCGGGATATTGTTGCAAAAGTCGGCCACGGAGTTCCTCCATCAGGGAATCCGGGTAAAAGTCGGCACAGGTGAAAGGAGCGTGCCCATGACCTGCAAAATCTAATGCAAGCGAGACATTCGGAACCAAAGACACTTTGCGCGTCCAATCGGAAGCAGCGCCCAAGGCACCATGCAAATAAACGGTAAGGTTAGTGAGGTTCTCCAAGGGTTTCTTTGATTTTATAGACATTCCGGTCCGGCGCATTTCGTGCGACCAATTCAGCAATAAAACCGGCCAAAAAAAGTTGGGTCCCTAAAATCATGGCCACCAGGGCTAAATAGAAGAATGGGCTTGAGGTGACGCGTTCAGCTTCTTGTCCAAGTCCCCAAACCATGTACAATTTATGAATACCAAGCCAAAGGGCGGAAAGAAATCCGCCAAAGAAAACCAAAGCCCCCATGGCTCCAAAAAAGTGCATGGGTTTTTTGGAAAATCTAGTCACAAAAGTGATGGAAAGTAAATCTAAAAAACCATTGACAAAACGTTCCAATCCAAACTTGGAGGAACCATATTTTCTTGCCTGGTGCTGAACTACTTTTTCACCTATTTTTTTAAAACCAGACCATTTGGCCAGCACTGGAATATAGCGATGCATTTCGCCATAGACCTCAATATTTTTTACTACCTCATGGCGATACGCTTTCAGACCACAGTTGAAATCATGCAGCGAGATGCCGGACATTTTACGTGTCGCGTAATTAAACAATTTGGTAGGAAGGGTCTTAGAAATAGGGTCGTAGCGTTTCTGTTTCCAGCCGGAGATAAGGTCAAATCCATCTTCGGCAATGAGTTGATACAATCCGGGGATTTCATCCGGGGAATCTTGTAAATCGGCGTCCATGGTAATGACCACACGACCTTTGGCGGCTTCAAACCCAACGTTTAATGCGCCCGATTTACCATAATTGCGCCGAAAGGAAATACCACGAATGGCAGGATTATTTTGGGAGAGTAGACGAATGATGTCCCAAGAGGAGTCTGTTGAGCCATCATCAATCAAAATAATTTCGTAGGTATATCCATGCTTTGTGCACACCTTATGGATCCATTCCGTTAATTCGGGTAAGGATTCTTCCTCGTTGTAGAGCGGAATGACCAGGGAAATTTCCACCGGATAGGTATTTGGCTGTGACATAGCAATACAAAAATAAAAAAAAGTCCTGCTCCCGTGCAGGAAGCAGGACTTTATATCCTAATTATCCGGATTAAATCGCAGGAACCTCCACATTGAAGGGACGCACATGGGCAAAGTCCATACGCTCACCTAGGTTAGTTCTTCCGATATACCGGTTACGGTCTACAGAATTAAGGTTTTTGTGCGCGGTAATCGCCCAACAGGTAGAAGAACCTTGACGAGCCACAATAACTGACCAGTAAAGGAACACCTGCCATAAGCGATACCACCATTCACCATAAGTTTTCAATACATAGTCTTTGTTGGCTTCCCAATTCAGGTACCAGCGATGCAAAGTATGTGAATAGTGAATTCCGAGATTTTCTACAGATTGTACCTCAAAGTTGTTTTCCTGAAGACGTTGTACAAGCCAAGCCAAAGGCGTAGAGGCATCTGCACCGGAGAAAATGTATTGGTTCATAAACAATCCCCATGACAAATCTTCCCAGTGTGGACCTTTGGCAAAAAGCCCCGGGTTAGCGCGAAGTCCAGCCTGTTGAATGTAAAACAACCCGTCATCTTCAAGTTTATCATAGATGTTCTTGATGAAGCGGCTGAATTTACGTAGACCAACGTGCTCACCCATTTCCAAGCAGGTAATTTGATTGAATTTCAAATTATTTTTCCCTGGGGTAATCATGTCTCTGTAATCCATGCGCTGGATACGTGCACGGTGAGATACGCCATGGGCAGCAATTTGTTTGTTGCCATGGTCTGTTCCGTCTTGTGCAAGGGTGATACCTGTAGAATCTGTGCCATAATACTTAGAAGCATAGGCTACAAGGGTTCCCCAACCACAACCGATGTCAAGGTGACGATCACCAGGCTTCATGTGGAGTTTATCGCAAACTTTGGTCATTTTACGATCCTGCGCTTGCTCTAACGTTTCGATGTTTGGGTCTGACCAAAAGCCGGAAGTATAAATCATTCGAGGCCCTAGGAAAGAAGAAAAGAAGTCGTTTCCACGGTCATAGTGTTCCCGTACAATTCTTTCATCTTGGCTTTTAGAGTGAATTAAAACCTCAGGAATCATACGGCTGAAGAAGAACTTCACATGGCGAGCGGTCAAGCGAAAATCGAAATAATCATTCCGAAGTTCCATGAAAGTAGCGAAATCGCCTTGGAGGTCGACTCGACCGGCAATATAATCTTCTACAAATTCAGAGAAAGCAGGGCGCTTTCCCTTGGCGTACTTATTTCCCATAGCAGGGGTACGCGTAACGATAAAATCAAGCGGATGTTGACTCATTGTGCAACGTGATAATTGTTAAAAAGTGTATAAACATACGGTTTTTCTGTACACCGCAAACCCGAAACGAACACATTTATTGCAATTTCTGAAAAATCAGATTTGTTCAGCCTAGCATAGTTTTCTTTTAAGCCTCTGATAATCATAAAAAAACCAGCCATAATTGACTGGTTTCCATAAATAATTCGTAAGAAAATTAGTCTCTATCTCCTAAAAAATAGTGGAAGCCTACATTGAACGTGATGGCGCCATTTTCAAGACCTCTGAAGAACAATGGATTTCTCACACTAAAATCCATAACCAAGTGTTCTTTAAGGAAGGCGCGTGTACCGATGGTCGGCATAAGGAACAACCCCTCTCTCTCAAAAAAGGCACCGCCAACATCACAACCTACATAAGGCATAATATTGCCTAGAGGCTGCTGGTATTCGGCATGAAAGGATACGGTAAGGCTATTTAAATCTTCGTGAAACCTTCCTACAGGACCCATTTTACCAGGTTCAAAGCCAAAAACGTGACCCACTTTGGCACCAATACCGAGCCGCTGCCAAAAATGCACGTTGTATTCTACTGTGGTTACTAAATAGCCGGAATAACCTTCTACTAAGGCGGGTCCAAAACCTACGTTTCCACCGAGTAGGTGTTGCGCGCTTGCGCTAGTTCCCATCGCAGATATTGCAGTAAAAAGGGAGGCTAGTAAGAATTTTCTCATGTGTAGTTTTTCTTAAACTTGGATGAATCTTGAAAGGAAATACAGACATTTGCAAGGCAAGATTCTTCGCAAATATCTAAAATCATTTAAATAAAACCTAATGGGTAAATTAAAAATAATACTGCTAAGACACGGCCAAAGCCAATGGAATAAGGAAAATCGGTTTACCGGTTGGGAGAATGTCCCTTTGTCGGACTTGGGTATTATGGAAGCCAAAGAGGCAGGAAAACTTATGCTGGAAGCGGGTTTGAAACCAAGTTATGCTTTCACTTCTTTTTTGAAAAGAGCCATAAAAACCTGCTGGCTGGCTTTGGAAGAAATGGACCTTATGCATATTCCGGTTGAAAAAGATTGGCGTTTAAATGAAAAGCATTATGGCAATCTTCAGGGTTTAAACAAGTCCGAAACGGCAGCCAAATATGGAGAAGAACAAGTGCTTTTATGGCGCCGTGCGTTCGATGTAGCTCCTCCTGCCTTAGACCCCACAGATCCAAGGTTCCCCGGCAACCAATCCATGTACAGTGGCATTCCAACCCAGCTTCTCCCAGATACAGAATCTTTACAGGATACCATTCAGCGCCTTTTGCCACTTTGGAAAAACCAAATCTTACCCAAAGCCAGCGAACATGGTACCATTTTAATTACAGCCCACGGCAATAGCCTTCGTGGTGTAGTAAAAGAATTAAAGGGACTTACGGCCGAGGAAATTTTAAAGGTGAACATCCCAACTGGTATTCCCTACTTGTTCGAATTGGATGAGCAATTCAAAGTCATCCAAGACAGATACCTTATTGATGAAGCCACCCTCGCTGCACGTATGGAGGCGGTAGCGTCCCAAGGAAAAGCCTAAGCTTATGCAAAGTTGGGCCATTGGAGATGTGCATGGTTGTGGAAAAACGTTGGATAAATTGGTTCAACGCATGGCATTAAGCCAAGGAGATGAAGTCATATTCCTAGGCGATGTGATAGATCGTGGCCAAGGACATCAAATGGTCATGGATACCATTTCTTCACTACAGGAAAATGGAATCCAATTGACCATCTTGCGTGGAAACCACGAACAAGGGTTTTTAGATGCCTGCCAAGAAGCACATTTGAAAGATAAAAAGACTTGGTTCGGAAAAACAGTAGTTCAGCGCCAAGCTACAAAATTATGGATGCAATGGGGAGGGGAAGCCTTTCTGGAAGAATATGGTGTTCAGTTTCCTGAAGAACTTCCCACATGGTGGCGCGACTTGGCCGAAAACAGCATCTTTTACCGCCATCATGCACATGCCTATTTGGTGCATGCTGGATTCAATTTTGAAGAACCTGATTTTTTATCAGATACCCATGCCATGATGTGGATTCGGGAGTTTTCCCCGAATCTTGATGCCACTGGAGGTAAAATTATTGTACATGGACACGTTCCTGTACATGAGGAACTTATCCGGCTCACAGCAGATGCACCACCGGAACAATTCGGATTTATTGATATTGACAATGGTGCGGTCTATGCGGGCAAACCGGGTATGGGGCAGTTGGTAGCCTTGGAATTATCCAGCAGGAAACTTATTTTTCAACCTTGTATCGACTTATGAAAACCAAAGGCCATATTATCACAGGCGCACCTGGTACAGGCAAAACATCTTTAATTGATGCTTTTCAGGCCTTAGGATTTGAGGTTTTACCAGAAATTTCGCGGGAAATTCTTATCCAGGAAAAGGCACATGGGGGTGATGCACTGCCTTGGGTAAACCATGAAGCCTTTCATCAGGCGGTTTTAGATGGTCGTATTCAACAATATGAAACCTCACAAAACCTACCGGCTCCGGTGTTTTTAGACCGCGGCGTTCCTGATTCTTTTGCCTATTTACTAGCAGAAGGGGTAGACGTAAGTGAACAGGACCTTAGGTGGTTGCAGCAGTTTGATTATGCACCCATCGTATTCATTACCCCACCATGGAAAGAAATTTTTCATGGCGACGAAGAAAGATGGGAAACTTTTGAGCATGCAGAACGTATCCATGAAGCATTGGTAAAAGTGTATACACTGCTCAATTACAGGGTTGAAATTTTACCTAAAGTACCTATTCCCCAGCGCATCGATTTTATTTTAGAACAAATTCGCTGACTTTGGATCAACTAAACCAGCTGCTCCTGACCCATTGGGGATACCCAGACTTCCGTCCGAACCAACGTCCTATCATAGAAGCCGTTCTAAAAGGGGAAGATACCCTTGCCCTTTTACCCACGGGCGGTGGAAAAAGCATTTGTTTTCAAATTCCGGTTTTGGCTAAACCGGGGCTTGGCTTAGTCATTTCGCCCCTAATTGCCTTGATGAAAGACCAAGTGCAACAATTAAAAAAACGTGGTATCGCAGCCGCTGCCTTAACTTCCGACCTGCATTACAGGGACATGGAAACCATTCTAAACCAAGCCAAACACCAAAAAATAAAATTTTTATACCTCTCTCCGGAAAGATTGAGTCAACCCTCCTTCCAAGAAATTTTAAGCCATTTCCCCATCAATCTATTGGCGGTGGACGAGGCCCATTGCATTTCACAATGGGGGTATGATTTCCGACCCTCTTACCTGCGTATTGCAGAATTGAGACCGTGGCTACCGACCATTCCAATACTGGCTTTAACGGCCACGGCAACACCAGAAGTCGTTTCAGATATTCAGGAAAAGTTAGCCTTTAAGCAACCGAATGTTTTCAAACAATCTTTTGCCCGCCCTAATCTCTCTTATCGGGTCATTCATTCTCAACAAAAAAAAGCAACCTGCCTTAGGTATTTAGAAAAATACCCCGGTTCGGCCATTCTATATGCCCGAAGTAGAGGACAAACTAAAGCTTGGGCAGATTGGCTCAATGCCGAAGGGATTTCAGCCACTTTTTACCATGCGGGTCTGCCAGCGGCTCAGCGACAAGAAAGACAAGAGGCATGGATTCAGAATAAAGTACGGGTCATGGTAGCAACAAATGCATTCGGCATGGGCATTGACAAGCCTGATGTTCGTTTAGTGTTACATGTGGATTTACCCGATACACCAGAAGCCTATTTTCAAGAAGCCGGGCGCGGAGGAAGAGACCAGAAACAAGCCCATGCCCTGCTCATCACCCATGAAAGTGAGGTGAGGCCTTTCAAAGAAAGAATATTGTCTTCCTTTCCCACCTTAGATGAGGTCCAAAAGGTCTATGAGGCCATTTTTAACCATGCTGGCATTAGTCAAGGATATGGACAAGGCCAACGCATACCGCTACCTCTGAGCACAATGATGCAACAAACCGGAATTCCCGCGGCCAGTTGGGTGGCCACCCTACAAATTTTAGAGAAGGAAGGATACTGGCAAATGCAAGATGGGGCGTTTGTATCAAGCACACTTTTTGTCCATGTAAGCCCAAATGCCTATCGACAAGCCGCTCTGTCCTCCCATGAAGAGGAGTTAAGAGAATTGATCCCAAGGATGTATGGCGGCCTTTTTGAAAAGCCTGTAAAAATTCGAGAAGATCTTATAGGAAAAAGACTTGGTCGAACTGAAAAGGAAGTCAGACAACTGCTCACCGAACTGCATGAAAAAAACCTTTGGAAATATGCACCTGGCAACGCTGAAGGGTTTACGCTGGTTTTATTACATGAACGGCAAGATCCGAAGAGCATTCTACTTTCTGACACTTTTTACCATCAACGAAAGGCCATTGCACTTAAAAAAAGTGCAGCGATGTTGGATTATGCGGGTACCAGCGATTCTTGTCGGACCAATAAATTGTTGATGTATTTTGGAGAAACACCTGAGCAGCCTTGTGGGAAGTGTGATGGGTGTAAGCAAGACACGGCTCAATTGGCTGTGGGGGAAGCATATACTTTGCATGATATTTGCCAAGTTTTCCCAAGGTTGCAAGCACAAAACTACCAAGCATTACGGCAACTGTTGGACCAAGGATTTTTGGAAAAGACAGGGAAAGAAATGTTGCGCGTCAAGAAAATTTGGTGGTAAAAGAAGGCATCCAAGGGCTAGAAAAAATAGCCCAGTTCGAAACTTTAAAATCCCTGCGATATAACGTC
>CAZRHR010000052.1:0-20349 GCA_964599915.1 uncultured Candidatus Competibacteraceae bacterium | reverse complement strand
ACCAATATTCCAAACATAGACATAAGGCGCCCCATTGGCGAACGGTGTTCCTCCGCTTGCTGAAAGGTCAATGGCTCCAGTGCTGTTTCCAAAACAAGCTACATCAGTGTTCAAAGAAGTAAGTGAAATGGGTGCCGCTGGCTGATTAATATTGGCATTAAGGTTGGCGGAACAGCCATTGGTATCGGTCACGGTGACAGTGTAAAGTCCGGGAGCGAGGTTACTCAGGTCTTCCGTGGTGGCCCCATTATTCCACAAGTAAATGTAAGGTGCGCCATTGGTAAAAATGGTTCCTCCGGTTACGGTAAGGTCAATGGCTCCGGTGCTGTTTCCAAAACAAGCCACATTGGTGTTTTGAGAAGAAAGGGTAAGCGCCGCCGCGGGTTGTGTCACGGTGATGTTTAGATTGGCAGAACAATTGTTGGCATCGGTTACGGTGACGGAATAAGGTCCGGCAGGAACATTGTTCAAATCTTCGGTGGTTACGCCATTACTCCAAAGGTAATTGTAGGGTGCACCATTGGTAAAGGGCGTGCCTCCTGTTACGGTCAAATCAATGGCGCCGGTGCTGTTTCCGAAACAAGCTACATCGGTGATTTGTGAAGAAAGGGTAAGTCCGTTGGCGGGCTGCGAAATGCTGACTTGCAAACTGTCGGCGCATCCATTGGCATCGGTGACGACCACATTGTAACTTCCGGCTGAGATATTATTTAAATCTTCTGTGACTGCCCCGTTACTCCAAACAAAGGTATAAGGTGCACCATTGGCAAATGGGGTTCCTCCGCTTGCCGTAAGGTCAATGGCGCCTGTGCTGTTCCCAAAACAAGCTACATCGGTGTTCAAAGAAGTAAGTGAAATGGGTGCCGCGGGTTGATTAATATTGGCATTAAGGTTGGCGAAACAGCCATTGGTATCGGTCACGGTGACTGAATAAAGTCCGGGAGCGAGGTTACTCAAGTCTTCCGTTGTGGCCCCATTATTCCACACATACGTATAAGGTGCACCATTGGTAAAACTGGTTCCTCCGCTTACGGTAAGATCAATGGCCCCACTCGCATTTCCAAAACAAGCCACGTTGGTATTTTGGGAAGAAAGGGTAAGCGCCGCAGCGGGTTGATTGATGGTGGCGTTCAAATTCGCAGTACATCCGCTGTTATCACTCACGGTGACGGAATAAGTGCCGGCGGCTACATTATTCAAATCTTCGGTGGTTGCGCCATTACTCCAAAGGTAGGTGTAAGGTGCGCCGTTGGTAAAGGGTGTTCCTCCGGTGACGGTCAAATCAATGGCGCCGGTGCTGTTTCCAAAACAAGCGACGGGTGTGACCACCGAGGAAAGGTTAATGCCGTTGGCAGGCTGTGAAATATTGGTACCATTGGAAATGGCGCATCCATTGGCATCGGTAACAGTAACAGAATAAAAGCCGGCGGAAACATTTTGAATTTGGCTTATAGAGCTTCCATTGCTCCATAAATAGGCATAGGGGGCCGTACCACCGGATACGACGGAACTAATGCTACCGGTTTGTGCACCAAAACAATTCACATTTTGCACAGAAAGTGATACGGAGAGATTAAGAGGGGATTCTAGAATGTTAACGGAGCCATTGACCTGACATTGATTTGCGTCGGTGATGACATAACTTAAAATACCGCCACCCAGGTTCGATTGCATCCACTGTGTACTGCCATTACCCCATAAAACGCTATAAGGTGGCGTTCCTCCTGAGACTTGAAGTTGTGCAGTACCATCTTGATTTCCAGGACATGATACTGGTGTTAAGTTTGAAACCACATTAATGGCTGAGGGAGACGTTACGATGCCAACCACACTATCAGTGCAACCTAAACCATCGGTGATTACTGCGACGTAGGTTCCTGCTGCCAGGCCTTGTAAAAAAGTTCCTCCGGGTCCATGCGTCCATTGAAAAGAATAGGGGGGTGAGGTGCCTGGGTTTATTTGAAGGTTCAATGTTCCATTTTGCCCGCCAAAGCAACTAACAGGCGTGGCTTGAATCGTAGGTTGCGCATTGAATAGTAAAAACTGAATTTGGCTAAAAGCAGTATCATTCGGACAAATATTCCCTGTGGCTACAAAACCAAGTTGAACGCCACCGGCAGCCAGTTCAGATGAGGAAGGTTGATACGTGGCTTGAAGGCCATTGGTTGTAAAAAAACCATTGCCACCTGTCCAAAATCCTTGGCCGGTGTTGGATTGTCCTTGGAGGGGCACACTGGTTTGTTGAATGCAAACATTGAGGTTTGGCGCAACGGTCGCTTGGGGCTGCGTTTCAGCCACCACCACTATTGGTAACCATAACGTATCGCATCCTGTTTGGTCGGTTACCCTTACTTGATATTGACCGGGCCCTGCCAATAGCGAAGCAGTCTGTGCTCCAGTGCTCCAAAGATATTGATAGGGAGGACTACCTCCAGAAATTTGAGGAGTCAATGAAGTCGTTCCATTGGTTCCACAAACACTCACGGTATCTTGAGGAAATGAACCTGATAAAACAGGATTCGTAAAAACCCGAATGGTATCACAGAAGTTTGAACCGGCGCACGATGAACTAGGTGTCCCACAAACAACATAATCAATAAATGGGGGCGGATTGCTAGGTGGCGAATAAACGAGGGTGCTGCAACTGCTTCCGCAACTTAAATTCGCATTGTATTGACCACTAGATCCCGGGAAAATAGAATTCCATGTAATGCTTGAAGGCGCCACACCCTGAACCGTAAAAGATTTTGAACAACCTATATTGGTTGTTAAAGTTGGGGGTATTACGGGCTTTGAAATGGATACAATTTGGTATTCATTGGCATTGTTTCCTGACTTACAAAAGGTGAGATAGTGTGGACCAACACCAGATAAACAGACAGGACCTCCCACCGTGTTTGCACCACCACAATTAATTTGATAGGATAATGCACCACCAGGAATAGCCCCGCTAATCATGGAAAATGAAACTCCGGATGAATTTGGATCAAGGGTAATCGTAAAGCCAACACACGTGTTATCCCCACAGCAACTTCCAACCCGAACTACATTTGGGGAGGTCCATACGCCATTAGGTTGGCCGGTTAAGTTTACGTTGAACGAGGGGACATTTCCCCCACAATTGAGTTGACTATGCAGAGATAGACCCGGCAAAAAGCAGAATAAAAACCACAGGACAATGACCTTGATATCTACCTTGTGCATGTTGTAAATATAGTGAAAAACAATTCATTTAACAATATGACTGTCTGAAGTTTTTTGAATGTAAGTAGAATTAAAGATGAAAACTATTTGTGGTAGTTCGTACTGTTTTTTCATATGGTTCTACCCATTGAAATGAGGTAATCTAAGCCGCAAAGAAGATTGTGAGCGAATTTTAAGGTAAAATGATTCAAACTTCAGTTTTAAAAAAGAATACTTCACCACGGTATCTATCAAAAAAATGTAAAAAAAACACTTTGATTAGGCTTGTGGTATTGAAATCCTATGGGTTTAATCTTGCCCACCCAACTTGATTTATCAAGATAGATATTGACCTAATATTTTTATATGTTTTGCCATGTGATTAACTTCCATGTCGTAGATTCATACATTATTTGTCTTGGCACCTTAATTCTGCAATGTAAAGTATAAACTTTTCCTAAGTAACCATCTTGAGGCCAGTTCAGGTCTAATATTATAGCTTAAAAACTCGAGTTTAAAATTAGCATTTCAATTGCCCGAAATTTTGGGTAATAACATTATGGTTGCTTTTGCTTCAATATAGTATTAAGTGGAATTCTTCCAGATGCCTTTTTTCGATATTGCCCCACCGTTTCTCCTGTAACCTGACGGAACTGATTACTCATGTATTGTACAGACGAATAACCAGCCTCCCAGGCAACTTCTGACAGGGTATAATTGTCATCCGCTAATAATTCTTTAACCCTCTCTATTCTGAGTAAGATGATATATTTTTCGATGGTTGTTCCGGTTTTTTCGGAAAAAAGTCGGCTTAAATAGGTATATGCATTTCCTGTTTCTGAAGTAAAATAGCCTGAAGGCGTAATTTTCCTAATTTCTTCATTTGGATGAAAGACTAATTTTACCGCGAGGGCTTTGATTTTTTCTACCAATTGCTCCTTTTGTTCTTTGACTAAACTATAGCCTTCTTTTTCTAAAATTTGACCAAGACTTTTTGCATTGAAAAGATGGGGGTCGAAACGTAGGGTGGCTTTTCCTAGTTCTATATGTATAACTTCTACATAGCCAGATTTTTGTAGTAAGTGTTGGACATGCCAAATGCAGCTTTCGCACAGCATGTTTCGGATGTGTATGGTTTCGGTTTGGGTGGCAAAACTATACGACTGCATAAATCAAAGTTAACCATTTTTTAATGGTTTACCTTCATATTTTATGTTGACAATAGTATTTTTTTATGCAAAAGTTTACTTCACTTTACATTTGAAGCAAAGCTGGTTTTCCAAAAAACCTTCAAGTATATCTCCACTTTCTACCTTAGCTACACCTGCTGGGGTACCTGTAAAAATGACATCACCTTTCTTTAACGTGAAAAACGTACTCACGTAGGCCACCAATTCATCGATTCCAAACAACATGTCACGGGTTGAACCTTCTTGGACTTTGGCTTGGTTTTTCAAAAGATGAAATGACAAATTATTTACTGAAGGAAATTCGGATTTGGAAATCCATGTTCCTATTACAGCGCTTCCATCAAATCCTTTACTTTTTTCCCAAGGTAACCCTTCTTTTTTCAGTTTTTCTTGCAGGTCACGAGCGGTAAAATCAATGCCCACCGACAGGGCATCATAATACCGATGTGAAAAGGATGGGTCTATGTGTCGCCCTAATCTTGAAATTCTTACAACCACCTCCAATTCATGGTGCACATCCTGCGAAAATGGCGGAATAACAAATGGGTGTCTGTTTTGTAAAACGGCTGAATCGGGCTTAAGAAAAATCACCGGATCCTTAGGGATGGCATTACCTAATTCCTTAGCATGAAGGGCGTAATTTCTGCCTACACAAATGATTTTCATGGTCAATCATTTTTTTCTTGGTCTGTCGTATCCGAAGGTCCTTTCTTCAATACCTTCATGAAAAAGTAAATGGTGCACCCTGCCACAATAGAATGTGTGCAAAGCATGGTAATTAATGCCGAGGTATTCATGCAAGTCGATTTGAGGAACGAAGTCTTTTCCGATAAGCTAGGTAAACTAAAAAGCTCAATCCAAGAAATAAAATGAGCAATAAGGTACGGCCAATGTTGGTTAGCATGCGCTGTTCCTCCAAAAGCAGGATTTGTTTTTCCAGTTTCATACGCGCTGTTTCGTTCAATCCTGGTGCTTCTGCTTCTTTTTTAATCCTAGTAATTTTGTCATTTAGGCTTTTATTTCTGAGCTTGTGAATAAGTGATTCACCATCTAATGTCCATCCCTCTCCACGGAATAATTGGCTGAATTCTTTTCCCCAGTCTTGAAAGTCGCTCAATGCGTAATCATTGGTGGAAAATCCCTGCGATGCCATGAATGTTTTGAAGGTTTTGATGGAGCCAAACTGAATCGCATAGGCATCTTTGGTCATTTCTGCCCGAAGTCCATTTTCTGTTCGTTGGATTTGTCCGAATCCATTGGCTGTCAAGCGATTTTCAATGGAATCGTTGCCCGAAACATTGGCATGAATGCGTAATTCCTTAAGCGTAGGAGGCGTGATGAGTGCGCCTAAAAAAACAATCAATAGCATCAATGGCGTTACATACTTCATGATCCATTTGAAAATACTTGGAATCTTGATATCTGCGCCAGTATTGATTTCTTTCCACCCATTATGAATCCCAAAAACCCACGAAAATAAAATCGCTTCAGCTAAAGCAAAAACTACAAGACTAACTGTTCCTGCCCAATAATCATATTCATCAAAGATGGGTTGGGCGAGAAAAGAAATTTGGCCTTCTTCGTAGGCGACTACATATCCAAGCACGGTGGGCAATCCAAATATGAGCACGATAAGTCCAAAGGTCCAAGCGGCTGTTTTATGCGGTAAGCCAAATTCATCTTTCGCAAATCCCATCCAAGGCGTACCCATGGCCAGCGACGAAGTAATGCCAGCAAAAAACAATAATCCAAACCAAGCTAATCCTGCCACTGCGGATAAAACAGTACCCCATTGTTCAAACAAATAGGGCATGGTTTGAAAAGCCATTCCAAATCCTGCATTGTCAATGACCCAATCGATACCGAGATAACCAGCAGCAATCGGCACCACAATAAGACTTCCTAAAACCACTTCTACAAATTCATTCGCAAAACCTGCTGTGGTGGCATTTAAGGCGATGTCTTCTTTTGAACGCACATAGCTGGCATAGCAGTGGATAGTACCCATGCCCAGCGAAAGGGTGAAAAAGATTTGTCCAGCCGCCGCAAGCCAAACTTTTGGATTGGATAAGGAGTCGAATTGAGGGGTCCAAAGAAAATTAATACCATCCCAAGCATTGGCATCTGGAAAGGCGGGTGTAGCTGCGCTGGTTCCCAAAGTCAAACTTTTGATGGCCAAAAAGGCACCGAATAAGATGAGGGCCGGCACCCCAATTTTGGCGACTTTTTCAACCCCCGATAATCCTTTACTCAGGATGTAGGTGTTCAATAATAAACATCCAATGTAAAAAACCACCGCCTCATAGGGAATCCCTGATGTACTGTGGTTTACATCTAAATATTTGGCAAAAAAACTTGACACTTCTGCCATCGATTGTCCATCAAAAGTCCCTATGATGGCATGGTACATATAAGACATGGTCCACGACTCGATGTAGCAATAATAGGAGGCCACAGCAATGTTGGTGAAAATGCCAAATACGCCAAAATATTTCCAAAACCGGGCTTTTCCCATGGTATCGAAAATAAAGGGCGTGGAATGGTTCCCGAGTCTTCCGCCTGCGCGTCCCATGCCCCATTCCATCCAAAGTAGGGGAATCCCCATGAGCACAAAACAAATTAAATAAGGAATGACAAAGGCTCCTCCGCCATTTTGTACTGCTTGCACAGGAAACCTCAAAAAATTACCTAAGCCCACAGCATTTCCTGCCATGGCCAATATCAATCCTACCCGTGTTCCCCAGCGTTCACTGCTTTGTGCCATAATTTTACCTCAGATTACGGGCTAAAATAAGTTTTTTTTCCATGTGCCTCCGAAAATCGGTGGGCTCATGGGGGATTTCATGTCATCAAGTACCACAAAAAGTATGAAATCCTTGTTGCCAATCATGCTCCGGCCAAATGTTTCCTCTTGGACTTTTACTGCGGTCATAAGGATGTGTGACCAAATCCAATAGCTCTTGCCATTTTTCCCATCGGCCGGCAGTTGCTTCATCCAATGCCTCTTCTACCCAATGATTTCTTGGAATGTGGATTGGATTTACCTTTTTCATGCGCTCCAAGGCATCCGGGAGGCGAACCTCACACCATTTGAGCTCCCAATGCTCAGGCACCCATTGTGGCACCTTATCTTCGCTCAATTGGTGAAAGGTTTCGGTATAATCAGCTCCCGTTTTTTCCATCCATTTCAATACATCCTCAATGAGTGTTTCATTTTCACGCATGCCCTCTCGTAATCCCAATTTTGCTTCCATCATTTTTATCCATCTATTTTTCCATTTCGCCGAAAAAGTTTCTAAAACCTGAATGACTAAATCTCTGGATATGGCGTGATTTTTATGAAACAAAGGCAGCATAGCTCCTGCTAAAACGCCAAAGTTCCAGCGTAGCACGTGGGGCTGCTGTCCGAAAGCATACCGGCCATCCTCGTCAATGTAACTATACACCGTTTGTGGATGGTAGCGGTTCATGAAGGCACAAGGCCCATAATCTATGGTTTCTCCCGCAAGGCTCATGTTGTCGGTATTCATGACGCCATGAATGAAGCCGACCCGCATCCATTGCGCCACCAAATCCAAGTGTTGGTCCATGAGCTTTTCAAAAAAGTAAAGGGCAGGGTTTTCTGTGGATAGTGCTTCGGGACAAAGGCGCTGAGCGGTGTAGTGAAAAAGGACGGGCAAATCTTCTTCTGGCCTTAGGTTCCTTGCCCATTCAAACGTTCCAAAGCGAATATGGGTCTTGGCTGCGCGGACCAGCATGGCGCCGGGAAGTTCCGTTTCTCGTTGAATCTTTTCCCCTGTGGTTAATACGGCCAAACTTCGGGTGGTAGGAATTCCCAAAGCATACATGGCCTCACTGATTAAATACTCCCGCAGCATGGGAGCTAAAGTGGCTTTGCCATCGCCTCGGCGACTAAATGGTGTTTTTCCGGAACCTTTCCACTGCAAATCCAACAAAGTTCCCTCAGGTGTTTTCCATTCTCCCAACATGAGGGCGCGCCCATCACCTAACATGGCAAAGTGTCCGAACTGGTGGCCTGCGTAAGCCTGAGCAAATGGATGAACGCCTTGGGGTAAAATCTGACCACCCAAAAACTGTGTACGTTGTTCTTTGGACCAATGACGTAAGGGCAAATTTATTTGGTCACATAAGGCTTGGTTCCAAACCACAAGGTCCGGTGAAAAGGACGCCTCTGGTGATTGTTTATGATAAAAGGCTTGTGGTAAGCTAAGGTAAGAATAGGTGAGGGGGAGTTCTGGGAAAGCCATGGGAGAATACTTGGAGGTCAAAATTAAGAAAGTAAACGGGCATCAAGTGGAGGGCCGTTAACTTCCCATGGTTACGTGTAAAAGCGAACCATTTACATTCGTTTTTTACGCATCATTGTATTGGGACGGGAAAATACAGTTCCATTTTTTCCCATGAAGCCTCATCCACATGTCCGGTTGTTCCCTTTTTTCGGTCCACCAAATGCATGTGAATGCGGGCACCATGATGGGTATAAATGCCCCCTTTGTCTACAGCAAAAAAACCAACGAAATCTAAATGCCTATTGGCTTGTTCAAAGAAAAATTTGCTGGACTTATGCACTTCTGGATGATGTGGCGCTTGAATGGGCGTTTTTTTCAGTACATGCCATCGGATTTTTTTTACTTTTCCTTTTACCCGAAAGGGAATGGGTTGCAAGGGGTCTAGACCATAGAACGGTGCCCATTGTGCAATGGAATCGGCTAATGCACTTAAAGAGCGAATAGACCTCACCGTTCTTTTTTTCTGCCATCTGGCGACCTCACTATACACAAAAAAGGCGGCCATGGTGTGGTGCTTGGTCATGGGTACAGGCTCGCTGAGGTTTGCAGAAACGGTGGTGTGATAGATTTTTCCTCCAAATAGTGTGATTTCTCCCTGAAGACTATCTGCAGGTCCTAATCCATACAAGTTTCGAGAAAGTGGCAGTTGATTCAACGTACAAGCGGAGGCCATGTTTCCGTCTTTCACCGTGCGCTGCATGCTGCCTTCGCAAAGTACCAAGGGATTTTGACCGCTTAGGCATGGCAGTATTCCTAAGGTGGAAAAACCTGTCCAAAAGAGAATATGTGTTAACATTGGATACAAACATCCGAAAAACCTTCGGCAAATTTGGAAAACCATGGTGTAGGGTTGTAATTTTGGAGCATGCATCCGGATGATTTTTATGATAGCCGCCCGCCTTTGGCACCTGGAGATTATTATACTTCGCCGGAAGGTTATCTCGTTTTTACGGAACAATATCATTTGAAAAGAGGTTATTGTTGCCAGAATGGATGCCGGCATTGTCCCTATGGATTTCGAAAAGGAGGCAAAACTTCTGCAGCCCCAAAAAAATAAATGGTCATGGAAAATACGCTATCTCTCCCATCTTTAAAAACGCCAACCGGAACTACGTTACATTGCAAGGGTTGGGTGCAGGAAGCTGTCTTACGTATGCTTTGCAATAACTTGGATCCTGATGTGGCGGAACGCCCAGAAGACCTGATTGTATACGGCGGACGTGGAAAAGCTGCCAGAAACCCAGAGGCATTTGCAAAAATTGTAGAAGCGTTGAAATCGCTAACGGAGGACCAAACCTTATTAATTCAATCGGGCAAACCTGTTGGTATTTTACGCTCTCATCCGGATGCACCGCGTGTATTGATTTCCAATTCGATGTTGGTACCCCATTGGGCCAATTGGGAGCATTTCGATCATCTAGATAAACTGGGCCTGATGATGTATGGCCAAATGACGGCCGGCTCTTGGATTTATATCGGCAGTCAAGGCATTGTGCAAGGCACATTTGAAACATATGCAGAATGCGCCCGCCAACATTTTGGCGGAACTTTGAAAGGAACCCTCAATGTGACGGCCGGCTTAGGCGGCATGGGTGGTGCACAGCCTTTGGCCATTACCATGAATGAGGGTGTGTGTCTTGCAGCCGAAATGGAAGAGTGGCGCATGGACAAACGTATTGAAACAAGATATCTGGATGAAAAATTCGCGGATATTGATGCCGCCATTGATCGTGCGTTGGAAATGAAAGCCGCCGGGAAAGCTTGGTCCATTGGGGTTACTTGCAATGCCGTGGATTTATTGGCCCGTCTCATTGCACGCAATATCACACCGGATACCCTTACAGACCAAACCTCTGCCCATGATCCTTTGGTGGGCTATTTTCCCGAAGGCATGAGTGTGGCGCAGGCCAATGTGTTAAGGGACTCCAATCCACAAGCGTATGTGAGTGCCTCCTTAGATACCATGGCTCATCACGTGCAATTGATGCTTACCCTTCAATCGCGCGGGTCGGTAGTATTTGATTATGGTAATAATCTTCGTGGTCAAGCGCATGACCAGCGTGCAGTGAAAGATGCATTCCGCTTTCCCGGGTTTGTACCCGCCTTTATTCGTCCTTTGTTTTGTGAAGGCAAAGGCCCCTTCCGTTGGGTAGCTTTAAGCGGTGACCCAGAGGATATCCGTGTAACGGACGAAGCCTTGCTACGACTTTTCCCAGAAAATGCGTCTTTACATCGCTGGATCAAAATGGCACAAGAAAAAATCGCTTTTCAAGGCTTGCCTGCCCGAATTTGTTGGATTGGCCAAGGCGAAAGGGAAAAGGCGGGCTTGGAGTTTAACCGTTTGGTTCGCGAAGGCAAGTTAAAGGCCCCCATTGTTATTGGTAGAGATCATTTGGACACAGGTTCAGTAGCCAGCCCCAACAGAGAAACCGAAGCCATGTTAGATGGCAGCGACGCGGTGGCAGATTGGCCAATATTAAACGCATTGATTAATACCGCCGGAGGCGCGAGTTGGGTGAGTTTGCACCATGGTGGTGGCGTAGGCATGGGCTATTCCATCCACGCTGGAATGGTAATTGTCGCAGATGGTAGTGAAGCCGCCGACCGGAGGTTGTCTCGGGTTTTGCATAACGATCCAGCTATGGGTGTGATTCGGCATGCGGATGCGGGGTATCCGTTGGCTCAAGCTACTGCGGAAAAACACGGGTTGGTGTTGTGAGGATGGCCCCTATATTATATTACGCCCCTATATTATATTACGCCCCTATATTATATAACGCCCCTTCGGGGCTAGTGGATGGCGCCCTTTTATTGTATTTCGCCCCTTCGGGGCTAGGGTTTGTGAAAGGTGAAGTGGTAATAGCATTTTTTATGGTGCAATGGTGTGTTTCAATCTTCAATACCCATTGTTTATCAACCACTTAATGCGTTGATGCACTCTTATAATTCCTCCAATCCCTCCAGCCTTTTCCCCGCCGTACCCCTTATCCGCTCCAATTTCTACGGATCCATTTTGTCTAAGGTGCGATACACCATGCCTATGTCCGGAGAAGTGGCCAGGGCAAACCTATAGGCTTTCGTTGTGGACCCACTTTATTTATGGCTCCCTACCAACCAAATCTTTCTTGGTGCCTGATTCAATGCTGTAATTCATCCAAAGCATGAGCATGAGGCCTAAACTTCCATAACTAAGGAAAACATAAGTATAGCTATGATTAAATGCTAGGAATGCTGGAGAGGCTACTTTTTGAAGGTACAATAAACCACCTAAGCGCAGGAGATTGATTGTTTGGACGATGACTATTCCTATCCCAAAGAAGATTGTTTTCGGCCATTTTGGTCCTGGAAAAAGGAGAATACTGAAAGCAAATATGAGGGTAGCAGGAATGGCTAAACAATGGTCTGCAATTTCAAGTCCTTCGGTACCATTTGCATACACGACAATTCCATTGGATTTGCAATTAGGGTCTCCAAACCATTGACCTAGCGTGGCCAACGTTTTTGCTAAAAAACTGCCCATCTCTACATTGAATTGTTTTCGAAGCCCAGCTAACCAAATGAAATGATTGATGCACCAACTCATGAGTTTCCATAATCCATACGCACCAACTAATCGAAAGGTAAAAGCCCATTCTGTTTTTCCGCTATAAATGTTTTTTAAAAAATGTATCATGCGCCTGATGGTTATCCTTACTTTAGGTAAAGGAGTGATAGCAACGCAGCCAAACAGGAAAGGATAAGTAATAATGAAGGCTTGTATAGATGGTTCTCTTTGTAGACCAGATAAATTTGCGGATTAATAAGCGTGGTTGCCAGACCAACAAAGCAAAACAAAGACATACTGCAAAGTGAAATTAAAGCAACAATGGTGGGGTGTCCTAGTTGAAATCCATTGAAAAAAATTGATAATAAAGTAATTAGGCCTACTGGGAACATGAAAATAGTCGCAAACAAGCCTACTTTAGGTTGATGTCGCTGCAGATTTGATACCGTCCTGCTGGTTTGAAGTAATCTAGGGATTTCGAAGATTAGTATCACGCAACCTATAATCCATGCGATTAAGGTGATGGCAAGTATAAGATGGTCATTAAGTTGAAGAAATCTAAAGAACAGATATACGTTTCCTTTTCCTGAAAAAAAACCACTTATGGCTGTAGAAATGTAGAGAAATGGCCACATCAAGGTAAGCAAACGGAGAATTTGCCACGTGTATCGAAAAAAGTGATTTAACTCAAAAAAGCCTTTGGTTATCCATTGTAATGTGAGGTAAAAAATCAAAGGAACAAAGCTGATTAAGCCCATAAATGAGGTAGCCATCAATTTATTCCATCGGGTAATTTCACCATAAGGAATCACGATTTCGCACCAAGCAAAAGTTGGGGTGAATCCGTAAATTAGGAGAAAGCCAAAAATAAGCCATGAGGATATCCAAGTAAAAAGGATGAAGCCAAGGAGAAATGAAAGGATTGCGTTCGCCCCAAGTATGAGGGTAATGACAGGCTTTGAAGTGTTTTCTTCAACCCGATGATTCTCAAAATCTGCAAAGGTATTCCCTGATTCTGAAGGCATATCTCCTTTTACAAGCTGGTTTTTTGCTTTCTCTTCTCACGGATTTTATAACTTCCGTAAGCTGCACCCATTAACAAAAGGCTCACAGCCCCACCATCTATTGGAGCACTTGTTGGACCTCCGCCACCACCTGACAAAGGTGCTGGAGGTGGAGGTGGAGGAAATTGTGCAAACAGGGATTGAAATGTCCAAGAACAACAAACAAGAAGTAAGAAGACAAAAATTCTCATGCTTTTTGGTTTATTAATGAGAGATGGTAAATCTTTTGGTGACTTTATGCCCCGAGGCTGTTTGTATAAAGATCATATACAAGCCATGGCTCAATGAGGTTGGCAGATTTATCTGAGCTTTTTCTACTTGTTCAGCCACCTGATAAGAGGCCAATTGTCTTCCTTGGACATCCATGAGTTGAATGTTAACAGGGAAATCCACCATTTTTGGGAAATGCAGGTGCAACTTATGGTTTGGGTCTGCAAAAGCGATTATTTGCTCTAAAAGCAGCTCTTCTGAATTCGCCAAACCCTGGTTTACCAATTTTAAGGTAAACCTATGCCCTTTCACCGGGCCTTGGAAGTTAACATTAATGGACTGACCATCTTGTACCATGGACTCCAAACCGGTCAGTTCATCCTTCAAAAATACTTGTGTGTTGGTTGGAAGGCTTCCCATCCCTTGCAAAGTTAAAACTCCTTGGCCTTGAAAGGGCGTTTGAACATGAATGGGTATGGTGCTTGAAAGG
Source organism: uncultured Candidatus Competibacteraceae bacterium (assembly GCA_964599915.1). Classification (GTDB taxonomy): domain Bacteria; phylum Bacteroidota; class Bacteroidia; order CAIKAF01; family CAIKAF01; genus CAZRHR01. The sequence continues at coordinate 6,358 of CAZRHR010000052.1, read as the reverse complement.
GTCGTGAAGTAACCATTGGAAAGGCTGGAATGGGTTACTTCTTCCAGATAACCAGTTGTGTTTTGTGCCAGACTATACAAGTAAGTGCCCGCTGCATTGCTTTGCAAAAGACTTACGTCCAACAACGGGTCAAACAAGTCGGTGCCATTTGGATGAAAATAAACATAATGGGTGTGCTGGTCATTTCCATTGGCCAATATAAGCTCTACATGAGGTAGCGAGCTGTAGGGATTGGCATAAAATGTTGGCGCTCCCGTAGTTCGCATGGCATTAGTAAAAACAAAGTTTGCCGAGGAGCCGGGGGTAGTCACCCTAACCTGAAAGGCCTGTCCAACCCCAATGTTGGCGGTGCTTACAGATGTATTTACAGGTACCCAAGTATTATTTGCTGCATCCCAGAGCTGAATCTGTGCATCAAAGCCACTTGGACGGTTGCTATTATTAATAAAGATTGGAGATGGATAAGGATTAGATAAAAGATGCCATCCTCTGGTGGTTTGGCTTAAGCCACCAGGAATATCTACATTTCCTAAAGCCGAGTACCCCAGACTATTTTGGGAGATATTTCCGTTATTAATGGTGCCACTAAACTGGTAAGAAGTAGAAGGGGCTGTGAGCATGCTGTAACCTCTTCCATTGGACAAAGTACCGGATGATTTGACAAACCAAAACTCCTGCGCACAATTGTTCGTACTTACAGCGGATTGATCTAAATACATGATTGGTCCATAGGGTGAATTGGCATCAATGGCTGTGGTAGAACAATTTGGAAAACTGATAATTTGACCGCCATCTGCCCCTGAGGCTGTGATACCAAAACTGCTTACTGCCACATTGGAGATAGGAGACCCCATAAACCTCATTAGATTGCCTGAACCCGCTGGGGTCGCACGCCTTACATTGAAAGTACCACTTCCTGCGAGCGACGAACCACTTCCCTGAACCAATGCCGCATTGTTTTCAACGGTAATGGTTCCATTGTTGGTTAGTGTGCCACTAATGGTTAATGAATTGCCCGAGGTAATGGTAAGGCTTGCACTTGGGAAAATTTCAAGATCTTGAAGACTGATTCCACCGTTGATCAATGGGAAATTTACCACACCTGAGGTTGGAATATAGGTTGAGGCGCCGGTAGCAGGAACACTTCCCGATGCCCAGTTGCCTGCCGTATTCCAATCGGTTGACACGGCTCCTGTCCAACTATCGGTGACAAATCCTGAACAAGAAACCTGAAGTGTACTTCCCCCAGGCACGGTATGAGAGATTTGTTCATTGGTATAGGTACCTGCGGTAACTCCCGCTTTCAATCGCACATAAATGGTGATGGGTTGTCCTGTTAAAGCACTTCCGCTTACGGAAAGTTGTAGGCTATTGAGGAACGTGGAATTATCCGTTGAGATTTCAAAATGGGTGGGTGCACTGATGGTGATTGGCCCACAAATAAGGTTTGTACCGGTCAATGTGTAGGATTGTGAGGTAGATGGACCTGCTCCAATGATATAGTTAAAACCTGTAAGTGATGCTACACTGGGCGTTATTGTAGGTGTGGGACCTGCGGTGTTGATAGACAAATTGAGATATCTGCTATTTGAACCGTTAGAAAGCGTTGCTGGACAAGAAGAAGAAAAATTTGCACTTTCTATTGTATTTCCACCAGAAGTAGCGTACCAAGAACTAGTGGTGTTCACACCACTAGTAAATTCAATGGCTACCTTTAAGTTATTGGTATTATCCCAAATAAATGGAGTTTGTAGCTGAATCTCATTGTAGTTAGAAGTAGATAAGGCAAAACTTAGGGGGCCATCATATACCAAAAAAGTATTGGTCAGAATTTGAGTGCTCCAGTCGTCTGCTGTGGATGAACTAGTGGCTGAGGTATGCCCCATGTATATTTTAACATTCCCGCTTAAGTTGCCATTTGTGGCTGCTTGCCAGGCTAATTTTGTGATCACCTGTGAACCACTTCCGGAGATCCATCCAGTGGCTTGGTTCAAGATGGCTTTGGTATAAATAGTCGCAGTTCGGTTGCACCGATTGGCACCTCCAAAATTCTGAAACGGCACTGCGGTGGTCGTTGTCCCACTACCAATAATAGCAGGGGTAGGACCATTGGAGGTAACCAAACCTGTAAGGCTAAGGTTTTGATTGTCTCCCCCACCGGAATGGGTTAGGTTTCCAGTGTATGAACCAGCAGTTTGCCCGGTTTTAAGTCTCACATAAAGCGTAGTAGAAGCGAGTGTGCCACTGGAAAATGGTACGGTTAAGCTGTTTGCGTAACCAGACCCTGCACTTGTCGAAACTTCAAATCCCGAAGGTGGGGTCACTGTAATATTGCCTGGAGCCCCAGTTAAATTTGTTCCTGAAAGGCTATAGCTTTGTGCAGGAGAAGGTCCTCCACATAAAACACTGTAAGTAAATCCTGTCAGTGAAGTTTTGGTCAGGGAGAGCGCAGGAGGTGACGTGATGGTTTGAAGCCCCCCTGCTGTGGTTGAACCTGACTTTGTTCCACTCGCGAAGGTGAAATCTGATGTCGTCAATGCATTGATGCTTATTGTTCTTCCTGAAGTAGCTCCACTCGCAATATCCGCTGTAATAAATATATATCCTGTGCTCCCTGCATTGATGGCTTGAGGAGAAAAGCTTGGAAAAGTTAGGCCACCTGCCGTTGGAACAGAGGTATATGTACTTAGGGTCGCATCTCCGGCATCTAAAGTACCATCTGTGGAGTACCTCACCTTAAGATTGGTCAAATCTGCGGTTTGGTAGGTACCCGTAGTCGTACAAGTAAGTCCGGTCAATGAAGCTTGAGCCACCGTAACGGCCAGCGCGGATCTATGTAAAACAACACCTGCGGTGCCGGGTGCTACATTCGATGCACCTACCTGGGGTGCATGAGTACTTAGCGCAATGGAAGGGCTGGCAGTGGTCGTAAAACTTCCTGTGCCTTCCGTGGTGTTATATACCCTATCCGGAGAACAATATTCGTAAACAGCAAGGTAATAAGTAGTTCCTGCGGATAATCCACTTACAGCTACTGGGCCAGAACCTGTTCCATTAAAAATGCATTGTTGGCCTCCATTTTGCCAGGCGGTATTCGCTGTTGGATTCGCTCCGGTGGCCGGATCTGAAAAGGAATTGGTGGAATTTAGATAAACCACCCTTCCTGCTCCATTTCCATTGGTCCAATTTACACTTGCTGAGCTTGCTGTAATGGAACCTGCAGTAAAACTACTTGCTTGAGTGAAAGGCGCTGAACAAACACTACCTCCAGCTATGGTGACCAAGTAATCATGGGTTTCCCCACTATTGTCCGGTGTGCAGGATGATCCTAAAGTTTGGGTTACATTTTCTGTTAGTTTTATTCGCATCCGATAACTTCCTGAGGCCACCGCTGGCAATACAAGATTTCCTGTATATGGAATGTCGGAGGTAGAGCCATTGTACGGTTGGCCAGAAGCACTACCTACAAATTCATTCGCATCCCCATAAGACCCATTCTGGTTAAAGTCTATCCAAATACCTATACCGCCCGTACTAAAGGAGAATCCATTTGTATTGGTGATAGAAAATGGGTAGGTGCTGCCACTGGTCATGTTGATGGTTAGCCCTGTGAAATCTGCAAAGTTTAAACCTCCTGTGCATCCTGTGGTGGTATGATTTAAAACGACGCCACTCGTTCCTATGGAAACACTTTGAATACCATAGTTTCCGCAACCAACTGTATATAAGCTCCCGCAGTAATCAATCTTCCGATTTCCAGCGGGGTTTAATGCGCTAACTGGTAACGTTCCAGGTGCTGTCGCTCCTCCACTGGCTGTAATTGTGATGTCACCAGTAGCAATCTGTGCATCCACAAAGTTGCCTAAAGTGGCGCCTGAGGCAATATCATAGGTTACCCATAAGGTGGTGGTGCCTGTAACACTTTGAGATAGACCAGAAAAGGTGACTGTAGACGCTGCGCTTTGGCCGGATCCAAGTTGAACCGCGGTGGCTAAAGTAGATCCCACCCATAATTTAACACCACCTGCACTAATATCTGCATTGTTGGTGTTTGCCGTAGTTACCGTAACAGCGTTTAATGTGAGGGTGCCTACCGAACCCGATGTTGGAATATCTATTTTTAAAATTCCCTGCTTTACACTTCCTTTGGTCACCGTGCCAGTCTGTTGTGTAGCGGTGAGAGTTCCAATGCTTAATGGAGATGCACCCCCTTGTGTAAATTGTGTGAGTGCCCACCTGTCACCGAAAGTAGTACCCATTGTTGGACAAGAAGCTGCAGGCGTTCCGTAAGCTGTTCTTATTACGCTTCCCGGGTCTACGTTGCGCCATGTGTGAAAAGAAGGCATTGTACCTTGAAATTCTACAAATACCTTTACATTACTTGACCCATCCCATGCAAAGGGGGTTGTGAAGTTAAAGGTATGCCAAACATCCTGCTGAAATAATACATTTATCGAACCATTATATACTAAAGTAGCACCACTTACATCCCAAGTTGTACTAATAGGATTTTCTGTGGTGTGTTGCATATAAATTGAAATAGTTCCATTATAGTTGGCGGAAGGGGTCATCGCCGGAAGCCAACCAATAGCAGAAATGTTACCTGCACTCATCCCAGCTGTAGTCATCCAAGAAGCATCAGTAATAGAAGCAGAACGGGCACAAACATTGCCAAAACCGTCTTTTAAAGGAAAATAATCTCTATCCGCGGCGGTTCCACCAGGATTTATTGAATAAACTGTCTGCCCCTTTACCTCATAGCCTCCAAAACTTAAAAGTAGTAATGTGAAAAAGAAAGATAAAGCAGATTTCAAGGTTGTACGAATCGTTTTTGTTCTCAAAGGATTACATTGGCCTTTTTCAGTGAAATGATTATTCGTAAATGCTTTCATGCCTTTCGGTTTTAGTGGGTTTGGGAATGGGATATATTCGTTGATTTTCTAGTGTTTTAAAAGTTTGGTATGGTTCAGAGTACTTGCCTGGTTCAATTTTGATGTACTAAGAAATTGATTCTTGTTCCATCCATTCATAACTCCTGTTTTGGTCAAAGTGTACCAAGTTTGACCCATTATTCCTCCACTTAAAAATATGACCACGGAAAATGATAGCCACCAGCTTAAAAAGATTACACCCTTCCCCATAAGTCTCTTATTTACAATAAAATAGATTATGTAAGCATGTTGTTTGTTTAAAACACCATGTTACCTCTAGGTTAAAGTAAGGCAATGGAAACGTAATTTATAAGCTTAAAATAGGTGTTATTTGTAAATGGATTTATTCAATTTATGAGTGGTAATTACTTGCTTTGTCTATCTATCATTTTCTTGTTTAGGCGTTTTAATCCTGCAAAATTTATTCTTTAAACTCAAGTGACTAATTTAACTTATTGGTGTATTCCTCTTTAACTTATAATAATCTAAGGTGGCAACGATTCTTTTTTTAAAATTCTAATGAATTTTTTTATTCACCCTACCATGCTTAGAAAGCGTGATTTCTTAATCCGATATCACCACCTTTAGAAGTTCAATTTTATCCGCCCAATGAATATTTAAAATGTAAAACCCAGCGGATAATGTTTTACGAGATACATGTAAGATAGACGGATGCCCTATCGCAGATAGATTTTCTCTGCGCACCTCTCTTCCGCTTAATTCCCTCCATATTATTTGGTAAGAACCCTCACTTGGCACCTGCAAGATGGCGTCCTTTTTCATTGGATTAGGATATAAACCTATAGTCGTTTGGCTGTACTCTATTCCGGAAGTTGAGGTAACCTCGCCCTCACAAACCAGCGAAACATTTGCTCCTCCTCCCACATGTGCCTGTATCTCATTGGCATATATTCCCACGGGTAAACCTGCCTTTAACCGCACAAATAAGCTAATCGGCTGCCCCGTGATCACTCCTCCACCATAAGGAATTAAGGCGTTCTGGCTAAATGCTCCACCATTAAATGAGATTTCAAAATTAGGACTCGCGGTCACTGATATTCCTCCTCCACCCGTTAAATTGTTTCCTGAAAGGGAATACGACTGAACCAAACTTGGTCCAGTGCCAACCAAATAAGAAAATCCTGTCAGTGTGTCTGGAGTAACAATGAGTTGAGGGCCAACGTTGGCCAAAGTCATGAAATTGTTTGAATTCAAAACGGCGGTCGCGGTATTGTAATTTCTATCGGGACTACAATATTCATACACGCGGACAAAGTATTGGGTAGAAGCCGTTAGTCCTGTGATGTTGACGGGTCCACTTCCCGTTCCATTGAAAATGCATTGCTGTCCTCCGGTGTAGGCGGTGTTGGCAGTTGGGTTCGCGCCATTGGCCGGCGGCGTAAAGGAGTTGGTGGTGTTGATGTAGA
>CAZRHR010000051.1:0-20436 GCA_964599915.1 uncultured Candidatus Competibacteraceae bacterium | reverse complement strand
AAAGCGTTTGGCAATCTCGCTCATGGCTTGCATGGCTTCAGGTGCCAAATCAAATCCAAGTTGGGCTGCGAATCTCGCGCCCCGAAGCATGCGTAAAGGATCATCTGAAAAAGTAAGGACAGGGTCTAAAGGCGTTACGAGTTTTCCTTGGTTCAGGTGGCGTAACCCTTCAAAGGCATCCACCATTTCTCCAAATTGGGGACCATTGATGCGAATGGCAAGGGCATTAATGGTAAAGTCGCGACGGGATAAATCTTCCAGCAAGGTGCCTTCTTCCACAATGGGTTTTCGTGAATTGGTGCGGTACGACTCTTTTCTTGCCCCTACAAATTCATATTCCTTACCCTCTAAAACCAAATGGGCGGTACCAAAATTTTTGAAAACATGAAGTTTTTCTGGTACGCCAAGATGTTGTGCCACGGCCATGGCCAAGTGTTCGCCCGAGCCTACCGTCATAAAGTCGATGTCTTTACTTGGGCGTCCCAACAATAAATCGCGCACATACCCGCCAATAAGGAAGGCCTCAACCCCCAGTTGGTCTGCCATTTGACCTACCAATGTAATTAGTGGGTCATCTAAAAACTCCGGGGACAGCCGTTGATTCATCCCGCAAAATTAGGCGGAGCAGCGCAAAAACGAGCCTGTGAGATGAAAAAATCAGTTTTTCAGTTTACTATACAATCTATCCCATTGTGGGAAAAGGTGTTCCGGGGCAAAGGATTGGATATGGTTTTGCCAAGCCTCTGGGTTGGGCGGCGAAGGAAAAAGATACAATTGTTCGAGACAATCAGCCAAGGCCTCCACATCTCTAGGATTAAAAGTCAATGCCAAATTCCCCGCGGCTTCCTCCATGGCCGAATGGGCGGATACCGCTACAGGTTTTCCATGACCAAGTGCCTCAAGCACAGGCAAACCAAATCCTTCGATAAGGGATGGGTAAACCAATCCGGTGGCGCCTGACAATAAAGTCATTTTTTCTTCTTCCGATACTTCACCTGTAAAAATCACCTGCTCCTCAAGCTGCATGTTTCGGACAAACTCTTTCAAAGAGTCTGAAAACCAAACAGATTTTCCCGCCAATACCATACGCACAATTTGTCCTTTTTTCCGGAGATGAAGAGTGGCTTCCAATAGGTTGCCTAAATTTTTTCTAGGACCTAAGGTACCAAGGTATAGGAGAAACGGCTTGTCTTCAAAAGGAAGAGAAAGGCTTGCTTTGGGCGCCATCGGCTTTTGAGGTAAAAAGACCGGGGGCAAAACGGTTGCTTTTTCCAAAGCAAACGGAAAGCGTTTAGCTAATGCTTGATGGGTAAAATGACTTACACTCACAATATGCTGGGCCTGTTTTACGGCAAAAGTCATTTTTCTTCGGTAAGCCCAAAGTTGGTAGATGGGCGTAAAAGCCTCGTCTGTAAAAGGAATTAAATCATGTAAGGTAACCAAGGATGGGATGCGAAGGCCGTGAGGTATTTCATTGCTCAAGCCATGAAATATTTCTACCTTAAAGGTTTGTGCTAAACTTGCTACCTTATATTGTCTCCAAAACCAATGCGGAAGGAGGCTTGTATTGGTCACAATGGATACGTTGGGATATGCTTTCATTTCTTCCTCAAAATCCTTTAAACGGATTTCGGGAGTAAACAAAACAAATGAGTGAGCATGTCCCATGGCCACCATCATGCGCAGATGATTGCGGCTGTATTGGCCTAACCCGGCCACGGTGCAAAAGGCGCGCTTGGCATCAAAACCGATGATCATAACGCAAAGAAAATGAAATCCTATCCAATTCAACATGAGTAAAATCAGGAAATACGAAAAAAACGCCGGAGAATGGCGTATCTTTGACCACGTTTGAAACAAGGATTTTAGGATATGGGAGCACGGATAAGTTCGCAAGAAGCCATTGCCTTAGAGGGACAATACGGGGCCAAAAATTATGCGCCTTTAGAGGTAGTTATTTCAAAGGCTTCCGGCGTTTTGGTGGAAGACCCGGAAGGAAAAATATATTTTGATTTTTTATCTGCTTACAGTGCAGTGAATCAGGGGCATTGTCACCCAAAAATTATTCAGGCGCTCATGGCGCAAGCCGAAAGGGTTACCTTGACTTCACGAGCGTTTTATAATGACCAGTTAGGGCCTTATGAAGCGTATATTACCGGTTATTTTGGGTATGACCGAGTTTTGCCCATGAATACGGGTGTGGAAGGAGGCGAAACAGCTGTAAAACTGGCAAGGCGTTGGGGGTATAGGGTCAAAGGCATTCCTGCCAACCAAGCAAAAATTATTTTTGTGGAAGGGAACTTTTGGGGTCGCACGCTTTCTGCCATTTCATCCAGTACAGATCCAAGCAGTTTTTTGGATTTCGGACCCTATATGCCGGGCTTTTCTTTGGTGCCTTATAACGATTTGGAAGCCTTAGAAAGAGCTTTTAAAGATCCGCATGTAGCAGGATTTATGTTTGAACCCATTCAGGGGGAAGCAGGTGTTGTGGTGCCGGATGAAGGCTATTTACAAGGCGTAAGGCAATTATGCGACCAATACAACGTCTTAATGATGGCCGACGAAGTTCAAACGGGTTTATGCCGGACAGGTAAGCGTTTGGCCTGTGACCATGAAGGCGTTCGTCCGGATATTTTGATTTTGGGAAAAGCGCTCTCTGGAGGTGTTTTACCGGTTTCAGCGGTTTTAGCAGATGATGAGATTATGCTAACCATCCAACCGGGGGAGCATGGTTCTACTTTTGGCGGCAATCCACTGGCTTGTGCCATTGCAACCGCTGCATTACAAGTATTAGAAGAAGAAGATTTGGCAGGTAACGCGCAGCGTATGGGCCAAATGTTAAGAGATGGGTTAAGTGAGATTGAAAGTCCCCTCATTCAGCAAATTAGAGGCAAGGGATTGTTAAATGCCATTGTTATGGATCCCAACGCCACTGTTACGGCCTCTCAGGTTTGTTACGCGTTTAAATCCAGGGGTTTATTGGCCAAGCCTACCCATGGACATATCATTCGCTTAGCACCTCCATTGGTGATTAATGAAAATCAAATGGAGCAGTGCATCGACATTATTAAAGATACTTTTACTTCATTTTCTTGAACCAACGATTTTGGAAAAACCAGTTTTTGAATTATTAAATAAAGTTCCAGGCGAAGCATCAGAGATTCAACTGGCGGTGACTACACCGGGCGGCTTAGAACCCGTTTTGGTGAATGAACTTACGGCTTTGGGTGGTTTGGATGTCAAGGCCGGCTTTCGGATTGTCCATGCGAAAGGGCCTGAAAATTTGCTTTATAGAAGTTTGTTTGAGCTAAGAACAGCCATACGGGTCCTTTACCCTTTGTATCGTTTTTCTTTCGAGTCCATCGATGGATTTTACGCGGGTTTTAGGGATTTCCCTTGGGAAGATTGGTTTAATGTTCGGGAGACTTTTGCTTTAGATGCTGTGGTGATTCAGCAACCCGCTTTCAATAACTCTATGTTTGCCGTTCAAAAGGCCAAAGACGGGATTGCAGACCGCTTTAGGTTGAGAAGAAACGTACGTCCTTCGGTAGATCCTGTTCGTCCGAATTTCAGAATTCATGTACACATTCATCAGCAGTCTGTTACGGTGTCTTTTGATGCATCCGGTCATTCGCTGCATCGCAGAGGATATCGTGTGGCAGAAGGGCGCGCACCTTTGTCTGAAGTGTTGGCTTCCGGTTTGATTCAGCTTTCCGGATATCAGGGTGACCGTGAGTTTGTAGATTTATTTTGCGGGTCGGGAACGTTATTGGTGGAAGCGGCTATGTTGGCCAGTCAAACACCTGCCGGAGAATGGGCAGAGGCCCCTGGCATTACAAGGTGGAGTCAGTTTTCGGAAAAGCAATGGGAAGAGGTGAAAGCCAATGCGCGGGCCAAAATAAAGCCCATCCATTTTCCAATTCGTGGTACCGATGTAGATGGCATGGCCATTGCCACAGCCCATGAAATCTTGAAATTTACAGGATTCGACAAATGGGTTGATATACAGCGCGGCGACATGCGCAAAATGCAGCCCACCCGAGAAACCGGGGTGGTGGTATCCAATCCACCCTATGGAGAACGCATTCAATCCAAGCATGATACGTATTTGTTCGGAGATTTGGGTAGGAAACTCAAGTTCAATTTTGGCGGATGGCAGGCGTGGTTATTGCTTGCCAGTAAAACCGATGAACAAGAGCTGGGTCTTCGTCATTTTAAACGTATTCCTCTGATGAATGGTAATATACCGGTTCAATTTATTGGGTATAGCCTGTATCGTGGAACCACGAAAGAATTAAAAGAAGAACTCAATTCAAAATAGTCATGACCACATTACGTTGGATAAAATTCGGATTGGTGGGGTTTTCGTTACTTTTTAGTCTTGGACTAACGGCGCAAGCAGATGAAGTAAGGGACTTTCCTGATTCGGAACAAGGTAAAAAGGGAACTTCTGCCGCCAGAACTGACGATTTACGGCGGTTTGAGCGTGTGTTTTCCAACGCTTTGCGTATTGCATTTTACAATGTAGAAAACCTGTTCGACTTAGAAAATGACCCGAATACCAATGATGATGATTTTACACCAACGGGTATCAAGGCATGGGGTAGTGCTAGATACAGGGAAAAACAAAGCAATATTTACAAAACCCTGATCGCTTTGGGCGGTTGGTCGCCACCTGCCATTATTGGTTTTTGTGAAATTGAAAATCGCTTTGTTTTGGCCGACTTAATTGCCCAGACGCCCCTGAAGCAATTCGACTATCAAGTAATTCATAAAGAGTCACCGGACGGTCGGGGTATTGATGTAGGATTGATTTATCGTCCGGAAATGTACCGGCCACTGGAGAATCATTGGCTAAAAGTGGTTTTTCCTTTTTCGCCTGAGTCCAAAACCAGGGACGTATTATATACTAAAGGTCTTGTTTTTCAAGATGATACTATTCATGTTTTCATCAATCACTGGCCTTCTAAATTTGGAGGTGCGCAAGCCTCAGAACCCAGAAGGATGTTTGTGGGTGAGTTGATTCGTAAGGTTACAGATTCTATCCTTACCGCCAATCCAAGGGCGCAAATCATTATCACAGGAGATTTTAACGATGAGCCCGGCGATAAGAGCCTTTTAGAAGGTTTGGGAGCCATGCCGGATACCAATTCAGCCAAGCCTCTTCAATTGGTGAACCTCATGTATCCCCAATTTAAAAAAGGCTTGGGTACTGAAAAGTATCAGTCTCATTGGGGCTTACTCGACCATTTTATTGTGTCGCAACCTTTGCTTAATGGACAAGGCAGTCTGCAAACCGCAGGAGGAAAAGCGCATATTTTTGATGCTGCCTTTTTGGTTACAGAAGACGAAAAGTACCTTGGCACTATGCCCTTTAGAACGTACGCCGGACCTAAATATTTGGGCGGGTACAGCGACCATTTTCCAGTTTTTATGGACCTTATACCTAACAAAAAGTAACGTTATGGAACAACCAAATAATCAAATAACCATTGAATTGAATGAAGAAGTAGCTGAAGGCATTTATGCCAATTTGGCGATTATTACCCATTCAAACAGTGAGTTTGTAATCGATTTTGCCAGCGTTTTGCCTGGTATGCCAAAGGCGCGTGTACAATCGCGCGTCATCATGACTCCGGAACATGCCAAGCGTTTGCTGCATGCACTTCGGGATAATATTGCACGTTTTGAACAATCTACAGGCACCATCCGGGATGCCGATCAAAACACGCCTCCACCTTTTCCCATGACGTTTGGGCCCACGGGTATGGCTTAAATCCATAATCTCATTTCTCCGGAAACTGTGTTTCCAAGGTTCGCACCTACAAAAAAAGCCCGATGATCACTCACCGGGCTTTTTTATCTTTAAAGTCTCCTTACAATTTGGTGGCAATCGTCACCGCCTTTTTAAAGAAATCTTTTCTTCCATCCGGTGCGAAAATTTCAAAGGTGATGGCGTACACGCCTACTCGCGCCTTGGAACCATCTGTAATCACACCGTCCCAAATCCAAAATCCTTGCATTCCCAATAATTCATTATTGGCCAAAATGGCGACCTGTCTTCCTGCGGCGTCAAATACCTTAACAGTTCCCAAGAATCCCGGTTCGGCCAATTGATATTGCACCATCAATTGGTCTTGGTAGCCGTCATTGTCAGGTGAAAAAATAGGTGGTTCTACCGTAAAGTTTCCGCTTAAAGGAGCCAACATACCCATTTGGGAATTACGATATCCAGGGGTAGCAAATCCAACTTGCTGTGCAGCGGAAGTCCAGTTTCTGGGATTTTGGGTCGGCTGATCCTGTAAAATGCGCTCCATAGATACATTGTCTGTAGTATTGAGCAGGGAAAATTGAAAATCTGCCGTATAACTCAGCGCATCGAGCACCTCAAATCCAATCGTGGCCAAACCCACTGACCCCGATTCTTTGGCGAGAGAAACAAAGGAACTCATGTCCCAGAAATGTCTAGGCGCCTGGGTTTGATAGAAGGTTTTTACAATGTTTTGGTTGGGGGAAAGCACCAAATATTCACCGGGTGCCAAAAGTAAAGACCAATCGTTAATGACTCTTGGACTGGTCACTTCCACCAAAATGCTATCGTATCCTCCAAGTCTAATTTGGGCAAGGTCTATCATTTTGCCAGAGCGGTTATAGATTTCTACAAAATCTACATTAGAACCTGTCGCAGCAGAAAGTACTTCATTTAAAATGATGTCATTGGCCTCCGGGGCTTCTGGGATTCCAATCCAAACGGTATCCATGGCCGCCATGTTTCCTGCGCAATCTTTGATTTCTCCTTGAACCCAAATGGGATACACCTGTCCGGGTTGGGGAATTTCGGGAAGTTTAACCATAACCCTTGTCAGTTGTGGTTCTACAAGTCGGAAGTCGATAGGATTGCTAGCATTGGTGTGAAAGGCAAAATCTGCGGCATTTACAGAGGCCGGCATGATGGCTTCGTTGAAATACAAGATGGCCGTATCTGGTTGGAAAAGTCCAGCTCTTAGGAGAAGGGGTGCCGTTTGGTCAGGATTTACGCCATGGACAGAATTTTCAAGTCCTGGTGTGCCTCCTGTGGGATGGGTGCTGGCCGTCCAGTTGGATGCCGCTCCGCAAGGGTTATTGGGGTCACGCATTTCCAGTGTCCAACCGCCGGCAGCTTTAGCGCTACTGCCATACCAGCTGTCGCTGTAGGTTACGGAGTGTACAAAGGCACCATTGGGTGCGCGAAGGGTGAGCGTGCCACTTGAGTTGGTTAATGAGGGTAAACTATTGAGCGAAAGGGTGGCAATGTTTGGAAAAGACGGAACAAAAGAGGCCGCCATTAACACTAAAAACGAATCCGGTTCTAACCGTCCCGCGGGCAAGGTGATGGTAGAACTTCCCACCTGAAGAGTCCAATTTCGCATGGGAATGGGAAAATTCCTCCGGTTACGGATTTCTATCCACTCATTGGCAGGTAAGCCCACCACCGGCGATTCATCTGCCATAATTTCATGCACCACCACATCAAAAGCTTCAGGTACATAAAATACAAAATCGAGGGTTTGCGGCAAGGCGGCGCTCTGCCCGCGACAAGCCAGTAAGGTATCTTGCAGGGTGAGGTTGTAAATGGTACTTGTGTTCAACACACTGGAAATAACCATCCGCACCTGACCCGGTCCTACCATGGTGGCGTTGATAGGCGAACCAATACCTTGGTCAATGAAAAAATCTGTGGCTTGGATGCTGTTTACATCTAATTCTTTGTTGAAGCTGGCTAAAATTTGTGTTGGCCCTTCGGCAATCACGTCTTCCAAAATCAAGGGCGAAAGTTGACTGATTAGGTTTGAGTTTTCACGCCCCGGCGTTCCGCCGGCCGGGTCATTACTTGCTCCCCAATTTCTTGCTCCCCCACAAAATTCACCCGCAGTTTTTCTTTCCATGGACCAACCTCCACCACTGCGGGCTGCATCGTTATAATAGTCTAAAGAATAGGTGACTTGATCTATTTGGATACCACCGGAAGAGGTCAGGGTAAGTTGGGCGCCTCCATTGGTTAGGGATGCCCAAGAACTCATGAAATGAATGGGTAGTCCCGTTGGAAAAAATCCATTCCCTGCGGGATCTGCCAAAACCAAAAAGCTGTCGGGTTGAATGACAAGTCCCGCTGGTAAAACACGCTGGCTGGTGCCCACGGTTAAAGTCCAGTTGCCCAAGTCGAGCGGAAAACTGGTACGGTTATAAAGTTCAATAAATTCAAATTCAGGCAATCCCAAGGGTGGAGTAGGGTCAGGATGGATTTCGTTGATGACTACATCGCCTGCTGCAGGAATAATTAAAGCAAATGGCAAGGTGGCATTGGTCATGCTATTTCCAGCTAAATCTTGCACATTACTGATGCTGACCTGATACAAAGTACTATTCTGAATAGGTGTAGATAAATTCAGCAATACCGCAGAAGCGTTTTGTGGGTCAATCTGAGCCGATGCCGGATTTCCAAGGCCATTATTTATTTGGTAATTGAGTGGATTGGTGGCGCTGGCCAATTGAATGGGTTCAGAAAAAACCACACGAATTTGTTGATTTGTTACCACTGAAACGCCTGAAACCGTCGGAGGCGTTACATCTACCACAGGTGTTCCGGTAACCACAAAGTCATCGAACCAGAATAAATCTTTTCGGGTAGAAGTGAACCGGCATCTTACGCCTGAAAACGAGCTTGTGCTGTGCGTTACATCATTGGCCGTTCCCATGGAAATGAAGGTGTTTCCACCGGTTTTATCATAAAGCAATTCCCAGTTTCCTACCCCATCTCTGGTCACTTTTACCCTGACAATCAAGGGGTCAATGCCATCGAAGTCACCAGTAAGTCCACTAATAATTTTAGTGGTAGTGGTACCCGTTTGGCGATAAAGCGATACTTCCCTGCTGCTTACCGGAGAAGTTACTTGACCAATGAGAATAAAATACCCATTGAGGGGTAGCTTGAAATTCGCTTGGTCCGCGGCGAGATATACCCGGGCAAAATTGGTACTTGAGGGACTAAAGCCTAAACGAACGTAAAATTCCCACGAGGCATTATCCATGACCGTGCTGACGGTACTCAGGTAGGCGGTGTCGTTGGCTACTGCCGGAGCATTTAACCAAAGTTCCTGACTTCCATTTACTTGAAACTTATTCACATCGCCAGACCAAGTAGGATTGTTGGTGTAGTCCCCGTCTGAAAAGTTATCTGCCCATTGTGCTTGGAGTGGCATCCAAAGGGCCAAAGCCCAAAACCCTAAAAACTTCTTCATGGATTCTTTATCCTATCATTTATGGTTGTAAAGGTAATTATACTAATTTTGGATGGATTCAAAAAGTGAAGCGCATTACCATATAATGAAAGTTGCAGTTGTAGGAGCTACAGGGCTTGTGGGGCAAACCATGATTAAAGTGCTGGAGGAGAGAGACTTCCCGCTTGATGAGCTCATTCCTGTGGCTTCTGAAAACTCAGTGGGTAAAACCATTCTTTTTAAGGATAAATCTTACACCACGGTTTCTATGGATACGGCCATTTCCATGAAGCCAGATTTAGTGCTGATGTCAGCTGGGTCTGCGGTGTCAAAAATGTACGCCAAATCTTTCAATGCAGTTGGAGCCATTGTGATTGATAATTCTTCCGCGTGGCGCATGGATCTCAATGTGCCTTTAGTGGTTCCCGAAGTCAATGGGTCTTCTCTGGTTGGTAATGAAATGCTTATCGCCAATCCAAATTGCTCTACCATTATTCTGGTAGTGGCCATGAATGAAATTCGGAAGAACCTTGGTATTCGCAGGATGGTTGTCACCACCATGCAATCGGTTTCCGGTTCAGGAATGAAGGGCATTACCCATTGGCACCAAGAAATGACCACGGGTGTTAAAGGCGACTTTTACCCGCATCACATCGATAAAAATATCATTCCACAAGTAGATTCATTTAAAGAGGACGGTTTTACACTTGAGGAGGCAAAATTGATCAATGAGACCCGGAAAATTTTTCAAGACCATCACATTCTTATTGCCCCTACTTGTACCCGTGTGCCGGTAGCTGTGGGACATTCTGAATCGGTTTTGGTGGAAACCTTCCGGCCATTTGAAATGTATGAAATCCATGCCATGTTCCGCAGAACGCCTGGTGTGGTGCTCATGGACCAACCCGAAACCTCCACTTATCCAACACCTCTGGCCATTGAAGGTCGAGATGAAGTATTTGTCGGACGCATTCGTAGAGACGTCACCCAAGCCCATGGATTTCATTGTTGGATTGTTGGAGATAACATCCGTAAAGGTGCTGCGACCAATGCGGTTCAGATTGCTGAATTGTTTGTGCGAAAAGGCAGACTTAAGCCAAGTTCAAAAAGCCACGCTTGATTTTCCAATTACAAAAAACTTGATAAAGCGTTTGTTAGCAGTCTTTAGGCAGCCCAGTAAGGTAAACGCTTTCCTTCCATAACCATTGTCTGGTTTCCAAATCCATGGCTTGTGGCGCAGGACGCACAGATTTTCTTTTATGGAAATATTTACCATGGAGTGCACGGGTATCCTCGGTAGTAGCCAGCCAAACCGAATTATCCGCTCCCTCAGTGACCGAAATCCCTTTGAGTAGGGTAATCCATTGCCAAACCAGTCCCATATAACCCAGTGCATTTTTTTGGCCAATTTTGGTTTTCACTACGCCCGGATGTACAGCATGCACGGTAATGTTGGTGTCTTTTAGCTTTTCGGCTAAGTCCAACGTGAACATCACATTGGCCAACTTACTTTGGGCATAGGCTTTTAAAATAAAATAGCCTTTGGACAATTGAAGGTCCTCTTTGTAGATTTTTCCATGATAATGGGCAGAAGACGCCAAATTGATGATGCGACCTTGGACCGATTTTTCCAACAGGGGAAGGAGCAAATGGGTTAAAAGAAACGGCGCAAGATGGTTTACCGCGAAAGTAAGCTCGAAGCCATCTGGCGTTAAGGTCCTTTTGCCATTGGCACCGCCGGCATTATTGATGACCACGTCGATGTGCTCATGTTCAGCACAAAGCCTTTCGGCTAATTTCCAAACCTGCTCCAACCTTGAAAAATCAGCTTCATACGTGATGAGGTTCACCCCGGAAAGCTCCGCTTTTACTTGTGCTAATTTTTCAGGATTCCGGCCTGTAATAAGGAGGTGATGCCCTTGTTTACCGAGTATTCGGGCGATTTCAAGTCCGATGCCGGAGGTCCCGCCTGTGATTAAAATTTTTTTCATGGCCATTAACGTTCCAGTGCGCCGGGATCCGGCAGGGAGAAACTACGGTTTTTCCCGTTTAAATCAAAAGTAAGTTGGAATGGAAAAGTCGTGATGGATTGAGTGCTGGCGGAATCCAGCAGGGGGGAATTGGATTTGAGGATAAATTGCCCTAGAGAGGGTTGCTCGAACTGCGGATTGATGTTTTTCCAAACGTTTACATAACGGGACGCGGGTGAAAGCGAAAAATTAGGCGCCACCCGTAAAGCACAGTGATCAAACTGAAATTGAAGTGGCGTAGTTGGGATGGAATCGTAGGTGAATTCTTTTTCCAGACTTCCATAGACAAGGCTATTTTGCATTTGAAAATCTAAGGGCCAACCAATAGCCTCGTTGCCGTTTATGAAGAAGTTGTTGAAAAATAAGGCAGGGGTTTGTCGGTTGCTTCTGCTCCAATAATTGGCCAGTGTGGTATGGTAAAAGCGATAATTTCCACCATAGGTGAGGGCGGCTGCATATTGTCCGCAATTATGCACCAACAGGTTGAATGCATTGATGCGGTGGCCTCTGGAAAAAATGCCAAGTCCACTGCAATTTTTTATTTCCACCGATTGTAAGTTCACCTCGCCCGGTCCGTCTTGTCCGGAGAGTCTTCCAAGATGGTCGGTTTGTAATCCAATAAAGGCATTTTTAATGAGGGCATGGCGAATATTTACGGTGCCTCCGTCGTTGACGAGGATGCGGTCCCATTGACCAGGCAGCTCTTCAAAAGTGGCGCCAAGACGCGTCCCTTGAAAGACCACTTTGGCATTTTGTTCTCCATTCACCGTAAGGTTTCCACCCCGATAAATCCAAAGCGCTCCGTTCCGGTAAAAATAAATTTGTGCGCCTGCCTCAATGGTTAGGCTGCAAAGGCTGTCTACAACAAGGTAGCCCACCACTACAATGGGTTTTCCGGCTTTCCATGTGGTGGCACAAGGTAAAATGGAGTAGGGGAGTCCTCCGCCTCCGGTGGTCAAGGTGTCTGTGGGTAAATAGAAGATGGCATCCGTACCCGGCACCGCCAAAACGACCTCTTTACTTCCCGTTTCTGACTCAAAAATCAAGGTTTCCTCGTAAATCAAAACCCCGTTTCCTTGGTTCGGATTCAAAGTGGCTTCGAGGAAAACGAAAGCACTGTCTCCAGGCAAAATGTCTAGGTTTTCTACCTCTGGTCCGGGGGTTCCATCGGCATTGAACCGAAACACCGTGCCTTGAGAAAGACGAATGCGTTTGATGCGAAGGGTTTGGGTGCCGTTGTTGTAGAGTTTAAGGCTTTCCGTAGACGTCCCTAAGGTGGTAAAAACGGTGTCGAAAAAAACAGTATCCCTGCTAAAAGATAACTCTTGAAGACTGCCTTGGGTCGATTCATCTAAGCAGCCTGTTTCCAGACTTAACAGCAAAGCCAACAAAGAGAAAACAAACCCAAACTTCAGTTTTTTCATATCATCATAACTCTTATCCGATGCGCTTATTGTTTGAGTTTGATGCCATACTCTCTGATCTTTCGGTAGAGGGTTCTTTCTGAAATACCAAGCTCTGTGGCCGCCATTTTTCTTTTTCCACGGTGTTTCAATAAGGCCCGTTCAATGAGGTCTTTTTCTTTTTCTTCTAAACGAAGGCTTTCTTCCACAGGATGATGTATGGTTACCTCTCTAGGAATCACAGCGGGTTGGTGAAGTCCGGAGGAATGCATTTGTTCAGAAGGAAATACTTCCTGTTCTCCCAAATTGGTAAGAGATACATGGCCTCCCGATTGTAACATGGATACGACCACTGTTTTCAGTTCATCTACTTCTTTGCGAAGTTCAACCACGGCGCGCATGAGTACATCTCGTTCCGGTCCGGCCTCTTGCTCTGTAAAGTTTCGTTGGATTGCTGGCAGGTAAGCCCCTTGGTCGTCCGGCAAGTACCGCCTCACCGTATCTGCATAAATCTCCCGTTCATGTTCCAGCACCGAAATTTGTTCTGCTAAATTTTTGAGTTGGCGGATGTTCCCCGGCCAGCGGTATTTTTGCAGTAGGGCAAGGGCATCGGGTTGTAACCGCACCACCGGCATCCGATATCTTTCAGCAAAATCGGTGGCAAATTTTCTAAACAAAAAGTCAATATCGCCCGGTCTTTCTCGCAAAGATGGAATCCGGATGGGAACGGTATTAAGGCGATAATAAAGGTCTTCTCGGAATTTTCCTTTTTGAATGGCATCCAGCATGTTGAGGTTGGTGGCTGCCACCACACGAACTTCCGTTTTTTGCACTTTAGAAGAACCTACACGGATAAATTCTCCCGTTTCCAGCACCCGTAAAAGGCGAACCTGGGTGGTCAGTGGCAAATCGGCCACTTCATCTAAGAAAATGGTCCCGCCATTGACCACTTCAAAATATCCTTTTCGTCCATCGGTGGCGCCGGTAAAACTCCCTTTTTCATGTCCAAAAAGCTCAGAATCTATGGTGCCTTCGGGAATGGCACCGCAGTTTACCGCGATAAACGGACCATGTTTTCTGGGACTAAGGGCATGGATGATTTTCGAAAACACCTCTTTTCCAACACCACTTTCTCCTGTGATTAAGACACTTAGATTAGTGGGCGCCACTTGAACGGCAATGTCCAGCGCACGGTCCAACATCGGTGCATTTCCGATGATGCCAAATCTGTTTTTTAACTCCCTGATTTCCATTAGGCAACGGCCTCGCCTTTCAGCGTGGCGGAGGTACAATCTTTAATTTTCACTTGGACATAAGACCCTGGCGCATAGCCATGATCTGGAAAAACGACCACTTTGTTCTGGCTGTTTCTGCCATATACTTCTTGGTCTGATTTTTTAGATTTTCCTTCGACCATCACTTCAAAGGTTTTTCCAATGTCTCGTTGGTTACTTTCCAACGAAAGTTTGGTTTGAAGTTGAATGATTTCTTGCAACCTGCGACCTTTTACATCCTCGGGAACATCGTCTTTGAATTTTCTTTCGGCCAAAGTTCGTGGGCGTTCGCTGTATTTAAACATGTAGGCGTAGTCGTAGCGCACAGCGGCCATAAGTGAAAGCGTGGCTTCATGCTCTTCTTCCGTTTCGCCGCAAAATCCTGAAATGATGTCCGTGGAAATGGCACAACCAGGGACAATGCGTTGAATGGCCTCAATTCGGTCTAGATATTCTTCCCGCGAATAGCCGCGGTTCATCCGCTCTAAAACGTCCGTATGACCACTTTGTACCGGTAGATGAATGTATTTGCAAATGTTGGGATGTGCCGCCATTACATGGAGCACCTCATCCGTCATGTCTCTTGGATTGGACGTGGTAAATCGAATACGTAAATCCGGTGCAATACGGGCTACGCGGTCCATTAGTCCTGCAAATGTGGTCGCAGCCGCTTGTTCTTCCGGAGACAGGTTTTTGAATTCCTTTTTCGGACCACCGCCATACCATAGGTAAGAGTCTACATTTTGTCCAAGCAGGGTGATTTCACGGTATCCATCTTGGTAGAGTTGTTTGGCTTCGGACAAAATGGTTTCAGGGTCCCGGCTTCGTTCTCTTCCTCGGGTAAAAGGAACCACGCAAAAGGAGCACATGTTGTCGCATCCTCTTGTAATGGAAATAAACGCGGAAACTCCATTGCCGGTGAGGCGTACGGGCGTGATCTCTGCATAGGTTTCTTCGAGAGAAAGCAACACATTGATGCTACGTTGACCGGAATCAACTTCTTCGATTAATTGCGGTAAAGCTCGGTAGGCATCGGGACCGGCCACCAAATCCACCAGTTTTTCTTCTTCAAGAAATTTTTCTTTGAGGCGTTCGGCCATACAACCTAGCACCCCAACCACCAAGCTTGGGTTTTTACGCTTTAGTTGCTTGAATTCCTGAAGGCGATGCCGGACTTTTTGCTCCGCATTTTCTCGAATGGCGCATGTATTCAGAAGAATAACATCCGATTCGAAAACGTTGCGTGTGGTGGCATATCCATGCTCAGCCAAAATGGAGGCTACAATTTCAGAATCAGAAAAATTCATCTGGCATCCGTAGGATTCCAGAAAAAGTTTCCGCTGGGCTAGTGCCGGATCGGTGGCGATTAAAGTGGGCTGGCCCTGTAAATGTTCCGCCAGTGGGAGTGGATGTTCTTCACGCTGCATGGCACAAATATAGGGCTTTCCCCGTTTTACTTGAAACGGGTCCAGGTGTCTGTGCGTCCTAATAAGGTAAATCCACAGATACTACCTCTTAAATCCAAATGGTCCGCATCTATCCATTTGATTTTTCCGCAGTAAGTTTTCCCTTTTTCAGGGTCGTATACAGTTCCTCCGGACCATACACCTTCCCCTTCATACACGAAATCCTTCATGATGCGTAATCCCAGTCTTGGTTGGTTGCGTAAGGCTGGGTCTGGGTTATTAACATCTGTTTTGGGATTCCCATTTGCATCATTCGGTTCCTTGAGCCAAACGGATTTTCCAAAATATTTAGAGCCTATTTTTTCAATTTTCACGCGCGCTTTCCCATGGCTGGGCACCCACGTTCCTATTATGCGATCTGCCTCGCTGGACTGGGCTGTGCCCGCAAACCAGCTTAAACAGATGCCTAAAAACAATGTATGTATCATGTCTTATGGGGGTTGGTTTATTTTTTACCTGCGGATAAGTTGCCTTTCAGGCGGGTGGTAAAGGTAAAGGGTAGCGTGTCTCCGGCTGTAAGGTTCGCGTCAATCACCAAAAACATCACCGCTTCTTTAAAATATACGCTCAAGTTGTTTTCAGAGGCTGGTGTTCCCTCCAAGCTGTTTTTTCCTTTTTCCGGCGTCATGGTCATCACAGAGCTCATGTCGTTGGCGTCTGAAAAGAACTGTACGGTGAAACTTTCAAACAAGTCAAATGTTTTTCCTGAATCAGCAGAAAAAACCATAGGTTCAAAAGTGACTGCCGTAATTTTTTCACGGTTTGCACCAGCGGCACCAAAGGCTTCGTCTAAATTTAAGGAGATTTCTTGCTGTACCGTATTAGGTCCTGCAATCATGGGTGTGTCAATGGTAAAACTGATGTCCCCTGAATCAAAAGGAACCTGTACTTGTTCGCCGGGTCCACAGGCTACAAGGCCCACCAAGGCCGAAGCAAACATGAAAGTTGAAGCTGAAAGTCGCATTGTCGGTTTATTTTAATACAAAGATATCTTTTCCAAGATATTTTAAGTTAGCGTGAAATAAAACAGTACAAAGCTCAAATGGTTTAGGACCAAAGCCCTAAATGAGGAAAGGACTGACCAAGAATGGTATCCGGATTGGCCGAAAGCCACTTGGCGAGTATTTCACCATAAATGGTTCTGAAATCCACTTTCATGGCCAGGTCACCCTCCAATTGATGACCAAGGTCTGGTGTAGCCCAATCGGCGTTAAATTTGCGTTCAGGACCGCCGGAAACAAAGACCACAGAAGCGGCCCCATGGTCCGTTCCTCCCCCTGCGTTTTGCTCTGTTCGCCGACCAAATTCGGAAAAAGTGAGGCAAACCACTTTTTCCAAAAGCCCCGCCGCTTTCATTTCCTCTGAAAATGCAAGCATGGTATCCCCGTACAATCTTAAGAGTCGTTCATGTTTGCCTTTTTGCCCCACATGGGTATCAAAACCACCTAGTTCGGCATAGTAAACCCTTGTGGGTGCATCTGATAAGATGAGTTTGGCAATGGTTTTCATTTGCTGCCCAAAGGCCTGATGAGGAAAATCACGTGTGGTTTTGCCTTTGTGAAATTGTTGTTGTAAAAGTTGCGCTTGCTCTTTTACCTCTGTGGCTGTTTGGTATAGGTAAGCCAGTTCAGGCAGTCCTTGATTAGGTTCAGGGGTTTCGGGTAAAAGTAAATGTTGGGTGGCCTTGGCCAATGCATCAGGATTTTGGAAGGCCAGACCTTTTTCTTGTAATCCTTTCATGGCCATACTTAAGGATTCATTAAGTTCAAGGCCTAAAGGGCCTGGTTTTCCAGCCTGCGTATCCAACCAGCGGCCAAGCCAGCCATGGTTCCAAAATTGGTGCGCACCGCTGGCGGAATGCCAAATGTCCATAGAGCGGAAATGGCTGCGGTCCGGATGTGGATAACCTACATGATGAACCGCAGTAAGCCAACCTTGTTGCACCATTTCATGCAAACCTGTGAGGGCCGGGTGAAAGCCAAGGTCGGGTGCCACCGATAAACAATCTTGTGGCCCAAGACCCAGGCCGGGACGTGCTTTAAAATAGCGGTCGTCTCGCATGGGAATCACAGTGTTGAGTCCGTCATTTCCTCCGGAAAGTTGCACCATGACCAAAATGGGCTCATGAGGGCTTGGGGAAAGAGGTGAAGAAGCCCTTAAAAAAGCGGGCATCCAGGCGGCGGTGGAGGCCAAGGCGGTTTGACGAAGAAAAGTTCTACGGTTCATGGCTTTCAACACATTTGATATTCAGGAGAACGAAGCACCATACGAATGGCATCTAGAAGATGCGCCGGTTCAGGGAGTCGGTCGGCAAGGTTTCCTGGCCGAACCACTAATTTTTCAGCGATGATACGGGTGAGCTCGCGGCCCTTTTTACCTTCGGCATACCCGTTCAAGTGCTCCCAACTCAGTTGGGTATTGAAGGATTTCATGCGTTTTCCCAGTGGAATATCTTCTGCGCTTTCCCTTACTTCCACGGGTAAATCGGCGTTTGAAAACAACCCATCGGCCAAACGAAGGCGAAAAATCAGGGTAGCTCCATCAATCCATTGTTTTCCACCCGGCCAACCCGCGACATTGGGTGGATGGCCAACCACCTGCCCCAATACTTTTTGTAAATAAAGGAGTACCTGCTCATCTTTAAACTCAATCCCAAACTGCCTTCGCAAACCGGTGATTAAGTCTGCCGGTGATTTTATTTGTGCACCTATTTGCTCGGGTTTATAAAACCAATCGGCTGTAAAAACATGGGCTAAGACGGGTAAAATTTCATATTGTGCACCCCGCAAAACTTCCGCCATTTCTGCGATATGGTATGGATTCGGCTTTTCATGGTTTACAAAAAAGCGATAGAGCCGGGTGCAGAAGTGAATGGCCATTTGTGGGTCTTCTACCAATTGATGGATGATGTCTTCACCGGAAAAATTACCTTGCTTTCCACGAAACTGAATGGGGCTTTTGTCTTGTGCCTGTGGAATCAAGATGAATTGACCCTCAGCGTCGTAAAACCATCCTGTAAATGCTTTGGCGGCCTCCTGTATGTCTTTTTCTTGGTAATGTCCTCTTCCTAAAGTGTACAATTCCATGAGCTCGCGGGCGAAATTCTCATTGGGGTGTGCCTTTCGGTTTTGGGTGGTGTTTAAAAATTCCATCATGGCCGCATCTTTGGCCACTGCAACCAGAAGGTTTTTAACGTTTCCAAGGGCTTGTTGGCGAAGTAAGTTGATGTGGTTTTGAAGCAACCAGCTAAAGGGAACAAAACAGGCGAAATAGCCATGCCAGAAAAGGAACATTTTTTCACGAAGTTGTTCCGGAGAAAAGGCCAGTAAATTCATGGCTTGGATATTCATCCTCCCCAATTCTTCCAATTGAAGTTGCCTAAGATGTCGGGTTTGTTGTCTTGGATTACGACCCGGAATGAGTGGTTTGGAGGGCTTTTCTGCAATATCTAAAGGTTCCCATACGGAGGATTGTTGTATAAACAAATCCACAGCTTGTGTTCGGGAAAGAGGTTCCCATGTCTGCCATTCGGTTAAAGGTGGCCCGAAACCTGCCCGATGCCAAAGGTGCATCCATTCTTTGTAATCCATGCATTGCAAGTTTTATGCTGCCATGCATGGAAGTTACAAATCTTAGGCCGAAAAATTGAGTTTAGGGCATCTTTAGAAGTGATAATGCCATCTTCTTTTTTGTTTGAGGTCAATCATGACCAAATGCTTTTTGTCAAGGGTGTAAATGATGTATTCCTCAAACCTTTCGATACCTTTAAAGTTTAGGGTTAGCATTTTAATGACATCGTCGTAGACCCAATTGGCTGTCAGGGTGTGGCCTGCTTCGTACAAGATGGCAGTTTGGTCTGCGTTGAAAAGCAGATAATCATCCTTGGCTTGTTTTAATTTATCCGTTCCAGCACCGGTAACCAGGTGGTCGGCACGCCATCTTTTGTCGCATAAGGTTTTACAAATTTCCGGACTAGATTGTCCGAATGCTGTTCCTGTAGCCCATAAGATGAGCCAAATAAGAATGGGTAGAGATTTCATGGTGTTAGGTATTTGATGAGGTAGGTAAGATAGTTCTTTATATTGGATTGTTTACCAATAATTGTAGAAAAAAGACATTGATTAACACCAGATTAAAATAAAAATGGATAATTTTCAGAAGCCAATGCTCTTTTTGCGGCAATGATGCCACTCAGCGCAGCTCCGGGAATGCCTTGCCCTGGATACACGGAGTCTCCCGCCAGCCAAAGTCCCTGGACGGGGCCTTGCGCACTGTTCATTTTCCATGGTGGAATGCTCATACGTTGGGGATATCCGCCCACAAAACCAGCAGATCTTCCCGTCCATTTTTCCCATGCTTTTTGGGTAGAAGCATGCCAGAATTCTGGGATTTCCTGGATGAAATCATGTTGTATTAATACTTTGAAGATGGCTGCCGCGATGCTGTTCTTATCTACGGATAATTCCTTGTTAGAGTGGGTGATATGGGTGGAAACGGAAGCAACCTGCTGTC
The DNA here is from genome assembly GCA_964599915.1 of uncultured Candidatus Competibacteraceae bacterium. Taxonomy (GTDB): domain Bacteria; phylum Bacteroidota; class Bacteroidia; order CAIKAF01; family CAIKAF01; genus CAZRHR01. The sequence continues at coordinate 494 of CAZRHR010000051.1, read as the reverse complement.
CTAGAGGACAACGGGTTGGATCTTCGGGATCACTCAAGGAAAGAAAAATACTGGCAGATGCCGTTCCTAACAATGGAGTTTCCAAATGCATTTGGTGGTGCAGCGCCGGAAAAGTTTTGTGAGGCGTGAAAACGAAACTTAGCTGAAAGGCACTATAAAGTTCCTTTTCGGTTCTGAAATCCGTAAAAGCCTGTACGTTGGAAGGCAACATTTTGGCAAGGTTGTTCACCGGAATGGCCGAAATGATGCCTTTAGATTTGAAGCTTTGTTTTTGCGTGTGAACCTCCCAGATTCCATTGTTTTGTTCTAATTTTTCAGCGGCTGTTCTGAGCAGAATTTGTCCGCCTTTAGCGGTGAAATAGTTCACCAAGGTTTCGGTAACCCCGCGCATTCCGCCATGAACATAATAATTGGGTATCATGGGGTAGGTGAGGGCTGTGGCGCCAAAAAGTACATTGGTGTCGTGGGCGTGGTTTTGGGCAGTAATCAGCAGC
>CAZRHR010000050.1:0-20620 GCA_964599915.1 uncultured Candidatus Competibacteraceae bacterium | reverse complement strand
AAATGAGGAAATCTTAGTTACTGGTGGCAATTCAATCTATAAAATCTCAAACAATCAAATAAGGCAATTCATAGAACTCCCCCCCCTTAATGAAAGAGCGATTCTCCCATTCAATTTGGGGGTGCCCCTATTGAAAGAACAATACACTTATTGGTTATCCGACTATCTATTCCTTCATAAAAACAGTGACAATACTACTATAAGTTCATCTTTAACCATTTCAGACCTTAGCCGTAAGACTAATTATAGCTTTTCTTTTCCTAATTTTTTGATACCATCCGCTCAACCTAAAGATTTTCTTCAGATCGGTGATAGTATGGTAATTGCGGCTTCGTACAAAGGGCTTTCGTATGTATTTTATTCTAACAATAAATGGCACTTCTCTCAGATACAGATAGGCCGAGCAAATGGTATCGAAAAAATAGGAGAAAACCTTTTCATTGGGACAAGTACTGGGTTGTGGTCTCTTCCAGTTAATGCAATTACATTAAATAACAATGAATCAGTAGTTTGTAGTTTTAAAGAACCCATTAAAAATCTCATTACTTATAGAAGCAAATTGATAATTGCCACAGAATCAGGTGAAATATATCAGTTCAATCCCAAAACTTGCGAATCAAGACTAATTGTGAAGCAAGTCTTTATAACAACTATGGCTGAGAAAGATAAGGATTTATACTTTGGAACAGACCAAGAACTCATCATTTATAGGTCAAATGGGACATTGGAACGCTATGGAACATTAGATGGTTATCCCAAAGGAGGTTTAAAGCATATGGTTCCGTATGAAAAATATGGGGTGTATGGCATTAAAAACTCAGATGAAAAAGGAGAGGTTTTAAATATTCAACTTACTCCAAAATTCTTTGAAAACATACCCGAGCCTAAAATTATCCTTATTGAGACACATGAAGGGAAAGAAAAAATTTATAGTAATGTAATAAATATAAAAAGTGAAAATGTCACCATTTACCTAACCAAAAAAATATATGGTTTTAGCAGCAGATTTGTACTCGAAATGCGGAGCATACCTTCAATAGATACCAATTGGAGAGAACTCCCCTCCAATCAAGTTGCACTTGCAGGATTAGGTCCCCGTTGGCATCAATTTGAATTTAGGTACAAGGATATTCTAACAAAAAAGACAAGCTTAAAAACAAATTTTGCCATTTATATTATTCCTAAATGGTATCAGAATCATTTATTTCAAATCCTAGGATTTATTATCATAGTAAGTACTCTTATTTTTATTTCCTTATTCATCTATAGAACACAAATAAAGAAGAAACAAACTAGGCAGAAGCTCATGGAACTTGAAATTTTAGCATTCAAGTCGCAAATCAAACCCCACTTCCTCTTCAATACATTAAATGGCATTCAGGCCCAACTCCTTAAAAATGAAATAAAAAATGCAATAAATTATATTTCAACATTTTCCAAACTTTTACGTCTTTATTTGGATGCAAACTATGACACGTATACTTCCATTGAAAAAGAAGTCGAAATTCTTGAAAAGTATGTTGATATGGAGAAACTAAGGTTTCCTAATAGATTTACTTTTGAAATTGATATTCAAAAAGAGATAAATAAACAAAAAGAAAAGATACCAGGGGGGCTCATCCAGCCGTTTATTGAAAATGCTATTATTCATGCTTTTGAAGATCCAGAAAAAACAGGGGTTATCACGCTAAAAATAAATTTATTAGATGAAAAGTTCCTTGTAATTTTTATATCAGATAATGGAATAGGTATTAATAAAGGATTGATGAAGGCAAACAATTATGGAAAAAAGTCTTTCGGAAATATTATTATAAGAAGTAGAATTGAAGCTTGGAACCAAATAGACCCGGAAAATGCAAGTATGGAAATTATAGACCACTCCGAAACTAACCACCCTGAAGAAAATGGCACCACAATAGTATTAACCTTTAAAAGACAAAAATTATGAACTTTGTAATATTAGATGATGAAATTGCAGGATGTGATGCACTAACCTCTGCATTAAATTTTTTCCCAAATCATTTTAATCAGATATGGAGTTTTCAGTCGATTGAAAAATGTAGAAATCATATTGAGAATAATTCAATTGACGTCCTTTTCTTAGACATTCAAATGCCAGAGATGTCTGGCTTTGAATTCCTAACTAGTTTAGAGGAAATTAATTTTAAAGTAGTTTTTTTCACTGCGTACAATAAATATTTACTTGATGCATTACGCTGGCATGCGTTTGATTACTTGCTAAAGCCCTTAGATCTAGTCGATCTGGAAAATTGCTTAATTCGCCTTAGTAAGGAGAAGCCCAAATTTGAAAAAGAAGTCTTTCAATCTATATTCAAAAAAGATAAAATCGCTATATCAACAGGAGATGGTTTTTTGATTGTAAAATTATCTGATATTAAATACATAAAATCAGATGACAACTATTCTGAAGTTAATCTAATCACAAACGAGACTGTATTATCTTCTAAACATCTGAAAGACTTTGAAAGACATTTAGGCGATAAAGGGTTTTACAGGATACACCAGACATATCTTGTCAATCTCGAATGTATCAAATCATATTCAAGGCAAGATGGAGGAATTGTAACTCTATTGACTGGTGAAAATCTTCCAATATCGCGAAGAAAAAAAGAAGGTTTTCTTGGTGTCTTTAGGTAGCATTGTTTATATTTACTTCACCATCCAACCATTCATCCATGTTTAATTTTCGTACCTTATACCTAATTCTTTCGCTCCTTTATATCAGCCACTTAAACGCTCAAATAGGTTTGCGCCATGACCACAGATGGTATTTCACAGATCAATTTGCTGCGGGCCTTTTTTTCCCAAATGGGACAAATCCAACAACTAACTTTCAACATGCCATTCCGTTTGCACCTGAAGGATGCATAACGGTAAACCATCCGGTTACAGGTAACCTATTATTTTATTCTAATGGCCAACGGATTTGGGACGCACAACACCAAATCATGCCCAATGGTAATGGACTCCAATTTCATGCAAGTGGTTCTCAAAAAATTGTAGGCCTTCCAAACCCCCAGAATTGCAATCAAATTCTTCTTTTTCATCATAATACTGCAATTGAAAACGGGGCTGGGAATCTTTACCTAACAACCGTTGACATGACGCTTCCTGGAAACGGAACGCCAATGGCACCCTTAGGAGACGTCCCTGCTGGACAAAAAAATCTTCTAATCACCAGTTTAGTCCATGAAGGGATGACTGTAGTTGAAAGTTCCGTTCCATTTACATTTTATGTGATTATTTCTAGGTTTTCAGGTCAAAATATTGATGTTCTGAGAGTTGATGCTACTGGCGTCAATCAAATTGGAAGCTATCCTCTACCTAGTACCATGCAGGACATTCGTTCCATAAGATATACACCACGCGGGCACAGAATTGCAATTGTTGGAGGCAGGGAAATTGACCCTCTATTCACAACAACAATTAATCCAAGCACTGGGGCTTTGAGCCCTTTCCAAACAATCCCCGGCACGCCTTTAGGAACACTTCCACAATATTGGAATGGGGTTTATGATGCTGAGTTTAGCCCTGACGGGTCAAAATTGTATTTAGCCAAATACCGCAATCCGGCCACCAATACAGGGGGTAGAATTCTTCAATATGATTTTAACAATCCAGGACTACCTGTACAGGTAGTTTATAATAATATGGGAGGGAATAATAATTGGATTAGCGGTATGCGCTTGGGGCCTGATGGAAGAATCTATTTTGTTGTATTTCATCCAATCCAATCAAATAGGTATGTAGGTGTTATTCAAAATCCTAATCTAGCAGGTGCTGCATGTAATCCCAATCCACTTGGAATTGATTTTGGTCAACCGCTTGGATTGTATGCCAAATTTCCAGAAATGATTTTTCCTAATTACCCCCCTCAAATTCCACCCGATACTGTATTCGTTGGTTGCGACATTGGTTCTATAAGTATCTATCAACCATTTTTACAGGCAACAGACCAAAACTTTACAGGATTTACTCAATTGCAAATCATAACCCCACCAAGTAACAATTATTCGGCAGTAGTACAAAACCAAAATATTCAAATAACAATAAACAGCCAAAATCCGCCACTAGACTCTCTGAAATATAGTTTGTGTGACAATCATTGTTTCAGCTTATGCGATACTGGGGTTATTTATCTAATCCCTCCTTCAAACCTCCCAACAAATATCTTGGGCCCAGATAGTGTTTATTGTAACGTGCAATCAATTCAATTGTCAACCAATATACCTGGAAGCTATTTATGGTCCACTAACGCAACAACCCCTTCAATCAACATTTCACAATCAGGACAGTATCATGTGGCCATAACCAATCAAGGATGTACTGTATTTGATACCATTCAAATAACTTTCAATTCAACCCCACAGCTAGTTTCCAACTCGCCAACAATTGACTGCAACAACAACCCCGTTTCAATTAACGTTTTGTGCCCAAATTGTGATTCATTATTATGGAATAGTGGGGCAACTTCAAGTTCAATTACTTTTTCTCAAAGTGATAGCCTAGCCTGGGTTAGTGGTTTTAATCAATGTGGCAGCGATACGCTACCCTTTAATGTAACCATAGCGTCCGCTCCCTTATTAGTCATACCCGACACACTTGTTCTTTGTTCTTCTCCAATCACTCTTCAAAATAATGCAAGTTGTATTAATTGTATTTATCAAAGTAACCAGAATATCATTTCATTTCCCTTGTCGTTAAATACGCCCGGGAATTATTCAATTACAGCATCTAATATTTGTGGATCAATAACTGAAACATTAGTGCTATTACCTGTTCCAAATGAAGAAGTACAACAAGGACCCATCCTTACACTTTGCCCAAACAGTTTTGCTATTGCATATCTCAATCAACAGGGCTCGTCACCCGTAATTTGGTCAAATGGCCAACAGGACACGTTGATTGTCACTGAACCTGGTACATATTTCGCTTCTTGGTCAAATGCATGTGGAAGTATCCAAGATACCATAGAAGTTGTCTCCTTACAAAATGGTTTAAATCTTATTCCAAGTACAATCACGAAATGTGATATCACACCATTTTATCTTTCCTTCCCATGGCTAGATCCAAATTCATATAACATATTTTGGACAAGTGGAGCGGACAGTATTTTGGTTGACGAACCAGGGAACTACAATTATAGCATTGTTTACTGCAATGATACCGTCTCTGGGTCAATCATAGTTGATTTTCTAAGTAGAAGTCCATCATTATTTTTACCTAATTCTTTCACCCCAAATAATGATGGAATTAATGATGTCTTTTTTCCTAAAGGAGTTCCATCTGATCCTATTGATTATAGTTTTGAAATTTTTGATCGATGGGGTCAACTTATTTGGAAAACTGACAATCCAAAAGGATTCTGGGATGGTAAAATTGGAGTTGACCCAATACCCAATGGCGTTTATGTTTACAGAGTTAGTTATAGTTCTATATGCCATCCTGAAACTTCTTACTTAGGAAAAATTAGCATTATTCGCTAACCCCCCTCCAATTCATTATCTTTACTCCCTCAAACGTTTACGCAATTATGGATATTACCGGAAAAGTTGACCTCCTGCTACCCCTGCAAACCGGACAAGGAAAAAACGGAACCTGGAAAAAACAGGAATTCGTCCTCCTTATCGAAGGTACCTACCCTAAAAAAGTTTGTTTCTCCCTGTGGGGCGACAAAATTGATCAAGCCAACCTCAAAACCGGAGACCAAGTACAAGTGTCTTTTGACCTCGAATCCAGAGAATACAACGGAAGATGGTACACCGAAGCCAAAGCTTGGAAAGTCGCTAAGGACGCCGGCTCCTCCCAAGGAACCGATCCCATGCCCTCCTATGATGCACCACCTTTCCCGGCCGACCAAGATATGCCGGCCGATGACCTGCCTTTCTAACGGAAAAATGGCCCTGAGGCAACCAAAAAAACATTCATTTCACTTTACAAAAAGCACCAGCCTAATCGTTCGGTGCTTTTTTTGTGTCTCCTTCGTCCGAAGCATTCACTTTTTCCCGTAACCCCTACGCCTGACCTAAACCCAACAACCCACGCCAAACCCACACCCTAAAACGCAACAACATCCAAGCCTTCGCCAAAGAACCACGCAATACAAATCCAAAAGATAACACTAGGGTCGCAAGGGTCTTTACCCCTTCTTCCCACACTTTTCCCATTATGGCTACTCCTCCTTTCTGACGCAACCGAATCCGCTCACTCAATCCAACACCTATGGCTTGCCGACGCACATAATCCAACGTCAACCGTCGATCATCAATCTGGTGATACACCACCGCATCCGCCAAAAACCAAATGGACATTCCTAAGCCGCGCATCCGGTAAAATAAATCCTTTTCCTCGTTGCCGCCCAGTACCTTTCCTGTCCGCCCCAAGGCCGGGTTAAAATCACCTACCTCCACAAAAACGGTTTTCCGAAACGCCATGCTCGCACCCACAGGAAACTTACGACCATGGTAGGGTCTGGTGGCTTGGCTCCATCGGTGATAACCCACCAAAGGCGCCAGATAAACCGACATCCACGACGGACACGCATACAAATACTCCGGAATAATGGTGTTTCCGGTCGCCATTACCTCCGGATGTTTTGCGTAAAAATCTTGAATGATGCCTAGGTAATTTTTTTCCAACCGAACATCGTCATCCAAAAAAACCAATACGTCTCCTTGCGCTTCCGCTATTCCTCTATTGCGTGCATTAGACAAACCTTGCCGGGTTTCCAGAACATAACGAAAGGGTACGTTTGCATGCGCCGAAGCAAAGTCTTGGGCAAGGGTTGGCGTAGCATCTGTAGAGGCATTGTCCACAAGTAAAAGCTCATAATCTGAAGCCGGAAAACCTTGATCCGCCAAGGATTTCAATGTGTCGCCTAAAAAATGCGCCCGGTTGTAGGTGCAAATCACAATGCTCAGTTTGGGGCGATGTTCCATGGATAGGGACGCTGCGATGGGAAGCATTAGGAAGTCAATGGAGGCAAAGAAGCGGCCGCCCCACTGCAATGGTCACATAAGCCATGAAACACCAATTGTAAGCCTTGGGGCTGGAAACCCGGTGGCAGAGCAATGGCCGGCAAATGAGTTTCAGACAAACATAGCAGTTGCCCGCATTGGGAACAGGAAAAATGGACATGGGCATGGTTATGGTCTTCGGTATGGCAATCTGTGCCACAAAGGGCATACCGCACCACCCCTTCCGGATCTACTACGCGGTGCACCAGTCCATGTTCTTCAAAAGTAATAAGGGTGCGGTACAGCGTCGCCCTGTCCGCCACTTTGCCCAAATCGCGCTCTAAATCGCTCAATGCAGAAGCTCCGCGGGCACTTTGGAGAAACTCCAAAATGGCCAAACGGGCACCGGTTTTGCGCAAATCTGCACGTTGCAACATGGCTTGAAGGTTTGCCATGGGGCAAAGATAGCCATTTTTCCCCGTGGGATAAAAACCGTGAAGCGCGCAAAAAAAAATCCCCACCCCCCCTTTCGGTGTTGTATATTTGTAGGAAAACAGGTTCATGGGTGATATGCAAGACCCGGCCACACTGGCATATTATTTTATCTCCTTTACCCAACGTAATGTTTTTTTGACCGGAAAAGCAGGCACCGGGAAAACTACTTTCCTGAAAAACCTGCAAAAGGACTGTCATAAACGTATGTTGGTTGCTGCGCCTACCGGCATTGCTGCTCTAAATGCGGGCGGAGTGACGCTTCATTCTTTATTTCAACTGCCTTTTGGTGGCTATCTACCTGCGCATACGCCTCCCATCTTAGAAGGCCCGGTGGTCATGGAATCGGCGCAAAGCCTAACACGCCACATGCGCATGTCCGAAGAAAAAAGAAAATTGATTCAACATGCGGAACTCCTAGTCATCGACGAAGTCAGCATGCTTCGGGCCGACTTACTCGACGCCATCCATCAGGTGTTACAGACCGTACGGCGATCGCCCAAACCCTTTGGCGGAATCCAGGTGCTGTTCATTGGGGACATGATGCAACTGCCTCCGGTGGTCAAGGACGAGGAATGGCGATACTTGAAGACCTATTACCCTTCGCCCTACTTTTTCCATGCGCGGGCGCTGCAAAACCAGCCGCCCGTATACATAGAACTCACCACCATTTACCGCCAAAAAGATCCTGTATTTACCGACTTACTCAACCATATTCGGTATAATGAGGCGGACGAAACCGACATTGCGCTTTTAAACCAACATTACAGACCCGGTTTTCGTCCCGACCCGCAAAGCGGATACATCACGCTCACCACACACAATGCAACGGCAGAAGACATCAACCGAAGGGAATTACAAGCTTTGCCGGGTAAAGTGGTGCAATTTGTGGCGGAAGTGATTGATCAGTTTCCGCCCTATATGTATCCGTGTGAAGCGACCTTGCATTTAAAAGACAAGGCACAGGTGATGTTCATCAAAAATGATCCCACGGGAAAAGGCAGATTTTTCAACGGGAAAATTGGCACTTTATCCCTTGGAAACCATGGTGAAGTTTGGGTGATTGATGAAAATGGACAAGAAATAGAAGTCAGTCCTTACACCTGGAACCACATGAAATATGCCGTGGATGCCAAAGATGGGACCATCCATGAAGAAATTCTGGGGACCTTCAGGCAGTTCCCATTGCGCTTGGCTTGGGCCATCACCATACATAAAAGCCAAGGATTAAGTTTCGACAAAGCCATTTTAGATATTCAACAGGTTTTTGCGGCGGGACAAACCTATGTGGCCTTATCAAGACTGCGAAGTTTAGAAGGGTTAGTGCTTACCTCCCCATTTCCGCAACGTGGACTTGAGCCCGATTTGGCGCTGGTCAAATTCACTGAAGCGGCAGAAGAACAGGCGCCATTAGATGAAACGCTGACAGATGCCACCTGTGACTTTTTACGGCAAAAAACACAAATAGCATTTAATTTCAGGGATTTAACAGCGCAATGGAGAGAGGTTTTGGTCGATGAAAAAGACTTATTCAAAGCCACCAAGGGAGACCTGATGGCCTGGGCAGGAAAAAGCCTGGTCCTCTTAAATGAATGGCAGGGTGTCGGGGAAAAATTTACCCGTCAACTTGCTCGGTGTTGGGAGGAAATACCCGTAAACTACACCTACCTGGCAGAACGTTTTGAAGCGGCCCGTAAGTATTTCGAGGCGCCACTTACCCAATTGGGAAAAGAATTATTGGGACAATTGGCCGCAGCGAGAAAAAAGAAAGGGCAGAAAGCCGTGGTTAAAGCCTTGGAGCACTTGGATTTCTTGCTTCTTTCCAGGCTTCAACTCTTTTATCAATGTGAATGGATGGCCTTGTCTTTACGGGGCGATTTTACCCTGAATCGCCAGACCATGGAGGCGCTTTTTCCTTTAGAATGGAGAAATCAAATCACTGATGAAGAAGAGGATAACAACGCAGAAGTGCGACTCATTAAAAAGAAAAAGGGGAAAACCATCAAAGGCAGCAGTTTAGAGGTAACCCGTGCCTTGGTGAAAGAAAAATTTTCTTTTCAAGAAATTGCCGATACCCGCCAACTTGCAGTATCTACGGTGGAAGGCCATGTGCGTAAACTCTTATTGGAGGGCGCCTTACAACCTTCCGATTTCATGAAAGACGAACGGCTCAAATACCTGCAACAGCAAGTAGAAAAATTCGACAAAGACTTACCCTTGGGCGAACTTCGCGCGCATCTACCTGCCGAGTTTTCGTGGTTCGATGTGTGGATGGGTAGATTTCTTGCCTTTCCACCCGAAAAAAACACGGCTAAATCTGAAGAAGAAGTTTCTGTGAATCCATAGGGATGGTTTTGAATGAAAAGACCGCCCTGCGTTTCCCGGTTTGGGAACATGTATTTAAACAATTGCGCAAACGGCTTGGTACATACCCTTGCAATTTTCTCTTAAAAACTGCTTTTTACCAAGTTTTACTTTACTTGTCTTTGGCAAGCAGATGGATTCATTTTCAAACCAACACATCAAGCGGCCGACAAGTAAACCACCGGTGTGCGTTTTCACATTACATGAACCACCCATCGCATGAAATCACGCCATGGTCTCCCGGACTTACAATTTTTTCCGAATAAACATGCCTTCTGGAATCTGGCGAATGATCCACATGATGTATTTCCACATCCATTTGGTAAACACCACGTGTTGATTTCCCCGAAGCGCTTTCATAAAGCCGCGGGCCACCTCTTCCGGCGTAGCGGTTAAGGCGGGAGGCAAAGTTAAATGGGCGGTCATGGCGGTTTGAATAAATCCCGGCTTCAACGTGATCACGCGGACACCGGAATGAAATCCACGGTTGCGCAATCCGGCCAAGTAGGTGGTTAAACCGGCCTTGGCACTACCGTATAAAAAGTTGCTCATGCGTCCCCGCTCTCCGGCGACGGAACTAACGCCGGCAATAACGCCTGAGCCGCGTTGCTCCATCCGTACCATCAAAGTATTCAGGCAAAGCACGGCCCCGGTGAAATTGGTGTGTAAGATGCGTAGCGATTCTTCGGTATCCGTCATGCCCTTTTCCTGGTCACCAAGGTAACCAAACACCTGCACGGCCACATCAGGTAAAGGAGAAAGCTGATTTAGTGTAGATTGAATGTGTTGAAAATCCATGGCATCCAAAGGAAAAATGGCAGTTTGAATACCGTATTTTATCTCAAGGTCTTTGGCCAAACGTGCCAAACGCGCCTGGGACCTGCCGGCCAACTGCAAATGATAGCCTTGCGCTGCCAAAGCTTCCGCCATCGCCGAACCCACATCGGCATACGCACCTAAAATTAAAGCCCATTTATTCGCCATGTATTCCTAAACGTTTCGATTGTTCACTGCTAAATTTTTGTTGGGGGTCCCACTCCCGCAACGCGGTTTTAAAATCTTGGATTTGGGGATAGGTTTGGTGAAAAAAATCAGCGGACATGCGCACATCCTTGGTCAAATATAAACGTCCGCCATACGCCAACACCAATTGGTCCAACTCCTCCAAAAACGCCCAAAGATCCGGGGTAATTTTAAAATCCAGAGCCAACGTATAGCCTTCCATGGGAAAGCGTAGGTACTGTGGATCTTGGGGTCCAAACAACTTTAACACGGATAAAAAAGACCCCATGTTCCGCTGGGCGATCCGGGACAAAATATCCGTTAATCCCTCCCTACTGGCGGCTTTAGGCAAAACAAACTGATATTGCGTGAAACCATTTTTCCCGTAAATCCGGTTCCAATGATGAATCGCATCTAAGGGATAATAAAATGGTTCATAATGCAAGGTCTGGGTGCTTTCCTTGGCCCATTGCTTATGGTAAAAAAGAAAATTGAACGCCTTAACGCTGAATGAATTCAATACATAGGAGGGAAAATCGAAGGGCACCGTCCACTTCGGCGGAGCATGCACGGCAAAGGGTTGTTGAGCTTGTTTTTTGCTCAATTGATCGGGCGTAGCAAATTCTCCAAGCATCAACAGGCTGCGTCCTATATTTTTACCTTTTTGAAGACAATCGATCCAGGCCACAGAATTGGTGCAGGATTGATGTTCTTCAAATAAATCCATGACTTCCTGAAGGTTCCGTGCCACCAAGGTTTTTTGACGAATGTAGGCCGTAGGAATAGGTTTCAGGTAAAAGGCCAACCTGAGGATGAGTCCCGTGAGTCCCATTCCGCCGCAGGTAAGCTGGAAAAGTTGCTCATTTTCAGTACGTGAACAGCGCAACACACGTCCGTCGGCCACCTGTACATCGAACCAAACAACATGATCCGAGAAGGTACCGGCCACATGGTGATTTTTCCCATGGACATCGGAGGCCAAGGCACCGCCGGCGGTTACAAACTTGGTACCGGGCGTTACGGGTAAAAAGAAACCTTTGGGCACAAATACCTTAAGAATGGCATCGAAGGTCACACCGGCTTCACAAGTAAGTAATCCCGTATCCGGCTGAAAATCTAATAAATGACGAAGATTTAAGGTGGATACCACATGGTCTGCCAAAGCGGAGTCCCCGTAACATCGCCCCATGCCGCGTGCAATCCATCCACGGCTATCCGGAAACTGCGCCAGACTTTCCGCTTGGGTGGGCGCCCACCAATCTACGGAACGCTCCGGGTACTTTCCCCAATTGGTGATGGTCCGATTCATAGGTTCCAGGCGGATTTATTCACGTAAATAATCAGGTAAAAACTAATAATCCAGGCCAATAAAATAAATTGTAACGGTCGGTCTTTGAGTAACAATCGGGTGGGATTTCCGGAATTTTGGGTGATAAGAGTGAGTTGAAAATAACGCAAAATACCTAGCAACACAAAAATCCCTGTGGCATATAAATGAGGGGTTCCAAACCTGGCCATGACCTCTTCGCTCAACGTGTACATTAAATAGGCCACCACCACCACACCGGCCATGAGTACCATGGCCGCTTGAATGAACTCAATATTATAGCCCACCAAGGATTTTCGCATGGGTTTTCCACTGGCCATGAGCATCAACACATCGTCTCGGCGTTTGGCTAAGCCTAGGAAAAAAGCCAGCAAAAAAGTCATGATGAGAATCCAATGCGAAATCAATACTTCTGCTAAAGTTCCTCCAGCCAAGACCCTGAGTGTAAATCCGGTGGCAATCATGGCCACATCCACCACCGACACTTGTTTAAAATATAAGGTGTAGGCAATGTTCATACCTACATAACTGGCAAGTATGGTGAAAAAGGCAGGAGAAAGTACATATCCACCAAAAAGTGCGATGGATAACAGAACCGCCCCAATACTTAAGGCGGCAGGAACAGATATTTTTCCGGCAGGAATGGGACGTTTAGATTTTTCAGGGTGCAACCGGTCCTGCGCGATATCTTTCACATCATTCAAAATGTAAATGGAAGAGGCTGCCAAGGAAAACAAAAGAAAACCGAAGGCGGTATGCACCATGCGGTTCAGTTCAAAAAGATGACCTGAGAAAAAAATAGGCAGGAACAGAAACAAATTCTTGGACCATTGGCCTACCCTAAAAAGCTGAACAAGCATCATGTTTCCCCTGTCTGTTTATTTTTACTTAGATTTACAGCGAATTTCCTACAAAGGTGAGAAAAATACTAGTTACGGGCACCGCCGGTTTTATTGGATTTCATTTAAGCCGTCATTTATTGGACTTAGGCTTAGAAGTGACCGGCGTAGATGTCATCAATGATTACTACGATACCAACATTAAAAAGGCCCGTTTGGCCCAGTTGGGCATTGTTCCGGAGGCCAATACGCTGGTAGATTCAAGTACCCATTCCTTTCGTTTTATTCAGGCCGACCTCACCGGAACCGTGATGCATGACTTGATGAAAGCTGAATCGTACGATGCGGTGGTTCATTTAGCTGCGCAAGCCGGTGTACGGCATAGCTTAACAGAACCCATGGCGTACGTTGATGCCAACATAACTGCCACCTTACAAGTGTTAGAAGCGTGCCGATATCATCCACCCCAACACCTGGTGTATGCCAGTTCATCTTCTGTATATGGTTTAAATACCAATATTCCTCATTCCACCCAATACGGCACCAATCACCCGATTAGTTTGTACGCGGCCACCAAAAAAAGCAATGAGCTTATGGCACACGCCTACAGCCATTTGTTTGGTGTGCCCACCACCGGCTTACGGTTTTTTACGGCGTATGGGCCATGGGGAAGACCCGATATGGCCTTGTTCCTTTTTACCAAAGCCATCATTGAAGGGCAGCCCATCGATTTGTACAACCACGGCCAAATGCTGCGAGACTTCACCTACATCGATGATATAGTAAAAGGTATCACAGCGGTGATGAAAAAACCAGCCCAGCCTTGGGAGGGTTTTGATCCGGGAAATGCGCCCCTACCCGACCGCTCCTCTGCCCCCTTCCGGGTACTCAACATAGGCATTAGCAAGCCAACCGAGTTGATAGATTACGTGCGTGAAATTGAAAAAAACCTCGGAAAAAAAGCTAAAATCAACTATTTACCTATGCAGCCCGGCGATGTCGCAGCGTCCTTTGCCAATGTGCACGAATTGGAAACTGAATATGGGTACAAGCCTAAAGTGCTGGTTCAAGAAGGCGTAAAGAATTTTATAGATTGGTACCTTTGGTACTATAACATTCAGTTGTAATGGAGCCGGCGTTTCGCTGGAACCTACCGCCAAGTACGCCACGTCTGGGATTCCGATATTTGACCCATGACGACCTTGATTTCTTTTATGATTTGGACCGAAGACCTGAGGTCATGCGTTATTTGGGCATTGCTCCTTTACATTCCAAAAATAAGGCAGAGGAAACCCTACACCACCTGCTCCATCAATATCAATTGGATGGTATAGGCCGCTTGGTCGTGTACCTTCTATCGAATCAAAAGCCCATTGGCTTGGCAGGGTTTAGGAAAAACACTGAGCCTTTCGGGCCATATGATGATTTCTTGGATTTTGGATTTCGATTTTTACCCGAAACCTGGGGAAAAGGGCTGGCGACCGAGGCATGTAACGCCCTGATGTGTGAGTTGGTCTATATCAAGATTCCCGTCTATGCGATGACGGATGTGCGGCATCACGCCTCGGAAAGGGTATTGGAAAAAGTGGGATTTAAAAAAATCGACCAGTTTGTGGTATGGGGCGACCTGACCAACTGGTGGGAAAAATCGGCAACTCAAGAAACGCTTGTCGTGGAATAAAACAATGGTAAAGGAAAGCTTCGAGATAAGGAGCTAGGAGAAATTAGCGTTTATTTCCGGAAAACTTCTGAAACAAGGCTTTTAGACCATGATACAACTGTGGCCTAATGGTTTGCTTATAGGCTTTCTAACTTTCGGGCCTCCTCTGCACATTTATTGGCCCATAAGACCGCTTGGTCTTATGGGCTCGGCGGTTTTTGGATATGACTGGAAGCCGGTGCGTTATAAAAAACATCTTCGGTCACTTTTACCTTGGGCGACAAGGCAAGTAAACGCTCTAAAAAACGCCAATCTTCTTCCATTTTTCCATCGTCGAACATGGGTTTCTCTTTTTCCCAAAGTGTTCGTCTCATGGCAAAATTAATCCCAACATTGCTGATGTGGAGCTCATTGGTCACATCGGGAATAATGGGCCCATGCTGCATCATTCGAAAAACCACTATATCCGCGTCTGTGGAAAGTTGTTCTACATATCCCGGATTGAAAAAATCATCATCATCGCAAAAAATAATCCATTCTCCTTTGGCTTGGAGCAGGCCTTTATTGCGATTTTACCCTGCCGAATGACCGCCATTACAAATTAGAATTTGGGCTTCAGGATCTTCCCTCAAAATGGCATGTACGGTGCGCCCGATGGTTTCTCGGCCTAAAGTTGGAATAATATAGCTGTTGGTCATGTGTTGCAGCGTAAAAAAGGCAGCAGAAGGGTAAGTATGCTCACGAGAGGGAACGGTGTCGGTCGGGGTGACTGGACTCGAACCAGCGACCTCTACGTCCCGAACGTAGCGCGCTACCACCTGCGCTACACCCCGAAAAGCAATCCAAAAATAAAAAAAAAGAGGTATTAACCCTATAATTTAAGTACGGCTAAAAAGGCTTGTTGTGGAATTTCAACAGAACCCACTTGCCTCATGCGTTTTTTACCTTCTTTTTGCTTTTCAAGAAGCTTTCTTTTTCGGCTAATGTCACCGCCATAACATTTGGCCGTTACGTCTTTGCGGAGGGCTTTTACCGTTTCCCGCGCAATAATTTTTGCTCCTAATGCGGCTTGGATGGCAATTTCAAATTGTTGTCTAGGCAATAATTCTTTGAGCTTAAGACATAACTTTTTACCCAAATCAAAGGCGTTGTCTCTGTGAATGAGCGCAGAAAGGGCATCTACTTGCTCTCCATTCAGCATGATATCCATTTTCACCAAATGGCTTTGGCGATAACCAATGGGATGATAATCGAAAGAGGCATACCCACGGGAAATCGTTTTTAGTCGGTCATAAAAGTCGAATACAATTTCTCCAAGGGGCATTTCAAAACTCAATTCTACCCGGTCTTGGGTGAGATACACTTGGTTTTTTAGAATGGCGCGTCTTTCCATACATAAAGACATGATGGAACCTACGTACTCCGACTTGCTGATAATCTGCGCTTTGATGTAAGGTTCCTCCACATAATCAATATGGGTTGGTTCCGGCAAATCGGTAGGGTTATTGATTTTTAATTGCTCGCCCTTTTTGGTGTACGCCAAATAAGACACGTTAGGAACAGTGGTGATAACATTCATGTCGAATTCTCGCTCCAAACGTTCTTGCACAATTTCCATGTGCAGCATGCCTAAAAATCCACACCGAAAGCCGAAGCCAAGGGCGGCAGAAGATTCGGGTTCAAACGTGAGGGAGCTATCGTTCAATTGAAGCTTGGACATGGCCTCCCGAAGTTCTTCGAAATCTTCTGTATCAACGGGAAAAATCCCAGCAAAAACCATGGGCTTTACGTTTTCAAAGCCATGAATAGGTTCATCGCAAGGCCGTTGAAAATGGGTAATGGTGTCCCCTACTTTTACCTCGGCGGCAGCCTTGATTCCGGAGACGATATAGCCAACATCGCCGGCTCTAACTTCTTGTTTAGGAGAAAGGTCGAGCTTGAGTACACCGACCTCTTCTGCGAAGTAATTTTTATCCGTGGCCCAAAATTTCACATGATCGCCCTTTTTCAAAGTTCCATTCATGATGCGATAATAGGCGATAATGCCCCGATAGGCATTGAAAACAGAATCGAAAATCAGTGCTTGGAGGGGTCCGTCCGGGTCACCTTTTGGCGCGGGTACACGCTCAATGATGGCACGCAACACATCATCGACGCCTTGGCCCGTTTTTCCAGAGGCCGGGATAATGTCTTCTCTTTTACACCCAATCAAATCTACAATTTGGTCTTTCACTTCCTCCGGCATGGCGCTGGGCAGGTCCATTTTATTGAGGATAGGAATAATCTCGAGGTCGTGCTCGATGGCCAAATAAAGGTTGGAAATGGTTTGGGCCTGAATACCTTGGGTGGCATCCACAATTAATAATGCACCTTCGCAGGCCGCAATGGAACGAGAAACTTCGTAAGAGAAATCAACGTGCCCAGGGGTATCAATGAGGTTGAGCACATAGGATTGACCATCAAACTCATAATCCATTTGAATGGCCTTACTTTTAATGGTAATGCCCCGTTCACGTTCCAAGTCCATGTCGTCCAAGGTTTGGTTCGTGAGCTCACGGCTGGTAAGTGTACCGGTTACCTGTAGGAGTCGGTCGGCCAGGGTGCTTTTCCCATGGTCAATATGGGCAATGATACAAAAGTTGCGAATGTTCTTCATACGGGTGTTCCCCAAAACTAAACCGCAAAAATACGAGATGGTTCGGATATCCTGTTGTTTTCGGAAATTTTCCCGAGAAGGGAAAGGTAAACCATAAAAAAAGCCCCGAAGAAATCGGGGCTTTATATTTTTTTGGTTTAAACCTCAGGTGCCGGTAGTCTTTATATATTGCACAGAAGTGCAATGTTTTGAAGACTGTAATAAGAGGTGGTTTAAGAAGTAAAAAAACTACCGGCCCTTAAGGTTTCCTCCCACTATGAAACTTTGATAAAGAACTTTTGGATAATGTTCTACTCAAAAATAGTTGTAGTACTTGGATATGATTTACACCAATGATTAGAGAACAGGTTTGAATGAGTAAAACCTTTTTTTGTATGAGAATTTAGATTTCACAGGCGAAACTTTGAACAAAATTAGGGTTGTTTCTTGGTTTAAAATAATCTAAACCGCCCAAATTAAAACCTAAAACGTGTTATTTAAATCTGATTTAGCCGTGCTAAAAACTGGTCTTTATGCGTCTTGGAAAGAGGCACATGAGAGCCATCGGTCATCACCACATAACCACCATCGGCTTTTTGGTATTGGGTTACATGTTCCAAGTTGATAAGGTGGCTCTGATGGATGCGCACAAACCCTTGGTCGGATAATAATTCATCATATTCTTTAAGGGTTCTGCTAATCAAATACTCCCGCCCTTGATTTAGGAAAAAGGTGGTGTAATTACTTTGCGATTGCAGGCGAATAATCTCCGAAATAGAAAAATACTGAATCCCCCCTTGAATAGGGAGTCCCACCCGCTTCATTTTCCGCTCCTGACGGTTAGATAATCCGGACAGATTGGTCATAAGATGCTCGAGTTTCTTAGAAATTTGCATTTGCTTCATTTTTTCTTCAACTCGTGCCAAAGCAGCCGTTAAATCGTCAATATCAATAGGCTTAAGTATGTAATCGACAGCGGAAAACTTAAAAGCCTTCACGGCATAATGGTCAAAGGCCGTGGTAAAAATCACTTGTGGCGGTGGGGAGGCTAGTTTTTCCAGCACATCAAATCCACTACCGTCACCAATTTCAATGTCTAAAAGTAGGACGTCTGGCTGCCATTGTTTAATGGCTTGAACGGCTTCTAAAACAGATCCTGCTGTTCCCACAACCTCAACAGAAGGGCAATGGGTTTCTAGCAAAATGGTAAGATTCTGCCTGGCATTGGGCTCATCATCTACCACTAAAGCTCGAATTAAAGCCATAGACATTGGGGTGAGAATTAAAAATCAATTAAACAGCTTTTTGTGGTTGAAAACCAGCGGGCGGCTCCATCACTGTGCCGCAAGCATCACATGTTCTAAAAGTAAGACTGCCATAAAAGTCTTGAAAAACCGCATGGAAATCCTTTTCAATATTCGTCAAAGGAAAATAGGCTTCATAGAGTTTATGGTTGCAATTTTCACAGTACCACAGTAACCCATCTTGTTCCCCTGTTCTGCGCCGACGCTCAATAACCAAACCTACAGAACCTGGCATTCTGGCAGGCGAATGGGGCGTTTTCGCGGGCAGTAAGAATACATCACCCGCTTTTAAAGGAACCTCCACCATGTGTCCATTTTCCTGTATTCGTACCACGGCTTCCCCCTCTAGTTGGTAAAAGAATTCTTCGCCTTCGTTGTAATGAAAATCTTTTCTGGCGTTGGGACCACCCACGACCATCACAATAAACTCAGCATCCTTCCAAACCACTTTGTTCCCAACAGGGGGCTTTAACAAATGTCGATGTTCCTCAATCCATTGTTGAAAATTGAAGGGACGTTGTATTTTAAGGGTTGCCATACCATAGATTTTTACCTCACCAAGGTACTACTATTTCGGGTAGATTCGCCTCATTGCGCGCATTTCCTTCTATGCATCTTAAGTTCCCTACAAAACCAAAAGGGGTAGTAAAGTGATGTAAAATTAGCATTGGGAAACGTTAGACAAATGGTTCATGATTTCAATGAAGGATTTTAAAAGTTTGATTTTACAGCCATCTCTGTACCCTTTTTGATGTTTTCCACCCACCGAACACGAGCGCATAAATATATACTCAACCATTGTAAAAGAAAATGTTTTGGCTGCCTGTCAAATAACTTCAGGTGAATTTTACATAATAAACTTCATAGACACGATGCTGCACTATGGAAAAAACAGAAAACGTTGATCCATCATTTCACAACACTTTTTTTTAATTCCGTTAAAACCTCGTAGGTTTGGAGTCTAACCTATGAATTTATTCATTTTTAGCTACCGTCTTATGGTTACATTTTCCAAGATTCTCACGACAATTTTTGTGGCCACTCTTTTTATATCAAGCGTTTATGGGCAAGGTGTACTTATTGGCGACACGGCCAACGCTCCCCATCCCGGGGCCGCATTAGAAATCCGTTCCAATCAGAAAGCACTGCTTTTGCCTAGAATGAACACCACCCAACGGAATGCCATTCTTTCACCCACCCCTGGCATGATGCTCTACAACACGTTGACTAAATGCATAGAAACGTATATGCCTACCCAAGGCTGGACCAGCATGGTTTGTGATTGCAACACTTTGCCCTCCCCCAGTTTCACGGCAAGCGCAACCTATGTGAATGTAAATCAGGCGGTCAATTTCAACACCAGTACCACCGGCGTATCTTATCAATGGACCTTTACAGGCGGAAACCCAGCTGTTTCCAGCGCACAAAACCCATCGGTTACTTGGGGTGTTGCCGGAACGTATACTGCAAAATTACGAGTAACCTCACCCAATGGATGTTCCGATTCCTCTACCCAAACTATTACGGTAAACAACTGCGTTCTTACACCAGGAAGCCAGACCTTTAATTTTACGGGCTCAGCGACTACCTTTACCGTTCCGGCCTGCGTAACCACTTTACAGGTACAATTGTTTGGTGCTGCGGGAGGAACTCGCAATTCCGGGCCAGGTGGACTGGGCGCAAGCGTTACCGGCACCTTGGCAGTGACTCCCGGACAAGTTATTCATGTGTATGTAGGAGGCGCCGGGGCGAACATACAGACCGCCGGATGGAATGGAGGCGGCGTTGGAGACTTTGGTGCAGGAGGTGAAGCAGGAGGCGGCGGTGGCGCATCTGACCTACGAGTAGGCGGGACAGCACTAAGCAATCGCGTTGCCGTGGCAGCCGGAGGCGGAGGTTCCGGATGGAACTTCGCCGGAGGAGCAGGTGGTGGCACCACAGGCAACAATGGAAGTGGCCCTCACCCAGGCTTTGGCGCTACCCAAAGTGCTGGTGGAGTTAATGGTACAGATTTTTGTAG
>CAZRHR010000049.1:0-21336 GCA_964599915.1 uncultured Candidatus Competibacteraceae bacterium | reverse complement strand
TCGCACGTCTGGCAGCCCTTCAACCGATGTTGGCCCAAAACGCCACATCCACTGAAACCACTTGCTTTAACCAATGGCAAAGGGCGTTCGAAATGCGAGGCGCTTTCGACATCAAAGAAGGTTGGCATGAAAATGTGGTGGTTTCCATTCGGAACGCCTCTTCTACCAACTGCTTCACCGCTAAAGTACTGGTGGAAAAAAATGTGGTACAGCGCATTTTCCTGATGTATGTGGATGGAAAATATGAACTATTTACCCCTTCCCCAAAAGGCGACAAGGAACGTCAGCAAATGACCATTTCAAATGGTATGTCACGGCCCCTTATCACCATTGAAGAAGACATCATTAATGTGATTTTCCCGGAGTCCCTCAAGCCCAAAAAGCCTGAATTTAAAAAAGCGCCACCACCCCCATTAGACGACTTATGAACCGCAACCACTGGATTCGTACTTTTTCACTGATAGCCATTGTGGCGTTGCTGCTCGTCTCCTGCAAAGACGCCGGAGGATGCGATTGCCCCTCATTTAGGCATCAGACCTCCACTAAATGACTTCTGCCTTTCGCCAAAAAGTTTGGGCCCTTTGGCTTTTTCCTTTTGGTGCCCTTGGGGCGCAAGAAGCATTTGTGCTACCCACCCAAGCCATTGATGAAGCCCTGGAACGGGCAGAATGGGTTGCTCAAGCCGCCAGCACCCAAGGCTTAGGATTTTTCCTTTTTCAACAACAGTGGCCTGCAAGTCAACCACTACCTACTACCACGTTCACTTTACCCAACCCGCGCGGTAGCTTTGACCTTATCTGGGGCGCGTGGGACCAACAACAATTTGTTCCGGCTTTTCGTCTACAGCCCACAGACTCCGGACTTGTTTCCGGTCCATTCCAATTGGACGAGCTGCAAACCGCACTTTTGCCCTATGGACGTCTCGCCGACTCGCTCCTTTCGCATGATCCAAGGTTCAAAGAAGAAAGCCTAGACCGGTTTGTCCGCCACCTTCCCAATAACAGGGTAGAAGTTTTTTGCCTTCCCCCCTACAATCCGTCCACTGCTCCGGTATATGGAAAATATGTGCATTTGGTGTTCGATCGAGGGACGGGGAAAGTCATTTCAGAATCCTTTTTAAATGGCACACTGCAAGAAATTCCACCTCAACCCACAGAAGCCTTGGTTTTGTCTTCCGAAGCACGGGACATGCCGAGCGCAGCCGCCTATGCATTTGCTTGGATGTATAGAAAATCCTTTGCCGATATTAAATTGGAAACGGCAGTCATGGTATCCATATTGACCCGTAAAAAAACAGGAGAATGGGTTTGGATGCATGCACGTAAAAAAGCCGCCACTCCGGCTATACCTGCCAAATAATTTTAAGGTTTTACACCATAAAACCAGAATCCTTATTTTTGACCTATGGCATCATTTACAATCATTGGCGCTGGCTTGGTCGGCTCTTTACAAGCTTTACTTTTGGCCCAACGAGGGCACAGGGTTACGGTATTCGAACGCAGGGCAGATATTCGCAAAGCAAATTTATATCAAGGACGCTCGATTAACCTGGCTCTCAGCCACCGCGGTTGGAAAGCCTTGGAAATGGCGGGAATGGCAGACGAAGTCAGGAAAATTGCCATGCCCATGTACCGCAGGACCATGCACGACCAGCAAGGCCAGCTTTCTTACCAACCTTATGGAAAAGAAGGCGAAGCCATTTATTCGGTGGCCCGTGGTGCCCTGAACAAATTATTGATGGAAGCCGCTGACCAACACGGGCTGGTAGAATTTCATTTCGAAGCCCGATGCGAAGACGTAGATTTACAGCGTAAAGAACTGGTATTCATTGAAGAAAAAACCTCCGGACGACAACGATTCCCCTACGAATACCTCATTGGAACGGATGGTGCCTTTTCCGCGATTCGGCACCGACTCATGTTCAATGATAGATTTGATTATCAGCAATTTTACATAAAACACGGGTACAAAGAACTCAACATTGCTCCGCATCCGGATGGTCGTCACCAGCTGGAAGCCGACACCTTGCACATTTGGCCGCGCAAAGAGTACATGATGATTGCCCTCCCCAACCCCGATGGCACCTACACCTGCACCCTTTTCTTTCCTTTTCATGGCGAGCCCTCTTTTGATTCAGTTAAAACTCCGGCTGAAATCCAAGCCTTTTTCGAAGAAGTTTTCCCGGATTTAATTCCACTTATTCCGGATTATATCCAACAATATCAACAAAACCCTGTGTCTAGCCTCATCACGGTGAAATGCGACCCTTGGAATTATGGGGATGAAGTGGTGCTCATGGGCGATGCCGCGCATGCCATTGTTCCTTTTTACGGACAAGGCATGAACGCAGGATTTGAAGATGCACGGATTTTTACAGAAATGTTGGAAGCCCGTGACCATACACCTGCTTCCCTTTTCTCCGACTTTGCGCGAGAAAGAAAGCCCGATGGGGATGCCATTGCCACCCTTGCACTTCAAAATTTCATTGAAATGCGAGATAAAACGGCGGATCCCTCGTTTTTACTTCAAAAGAAAATTGAAGCCAAGTTTTTTGCCCAACATCCAGAGATGTGGATGCCCTTGTATTCCATGGTTACTTTTTCCCATTTGCCCTATCGTGAAGCGTTGGCCAAAGGAAACCACCAAGAGAACATCATGCAACACATCATGGGATTGCCCCAAATTGAGCAGCGCTGGAACGACCCGGATATCATGGAAACCATGTTAGCCTTGCTCAAAAAATGAAAAAGAAATGCATCGTACTTACAGGTGCCGGCATATCTCGCGCATCTGGGATTGAGACGTTTCGGGACCAACAGGGGTTATGGGAAAAACACAGAATAGAAGATGTGGCCACACCTGAAGCCTTTTCCCTTAATCCAAGCTACGTCCATCGTTTTTATAACGAAAGACGCCGCCAAGTTTGTGAAGCGTCTCCCAACGCCGCCCATTTGGCTTTGGCGCAATGGGAAAAAGAACAGGCCGAGAATTGGGAGGTCTTTATCATTACCCAAAACGTAGATGATTTACATGAACGCGCAGGTTCTAAGAACATTTTACACCTGCATGGCGAGTTGAAAAAAGTTCGTAGCACCCAAAATCCAAACCTCATTTTAGACTGGGATAAAGATGTACATGTGTCGGACCGTGGTCCGGATGGTGCCCCTTTACGACCGCACATAGTTTGGTTTGGCGAATCGGTTCCCGCCATTCAAGAGGCTGAAGCGCTTTGTGCTACGGCTGATGCATGGTTCATTATTGGCACCTCCATGGCGGTTTATCCGGCCGCAGGGCTTATTCACCACATGCCCAACCATGCGCCGGGCTGGTTTATAGACCCTGCGCCACCTATGCGTCCCTCCAAACAAATGACGGTGATTGAAGCCGAAGCCACACTTGGCGTTCCAAAGGCTTTAGAACAACTTATGCTTCATTTTCATGGCGCCTGACTTTTTGGTCATCCGCCTGTCTGCCATCGGCGATGCGCTGCTGGTCACCCCTATATTTCAAGCTATTTTAGACCGATACCCCGACGCACGGATTCATTTAATCACCGGGCAAAACAACTTGCCGCTTTTTGAAGAGGAGCCAAGGTTGTTCAAAGTGTATGGATTTAATAAAAACCAATCCCAAGACCTCTACGCCCAGCTTCCTGAAGTATTTTTTCATATTTCCGACTTACAAAACAACCGGCATTCGCGGAAGATTCGGCAAAAACTGCAAGGACCGGTAAAAGTGTTGCAGAAACAAAACCTCAGGAAATGGTTCATGGTGCGTGGTATGAGAGGGCTAAAACCATGTTCACATGTCGTCCAACGATATCTTGAAACTTTGCCTTGGACGGTAACACCAAGCCACTATCCATTGCAGCTATCTTCTTTCCTGCCCTCTGATAGCCTTTCCTTCCTTTTACCCGAAACGCTGCAACAACAATCTTTTATTGCTTGCGCCATTGGCTCGGCACACGCGACCAAAGCCATTCCACCGGATTTGGTCAAAGCCTTGTTGCCCAAATTGCCTTTTCCTGTTCTTTTACTTGGCATGCCAACGGAATTGAACGCATACAAGGATTTGATATCGATGTTCCCTAATCAACTCTTTTCCCCGAATCGTTCTACGACGCTTCCGGACATGGCCGCATTAATTCAGCGCTCCACCTTTGTGATTACGGGAGATACCGCAGCAATGCATTTAGCTGCAAGTTTTCAAAAACCCATACATGTAGTTTGGGGAAATACCACCCCCGCCTTTGGCATGGGGCCATGGCAAGTTCCGGAAGCTCCGTATCCGGTGGTTCATCACCAAGTTGAACAACTTTCCTGTCGGCCGTGTTCTAAATTGGGTTTTGCGCAGTGTCCCCGCGGGCATTTTCGTTGTATGCGCCAAAATCCAGTGGTTCAATTTGATTTTAGAACATGGGTGTCTTCCTTAAATGCTACGACATAACGCTATATCCTCCGGCCATTATGGCGGAGATTCGTCACCTGTTCGGCCCTCCTTTTGGGTGGTGGGAAAGCCTAAAGCGCGGTGGTACAGGGAGTCCACCCTTACGATGGATGTATGGCCCTGAATTTTTAAATGGTCATATTGGAACGCAAGCACCCTTTGCTGTGGTGAACTTAGAGTTCCGGCCACAAAGTTTGATCCTTCGGGTGAATGTGCAAGGCAAAGTTTTTTTGCTCATGGGTATAAAGCCGGAATCGGCCCTTTGGATTGAAAAGAAAAACATGCCGGGCACAGACGACCGTTTTGATGCCTGTTTAGAATTGTTGTCCCAAGACGGCGTTATTTGTAGGCTGGCTTGCAGGTCATCTGACTTTACCAGGCTAGAAAAACAATGGAACCAACATTTTAAAAAACCACAACCCTAAGTTTTCAGGGGCTTGTTTTACATTGGGTTACTCAATATATTTGATTGAAGAAACCTACACACATGAAAACAGCCCTTTACACGCTGCTTGTATTTTTTGGTCTTGCCACACCGGTTGCTGTGATGGCTCAATGTGCGGGCTGTGTGCCCAACACCACGCTTTGCGGAAACACCACCGGACCTTGTCCCAACAATTTAGATACGGCCACTGTGAGTGCTTCGTATAATGACACCATCACCTTTCGTTTGCCCCGTCAGGTAGATGCTACCCAGCAATCGGGTGGGTTGTTTGGCATGGTGGATTTTGTTCAGTTTAAAATTAATAGCATCTCCGGACTTCCATTTGGGGTTAACTGGTCTTGCGACCTTGGGAATTGCACCTATGCACCCAGCTCCTTTCCAAACGGCACCTTTGCTTGTGTGCGTTTTTGCGGCACACCTTTGGCCCAACCCGGCAGTTATCCCATTGTAATCAATACTACGGGAACGGTAAACACACCGTTTGGCAACCAAAGTGGAACAGAGCTCTTTAACATGACCTTGGTGGTACAACCTGCTGCTGCCGGAGGAAACGCTGCCTTTTCCATTGCGCCCACGCAAGGCTGCAGTCCCCTAAGTGTACAGTTTTCCTCTAATACACCACCCAGTAACTTTTCCCCAAACCAATATAATACAGGGGTTTCCTATCAATGGGATTTCGGAAATGGAAGTACCGACCAAACCCATACACCGCCTCCAGTACTTTATCAAAGTCCAGGAACGTACCAAGTAAGTTATCAGGAAATCGTTGACACCCTGCCTTTCGTTTTACAATCCGTAACCGCCATTACCGTAAACTGCACGGATATTGCTGTATTTGGAACGGACAATCCGGACATTTATCTTCGGATTTTCAATGGTTTGGGACAGTCCGTAGTGAATACCAGCGGCTCACCAGTAACCTTCACCCCTTCCTCCAATCCACACACTTGGAATGTGAATTTGGCGCTCACCCAACAACCCTATAATGTAGAAATTTGGGACCAAGATGGGGGATTATATGGTGCAGATGATAATTGTCGCAACGATTCAGAGTCACCCTTCCCATTTACCCCACTGACCATGCCCGCCGCCACACAGTACAATGTGCCTGTGACCTTGGCGTACAACCAAGGAGGGCTTCATTTCAATTGGAAAGTCCAGAAAACAGCTTTTATCACCCAAGCCAATGACAGCGTAGTGGTTTTGCCAACACCACCCAATGCCGTGATGGGTGTGCAGCCCGGACTCAGCAGTTGCGATAGAGATTCTGTAGAATTATCTGTCTATACCGGCTATTTTTATGAATGGTTTCAGGACGATTCCTTGGTATATTCCGGACCGGCTTCTTCCTTTTTTGCCAAAGACAGCGGCCGCTACAAGGTAAAAGTGTATGATCCGGTTTCCGGCTGTTTTGTGGTATCCAATGACACGACGCTGACCTTTAATCCTGCGCCACCTCCGGGGTTTGTTAATGTAGGTGCGGCCTTTTCAAATGGACAACTGACCACGCCGCTTACCGGAAATTACACCTATCAATGGCTTGTACAGCAAGGTGGTGTATGGACGCCCATACCGGCACCACTTGGCGTAATTGTGCCTTACACGCCTACCCAAAACGGAAGCTATGCGTTGATTGCCACCAATGCCTTTGGCTGTTCAGACACGTCCAACACCGTGGTGGTTTCTAGTTTGGGACTGGTTTCGGGAATTACTTCCGCTACGCTGTATCCCAATCCCTCGAACGGGTCCTTTGCTTTGACTTTGAACGATGCACCGGATGGCGATTATGAGTTATCGGTGATTGATTTGGCAGGAAAGGAAGTGCACCGGCAATCTTTTACCCAAATACAAGGAGAAACTCAGACTTTTGCGGTCAGTTTGCCCAACGGGCTATACCAGGTCTGGATTTCCGGCATGGGCGTAAAATCCGTGGTGAAATTGCTTATCCAAAACTAAGTCCGGCACACCCAAAGGAATTCCCTATTTTTGTAGGGTGAAAACCATTGATTTGTGGATGCTTTCTTTTGGAGGAGGCAATGAAACTTCGTATGCGAAATTTGGAGAATATCTTCCAAAGGAGATACCAATGCGCACATTTACCCTACCCGGCAAAGGAGCAAGACTTAAAGAACCTGCGCTTAGGAATTTACATTTAATTGTAGATGAACATTTTGAACAGATAAAAGCGCATGTGCACCGTCCTTATGCCTTATACGGACATTCCATGGGAACGTATGTTGGTCATTTATTGATTCACCGCCTTCGAGAAGCGGGTTTGCCATTGCCGTTACATGCCTTTTTTACCAGCAAAGTAGCGCCCTCCCGAAACACCGATTTAAAGCGAAGTTTCATGTCGGATGACGAATTTATTTCGCGTTTGAAACAGTTGAAAGGAATGCCGGATGCCATTTTATCGAACGATGAATTGCTGCGCATTTTTCTTCCGACGCTTCGCAATGATTTTTATGCCATAGACACCTACCGGTATCGGGCCATGCCGCCTTATCCGGTTCCACTTTCGGTGTTTTGCGGCACGGAAGAGCAGGTGCCTGATGATACGCTGACCGATTGGCAAAAAGAAACCACCGGAGAATTCACATTTCGTCGGTATCCGGGAGCCCATTTTTGGATTTTTGACCATTTACCTGATTTGTGCCGGCACATTCAACATACTTTGCTGCCACCAGATGCGTGAAAAACTTACCGTTTACCTCGCCAAAATTCCAAAGGCCGCGCATTGGCCGGTGAAGGAATTTTACGATTTACCGAAGCAGGTAAGAGAGGATATTATGGCTTATCGGCAAACAGACGACCAGTTGCGGGTATATACGGGAAAAAGGATGGTGTCGGCCTTATTGAAAGAATGGGAGGCGCCGGACGTATATGCGTGCATTGAAAAAAATGAATTTGGAAAACCCTGTATGGCGGGTGGACCCGACTTCAACATCAGCCATTCGGGAGACTGGGTGGCCGGCATAAGAAGTTTTAAAGGAAAAGTTGGGATAGATGTTGAACAAATACGGCCCATAGACATTGATTTGTTTACACGTCAGTTTACCCCTATGGAGCGTCAAAAAATGAAACAATCAGAAGACCCAACGGCTGCATTTTTTGAAGCATGGACCGGCAAAGAAGCCGTGATGAAAGCAGATGGCCGTGGGATGCGCATTCCGTTACATGCCATTCAATTAACCCCCGAACAAGGAAAAATTGTTGGAGAGCAAGCGGTGTTTTGGCTATCTGCATTTGAGGTGTCTCAAGGCTATAAAGGGCATGTAGCGACCGATTTTCCTTTTGAATTGACTACCGAAATCCTCCATTTTCATGGCGAATAAACCTTTAGAAATAGTACCCCTACAGGAATGGTTCCCTTCTACCCATCCATTCCGACTTATTTCAGGGCCTTGCAGTGCAGAAACGCGCGAGCAAGTGATGGAAGATGCCATACGCTTGGCCAAAGACAGCAGGGTAGGTTTAATGCGTGCCGGCATTTGGAAGCCGCGTACACGCCCGGATTCCTTTGAAGGCGTTGGAGAAATAGGATTGTCATGGTTACAGGAGGCAAGGGAAGCGACGGGATTACCCTTTACGGTAGAAGTGGCACGGGCCGAGCATGTAGAAGCGGCGTTAAAGGCCGGAACCAATGTCCTTTGGATTGGTGCAAGAACCACCGTAAATCCATTTTCCGTTCAGGAAATTGCCGATGCGTTGAAGGGTGTATCGATTCCTGTGATGGTAAAAAATCCGATTAATCCAGATGTACAGCTTTGGCTAGGGGCTTTTGAGCGGCTCCAAAAATCGGGCATCAACCAAATGGCAGCCATTCATCGGGGATTTTCAACCGTAGATTCTGCACCGTACCGAAATGCCCCTCGATGGGATTTAGCCATTCAATTGCGCACATTAGTTCCTGATTTACCGGTATTTTGCGACCCAAGTCATATTACGGGCAAAAGGGAGTTTTTATTTGAAGTGGCTCAAAAAGCCATCCATTTTGCTTTTGATGGATTAATGATAGAAGCCCATCCCAGCCCGGATTTGGCGTGGAGCGATGCGGCCCAACAGATTACGCCGGAGCAGTTGTGGCAATTGTTGGATGGATTGGATTTAAGGTTTACGCAGCCCCAAAACAGTGAAGCGGCCCACCAACTTATGCTCATGCGACAGCTTATTGATAGCATAGACGAAGAGCTGATGCGGCTTTTGTCCCGACGAATGAAAACCATTCAGCAGATTGGGGATTATAAAAAAATACATCATGTAACTATTTTTCAACCAGAGCGGTGGCAAGAAATTTTAGAGACGCGCATTGAATGGGCCAAATCTTTACAATTGGATGAAAGATTTGTCAGGAAAATTTTAATGGAGATTCACCGGCAAGGGTTGCAAATTCAAGCAGAGCAACTAGAAGGTCCACATCAGACGTAAAGCGATTTTCCTATAATACACCCATTTTTACACTAATATAATTGCGAAAATAAAGTAATTAAAACATAAAGACATTTAAAAAATGTCTTTATGTAAACGTTTTGCGTGCGACATTTGTCGTATGCATATAGGGAAAAAAATACGTCTTGCGCGTCAAATTCAACAAATGACCCAAGAGGACCTCGCCGAAAAGGTGAACAAAACACGCCCCCTCATATCATCCATCGAAAGAACCGGAAAGGTACACCCCAACACCTTACGACTCATTCTGCAAGCATTAGACATGCAGGAAGAGGAGTTAGAGAACCTTTTAACGGACACCCCAACAAGTCAGTCGCTCCAATTGGCAGAAGAAATCAGCCAGCTGAAAAATGAAAACCATTTGTTGCGGCAGCTTATAAAAACCCAAGAAGAACTGCTTGAGCTATTTCGCCAAAAATCTGATTTAAAGGACATTAGCTCCTAGGCAAGCTTCTTTTCTCAGAACCCTATTAGGTGTCATTCTAAAAGACAACCAATATTTTATTACCTATATTGAACCATTTAGGAAAAAGTGACCTCTTTATAAACTTTGGAGGCCATCGTAGCTTTTTTCTGAATTTTTCCACTCGGGGTGCGGCTAAACTTTGGCACCAAAGTAAAACCATACACCTTTTCCTTTCCGGATAAATAAGCTTGCAGGTCGGCTGAACCGATATTCAAGTCTTCGCTCCCTTCAATCCATAACCAAGGGACTTGCCCCCAAGTATCATGTTCTTTTCCCGCAATAAACCAAGCCCGGTTTTTAAATAGCTCCTGAGGCAACTTGGATTCCAACTCCACCGGATGTAATTTCAATCCACCGAGGTTAATTACATCATCTCTACGACCTAAAAAAATAAAACCGCCATTATCCACCTTTACTACATCATTGGTTGGCAGGAAACCCTGTGTAAGAAAAGGATAGTTTATAGATAAAATATCATCCTCTACTTTAAATGTAATGGCGGGATGGTGCGGCTGAAAAACCCGTGACCTTTCTGGTGCAATATTTCTTAATGCGCAATGGGTGAGCGTTTCCGTCATTCCATAAGAATGAAAAACCCGGTGGGGAAACTCCTGCAATGCAGACTCTGCAAGAGAAGATAAGACGCCACCTCCAACCAATATCACTTTAACCTCCCGCAGCCTGTCCAAATCCTCAGAAAACCCCAAAGTGGCTTGAACTTGGGCAGGCGTAAGGGCAACAAAATCCAAATCGGGAAGAGGCAAGGAAAAAGGGCGTAAAGTGGGCGCTATATACCAAAGATCTGCTTGCGCTATAAAGGCTCTGACAACCATCATTTTACCCGCAACAAACTGGAGCGGCAAGGCCAATAAACCCACATAACCCAAAGGCAACGATAAGGCTTGAATAGACCATTGCGCAGACCTCGTCATCTGCGCCGCAGAAAAGACAATAGGTTTGGGAGGACCGGTCGTTCCACTCGTGAAAAAGGTATGGCTTGCCCCTTCCTGCAAACACGTATATAGGTCTAGCACCTCGGGAAAATGGACAGCTTCTGGTGTTGGCTTCCCTCCTTGAATTAGAAGACAGGGAGTTGCCATGACTGTTCGGGTTTCATTTGTAATAACGGACCGTCTAAATGCAAAGGCGAAGGGAAATTATTGGAAAACACTTGTCCTGTGCCCAAGCCCTGAGGAATGGGATTCTGCAGGGTATATGCCCACTGCGCAATGGCATTTAGACCGAGGTTAGATTCCAAACAAGAGGTAATCCACCAATCTACGCCATGCATTTCGGCCAAACGAATCCAATTTTCACCCGCCTGAAAACCGCCCAACAGCGTAGGCTTAAGAATAAGATAGGCCGGTAAAACTTCTTCCAACAACGCTTCCATCTCGTCCGTAGTTCTGCAGCCAATCAATTCCTCGTCCAATGCGATAGGAATGGGACTGTGTGCACACAATTCGGCCATGGCATCCCATTGACCGGGTTGAATAGGTTGTTCAATGGAGTGGATGCCCAAGGGCTCTAATTCCTCTAAAATTTTCATGGCCTGACGCGAAGAATAAGCACCATTCGCATCGAGACGGATTTCAAGTATCTCAGGCGGATAATGCGCACGGAGGGTGTCTAAAAGATACTTTTCTTCACGCCAATCCAAACCGCCAATTTTCAATTTCAAACAAGTAAATCCAAGGTCCAATTTTTCCTGAATCCGCTTAAACATTTCTTCGGAGGTTCCCATCCAGATCAATCCATTGATGGAAATCACATCGCGTCCATCCGTAAATTTAGACGGAAACAAAATCCGGCGACCTCCTTCATGAAGATCCAAAAGGGCTTGTTCAAGGGCAAAAAGAACAGAGGCAGGTAGGCGGTCTGCATCAAATAAGTATTGCGACCACGCTTGACCATCCAGACAAAGTAAGCGTAAAGCATCTTCCACCTCTTCCGGCGATTCTTTACTTAATCCCGGAAGGGGCGCCGCTTCTCCTAAACCGAACACGGAGGGCTGTAGCGCAGAAGAGACCTTTAGTATCCAAATATCTCTTGTCCATAAAGTTCCACGAGACGTTTTTCCTGGAAAAGTGAACCTTAGGGTATGTTTTTGAAAACTAAAGACAGGTTGTTGGGGGGACAAAGCCCGCAAACGGTCATAAATATCTGCTGAATCATGAAAAAACGCCATAACCGTTGTGTATTAAAAATAGATGAAAAGGTAGCCCAATCCGGTGAGGAAAGTGGCAGCGACCATCCAACGCAGACCAAGGTCAAATTTCTTACGGTCTTGGTTCTGGACCACCCAAAAAGCTTGGGCCATGGAAAGCACTAACCCTGGAACCAGAGGCCAAAGGTTTTGGGCAGGTGCCGCAGCCATCACCCACATGATGGCACCCAAACACACCCAAAAAACGTGTATCATGCGTCCGCCTTTCCATCCTAAGCGGGTGGCAAGCGTCCATTTCCCGGAAGCTTTATCGTTTTCCACGTCCCGCATGTTGTTCATGTGCAACACAGCAGCAGAATAACTGCCAAGGGCAATGGCATTATAGTATAATGTGGGTGGCAAATAGGTAAAAAACAAGAAGCCAGTACCTAAAACGGAAACCAAGCCAAAGAAAATAAAAACCGCTACCTCGCCCCAACCTGCGTAGCCGTAAGGTCTTTTACCCATGGTATAGGCTACGGCAGCCCAGATGGCGGCTAATCCAATCACCAAAAGAAAAATCCATAAACCAAGTGGGGCTTGCTGCCAAAGAAACGCCAACAACACCAAACCGCAAACCAAAGCAAGAACACCGGTTATCCATATGGCGCGTAGCATTTGCACTGGCTGAATGCTTCCTTTTTGCAGTGCCCGCTCAGGGCCAATGCGTTGGGCATTGTCAGTTCCTTTCATGAAATCGCCATAATCATTGGCAAAATTTGAAAGCAATTGAAGCAACCAAGCTACGGCGAATACCAACACCGTTTTCAATAAAAAATAAGGTTGTTCTGCGGCTTGCTTGTGTAAAGCCACCCATGCGGTAGCCGGACCTAAACCGGCCAAAGGCAAGGTTCGGAGGCGAGCGGCAGCCAGCCAAGCACGCAAAGTACTCACGGGAACCGTGGGAATTTATTGAAATCGGGGTCTCTCTTCTCTAAAAAGGCTTTGCGACCTTCTTGGGCTTCTTCAAGTAAATAAAACATCAGGGTCGCGTCTCCTGCCATTTCCATGATGCCGTGCTGCCCATCTAGTTCAGCATTCAAACCACGCTTAATCATGCGCACAGCCAGCGGACTGCGTTTCATGATGGTCTTACACCATTCTACCGTGGTGTCTTCCAGCGCCTCCAAAGGAACCACTTTGTTCACCAATCCCATGTCCAAAGCTTCCTGGGCATTATATTGAAGACATAAAAACCAGATTTCACGGGCCTTTTTCTGTCCTACAATGCGTGCCAGGTAACTTGAACCAAATCCCGCATCGAAACTTCCCACTTTAGGTCCGGTTTGTCCAAACCTTGCATTTTCTGAGGCAATGGTCAGGTCACAAACCACGTGAAGCACGTGCCCTCCGCCAATGGCATATCCATTGACCATGGCAATGACGGGCTTGGGCATGGAACGGATTTTCTTGTGAATGTCAAGTACATTCAGCCGGGGAACGCCCTGTTCATCAACATATCCTCCATGTCCTTTTACATTTTGGTCTCCACCGCTACAAAATGCTTTATCACCGGCGCCGGTAAGCACAATCACCCGAATGTCCTGATGCTCACGACAAATATCTAAAGCATCTAGGATGTTCATGTTGGTTTCGGGACGAAACGCATTATACACATGGGGACGATTGATGGTGATGCGGGCGATACCCTCATGAAAATCAAACAAAATATCCTCGTATGATTTTAGCGGGGTCCAGATACGTGTGGCCATGATGAATGATTTTTACAATCTAAGTATGTACGAATAACCATGTCCTTCAAAGAATGTTCGGGCTTTGAAGGGGAATGGGTCAGGAATTTGATTCCAACTGTTTCAAGGCATGCTTGATTTGGTGTTGGCGG
This sequence comes from uncultured Candidatus Competibacteraceae bacterium, assembly GCA_964599915.1. GTDB lineage: Bacteria > Bacteroidota > Bacteroidia > CAIKAF01 > CAIKAF01 > CAZRHR01. The sequence goes on along the minus strand of CAZRHR010000049.1, from coordinate 7,481 downwards.
TCTTTCAGTCCTTCGATTTCTTTGCGGGTTTGCTCCATTTTCCCTTCATATTGCTGGCGAAGGGCTTCTGCTCCTTTGGATTTTCCAAAAAACGCAAGGTTATTCTCGGTTTGAAGCAATTCTTCTTCCAACTTTCTCACCCGATTACCTAGGAAAGACCTTTCGTCCCGCAGCAAGCCTAGGGCATTGGGAGAAGCCATCATGGCGTCAATTCTCGCTTTATACTCGAGACGCTGGCGTTTCACCGGGTCTATGTTAAGTGCGCTGAACACTTTATTCAAAGCATCGTTCCATGCTTTGTCCAAAGCTTTTCTGTCGTTTCCTCCAACTTGTGGCGCTTGGTTCCACGCGTCTTGAATGGGCTTGATGCGCTCCATGGTATCCTCGAGGCTTTCTGCTGCTTCCACCTTTTCCAAGTCTGCAATAATAACTTTGCGGGCGTCGACAGAAGCTTTATCGCGGTCTTCTCTTCCTGCAAACCAAGCTTCACGGGCTTGGAAAAAAGCATCACAGGCGGTTCTGAATCGGTTCCAAATCTCATCGGAACGTTTTCTTTCTACGGGACCTATTTTTTTCCAATCCTGCTGAAGGCGAACCAATTGGTTGGCGGTTTCCTTCCAATCATTGGATTGGCTAAGTGCTTCGGCCTTTTCACACAAGGCTATCTTCTTGGCATAGTTTTCCTGAAACTTGGCCGTACTTTCCTTTAACAAGGCAAGGCGCTTTTTGTGAAAGGCTTTTCTTGCCTCTCTAAAACGAGACCAAATGGCATCATTCACGGATTTGGGAACAGGGCCAATTTTCTTCCACTGCTCTTCAATTTGTTTTAAGCTAACTTCCCCTTCTTTCCAGTGTTTCATGGATGGGTAATCGCCAGAAGACAAGGCTTCTAATTGCGCAGCGAGGGCTTCTTTGGCCTGTAAATTCGCTTTACGCATGTCGTCTTGGGCTTTGGAATGCTCTTCTCTTCTGAGGTAAAGGGCATCACAAGCGGCTTTGAACGATTCAAAAATCTCTTTATCCTGGTCTTTGGGTACGGGACCCACCTCTCTCCACTCCCGTTGAATCACATGAAGCATTTCCAAAGAACGCTTGATGGAATCCATGGCCAAAAGTTCTTGTGCCTGGCGAATCAGGTTTTTCTTTTGCTCCAAGTTCTTACTCAATTCCATCTGGAACAAATCCTTATTGATGGAAGCAAGGGAATAAAAAGCATCTACATGGTGTCTCCATGTTTTGTAAATATCATCGGCCTGGGCTTTTGGAATTTGACCAACAGATTTCCATCGCTCTTGAAGTCCTCTGAGTTTTTCAAAGGCTTTCCCCATGTTCGATTCATTTTCCATGAGGTTGCGAAGCTCAGAAATCAAATCTTGTCGAGCGAGCAAATTGGCTTCCATTTGTTTTTCCAGCTGCCGGCGCTCATCGCGCAACTTGTCGGACAATTTGCGGATGAGGTCGCGAATGGCTTTGGCTTCGGAACTGGGCTGAAATTCAAACTCTTCCTCCTGTCCCCCGTCTTCTTTAAACGTAGCAAGAGATTGTTGTTTAAGCTCTTCCTGTACTTCGTGAAAATGCGTACGAATGCTGGAAAATTGTTTTCTCAGTTTCCCGTCGGGCTCCGCTTGTAAAGCCTGTTGAAGCCATTGGTTCATTTTCTCCATGTCAAAAGTGGAAAAATCTTCCTCTTCTTCTTCTGGCAAGGTTTGTTCCAAGTCCGCTTCTTCGTCGGACACCACGGCTGAAAAATCTGTTTCTTCCGCAGTTTCAGCAGTAGCAGCGGGGCTAACTTGTTCCGGCTGTGCGTCCGGAGTGGGGAGCTGTTCCAAAGGCTTTTGGGCCTCGTCGTTCGATAGGATCTGATCCATTGTTTTTCGTTACGGGCCGTTAAGGCCACCATTTAGGGTGCAAAGATAAGATTTAACGAATGAAAAACAGGAAGATTGAAGGTTGAAAGACAAGAGGCCCCGACAAGAAACATTTCTCCTGCTTTTCGCCGTTGGGTTTTTGGGTAAAATGGCAAAAGCCAGGCATTTTACAAATGAAACCACCGGCCAACTTATCAAAGGTATAAGGCATTGACTATTCAATGACTTTAAAAAAACCTCTGCTCGCACCTTAAGGTTTAAACCTCAAACAATGATAACCATCAAGACTTTAAAAAATTATGAAACGGCTTCATCCCTTTGAACTTTCGTTATGTTGTAAAATGTAAAAACAGTCCTCATCCTACACAAATCTTATTTAAATTTGCATGCTTGTTTTAATTGACATGACATTCACTCGCTCCCATGTTTCCCTTTTTATATTCGCCATAATTGGGGCCATAGGAACGGTGAAAAGTCAAAGCCCAAAAAGGGATTTTGGGGCCGTTCGCCATCTGTCTTTTCAAGAAGTTGTTACTCCTCCTGAACCAGATTATGCCGTAGAAACCTCATGGATGGCATTGCCTTGGCGAAAAGACATAGGAGATTCTACCACACCCAACATCCAAATGCATGCGCCGCTTGTTCCGTCCGACGAAGCAGATGTGTTTTGGATTCATCCAACGACGTACATTGATGCGTCAATGGCGCCATATCATTGGAATGCGCCGGTTCCGAATCGCTATCTGGATAGCTTAACCGATGCAGGTCCTATGTTATATCAAGCCTCCGTATTTAATGGGGCAGGACGCTTGTTTGCTCCAAAATACCGACAAGCCCATTTATATGCTTTTTATACGCCCTCTGCCAAAGATGGAAAAGCGGCATTGGACACTGCGTATGCCGACGTGAAAAAGGCATTCTTATATTATTTGAACCATTGGAACCAAGGCCGACCTTTCATTATTGCAAGCCATAGCCAAGGCTCTTACCATGGCGGCCGACTGGTGGCGGAATTTATGGATCGAGGTCCTTTGAGGGGACAGCTGATTGCGGCTTATTTGCCAGGCATGCCTATTCCAAAAGATACATTTCCCCAATTGCCCATTTGCGCCAGCCCTGAACAAACCGGCTGCGTCATCTCTTGGAGCACGTATGCCCGACATTATCGGCCAGAAGGCGTAAACTGGGAACATACGGTCGCGGTAAATCCTTTGTCTTGGGATACGTTATCCCGCAATGTTCCTGCCCGTGAAAATCCGGGAGGCATGCTGTGGAAATTTGGCAAAATTCATCCCAAACTCAATAATGCGGAACTGGTCGGGGGCATTTTATGGATTAAAAAGCCACGGTTCTTTGGGAACTTTTTATTCCATTGGAAAAACTACCATATCGCTGATTACAACCTTTTTTATGTGAGCATCCGGAAAAATGCCGCATTAAGAACAAATACGTATCTTAGAGGTCTTGTTCATACCCCATGAAAGGTAAATCCTTTTTTTCCTCCATTTTTTTACTGGCCATCTGGATGTTGGCCGGGTCCGGCTTATTGGTGGAAAGGCATGTATGTCATAAAAAAGGGGAACAAACCCTCCGAATCGCCATGCACACCCACCACCATTGTGGCCCGGAAGCCAATCCGTGTTGCAGCGATGACGGGAAAAAAGTGCTAAAAAATGCGTGCTGTGAACATCATCAGTTTTTGTTGTTGAGCGAGGAAGCGCCAGTATCGCAAAGCCCCTCGACCCTCCATGTGTATGCGCCTTTTTCGATTACTCCTACCTATACATTTGGTATCCACCACCTTATTTCGGCCGCAAGTTTCGTAAAATGGGAGGAAAATCGACCCCCACCTGACCATTTAACGCCTTCCTTAGCCGCTTTGTCCGTCTTTAGAATTTGATATAAAACGCAAGCATTTTTTCACTTGTCGTTTTTTCAAATTCAATTTTTCATGATTACCTATTTTATTCGAGGACTGGTGGTGCTTGGTATGGCATCCCCTTTATTTTCACAAACCTATTCCGGAAAAGTCATTTTACCGTCGGGAGAACCCGCGTTTAAAGCTGCGGTGACCCCCATGCCATTGGGCACCTTACCGGGACAATGGACCGATAGTCTTGGGAGATTTTCCTTTGAGTTTCCAGAGGGAGGCCCGGATTCATTAGGCCTTCAGATTTCCCTTTTGGGCTGGACGCCCTTGGAGACAACCCTTTTCCCAAATGTTCCCGCCACCTTCACCCTTAAAAGTCATCAACTTCAGGTGGTGCAAGTTTCAGATCAAGCCAAAGGCACCATTATCGGTGTGCATACCATTCCTATGGAAACTTTGACGCGCACAGAACTCACCCGTGCCGCTTGCTGTAATTTAGCTGAAAGCTTTGAAACAAATCCCACCGTAGACGTAAGTCTATCCGATGCGGTCACAGGGGCCAAAACCTTACGCATGCTTGGCATGGAAGGGAAATATGTTCAAATCACATCCGAGATGCTTCCGGGTATTCGGGGCATTGCGTCCGGATATGGCTTGGCTTATGTCCCAGGACCATGGATGGAAAACGTTCAGATTTCCAAAGGAACCGGGTCTGTCGTTAATGGCTTTGAATCCCTGACCGGTCAAATCAACCTGGAATACCTGAAACCGGAATCTGCCGATCCCTGGCATGTGAACATTTATGTGAATCACATGGGCCGCGCAGAAATCAACCTTCAACATGCCGCCATAGTGAATCCAAGGTGGTCTGTGCTTACTTTGCTGCACGCCAATCGTACGGACAATTACCAAGACCATAACAACGATGGATTTCTGGACATGCCGGTGGTGTACACCCTAAGTGGTTTACACCGTTGGAAATACCAAGGCAAACGCCGGGAAGCCCAAATAGGTATCCGGGCACTAAGGGAAATGCGTGAAGGAGGCACCCGCAGCTTTTTTGTTCCCGACACAAGTTTGCCGGTATGGCATTATCAATTACAAACCACACGTATTGAAGGATTTGGAAAACATGGGTTTTTGTTTCCGGACAAACCCTACATGTCGGTTGGCCTCATGGCATCTGTAACTTACCATGAGCAAAAGGGGAATTTTGGCCCTCGATTGTATCAAGGAAGCCAATGGACCGGATACTTCAATGGCATCCACCAAACCATCATTGGCGACACGCGGCACGGATTGAAATGGGGCATGAGCTACCAATGGGATCGCGTAGAGGACCGACTGGATAGTTTGGTTTTCGAGAGAAATGAACACATTCCCGGTGCATTTGCTGAATATACCTATAATGGATTGAATGGCCTGTCTTTGGTGGCCGGGTTCCGCACAGATTACCATAATCTTTTTGGATTACAGGCTACCCCTCGCCTTCATGTGAAATGGGACCTTTCCAAACAATGGGTCTGGAGAATCTCCGGAGGCTCCGGATTTAGAACACCCAATGTACTGGGCGACAATCTTTCTATGCTCGTTACGGGTAGAAACATCACTTGGGAATCTGCCCTTGGCCTTGAAAAAGCATGGACGGCAGGAACAGGCCTGATTTGGACAGCCCCATTTACCAAAAGACCCCTCACCGCCGCCTTGGATGTATGGTATACACATTTCACTGATCGGCTTATCATCGATAGAGAAACCTCGGGTGGACTTCGATTTTATATGTCGGACCAGCCTGCAAGAAGCATGGTAAGCCAGTTAGATCTAACATGGAATCCCATGAAATGGCTGGAAGTAAGAGGAAGCTACAAATTCCAACATGTGACGGCCTTTTTAGGCGGGGTAGAGAAACAAGAACCTTTTGTACCCCGGCACCGGCTTCTATTCACCTCTATGATTACTTGGGCCAAGCCAAGACTTCAATTCGACATTACCGCCCAAATCACTGGAAGTTCAAGACTTCCTGAAATGCAAGATGTAGCTACAGGTCTGTTCAGGCCAGAAGCTTCACCTTGGTTTACCATGGTGCATGCCCAAGTGAAGTGGCAACAAAACAAGCGGTTTGAATGGTACCTTGGTGGCGAAAACTTATTGAATTTCACCCAAGCAGATCCCATTTTAAATCCTTACATACCCGGACAAGCCGGCTTCGACGGCTCCATGGCATGGGGGCCGGTTTTTGGCACCATGGTTTATGCCGGTGTACGCTGGACCATCCCAAAACCTAGTGAGGGAAAGCCTTAGATGAACCCTAGTTTTGTCACCCATTTTACCAAAAGGTGAGCCAATAAAAAAATGGGGAAAACAGGCCAACCAAACCAGGAGGCCGCCAAAACCGCACACGCAAAAGGCGCGTTGAAGGCCATCGAAAAAAACAAGGTGGTTCCCAAAGCCGCAGGCCAAGCTGCATCCAGTGAAAATGCGGACGCCATAAAAGAGCCCCAGGCCGCCCCCATGAAAAAAAGCGGGGTGGCCTCGCCTCCTTTAAACCCGACAGCTAAACAAACCATGGTCAATCCTCCTTTTACCAGAAAAGCGAACCAAGGTGCAGACGTGGTGTAAAATGCCATCATACCTTCTGTACCCAATCCTTGATAAGGAAAAAGGAAAGGCCAAAGCATGATGCCGGTTAACGCCAAACCGACCCACCAAACCGCCTGTATGGCTCGGTTAAAAAGCCGATTAAAGAAAGCCGCCAGATGCTTTTGTCCACTTTTAAAAAGCGAAGTCCCAAGCACCGCACCGGTTAAAACGGCCGTAAATGCCCAAAGATGTGTCCAACTAAGTTCCTGCAAATGGAGGGTAGGAAATACCATGTGTTGCACTTGAAGCACATCTGATATCCAAGCCGCTAAAACACAAGAAAAGCCTAATGACATCAAAAAAATCCACGAAGGCTTTCTGGTAGCAAAAACTTCTACGACAAAAACCAACCCTGCCAATGGCGTACCAAACATGGCTGAAAACCCTGCTCCCGTGCCTAATAGTAGCGCTTGCTCCTTTGAAAAATAAGAAGAAAAGAAAGATTGGTTTCCTATAAACGCTCCCCATTGAAGGGCAATCCCTTCTCTTCCTACGGAAGCTGCCGCGGCATGACTAAGCCAAGCCAAGGGAAAAGCCCAACCACCGGAAGTGAATTTTTTCTGAGGCGCATGATCCGACATCAAATGATGAATTCCCGGCACTCCGCTGGGCTCATGGGCGTAAAAACGCCGGGCGACCCAATGCGTCAGCGAGAGGACGGGCGCCAGCAACAACACCTGAAAGACACGTCCCTCCATGGGCCACGATTGCATCCAGGCCAATCCATGTTGAAACAAAGACATGGCGGAGGCCACAGCTGCTACCAACAGCAACAAAGCCAGGCCTTGCCGAATCGAAAAAAGGACATGATTTTTGGTTTCCTTACCCAAGAAAAACCGTGCAGGAAATCTCAAAAGAAGCACCGGCCGGCAAGGCTTTTACGGCCACCGTTTCGCGTGCCGGAAATTGGTTATTACCCTCGAAAATGGCAGCATACAACGGATTGACCACATGGAAATCGGCCATATCGGTAAGAAAAAGGGAAGACTTCACGATTTGGCCGGGATGAGCGCCAGCCGCCTTTAAAATGGCCAAAAGATTTGCTAAAGCCATTTGGACTTCCGCCGTAATGTCGCCTTTGACCAATGCGCCCGTTTTCGGGT
>CAZRHR010000048.1:0-21690 GCA_964599915.1 uncultured Candidatus Competibacteraceae bacterium | reverse complement strand
ATACTTAGAAATCCAAAAACACACATTCTGATTTTTATCGGACAACAATGATTTTAGATTGTGAAATTTCAAAATATTCATTTGCACATTGAATAATTTGAATGATCAATTTTTTAAGCGGATAATTATTTAGAATATTTCAAGCCATTAACAGCTAAGCTTTCGTCAAGTTCGCAGACTAAGCATGAAAGATGCGTTGAAAGAAGCGGAAGATAAAGGTTTTCGCAGGGCATTTAGGTGGCGTGGATCACCAGATTGAAAGGAAGGAGTCTTTGCCCGGCTTATTTAAAGCAACATAAACAAAACATTTCACCTAAGTATTCTGTAAATTTACCTACCATTTAAGCCACCTAACTCGAAATCCACCTCCTGAATGATTTTGAATTTTAATACCAAACTTGCGGAGGGATATAAAAGCAACTCCCAAATTGCTAGAGTTTTAACAGAGAATTGGGTGAAAGAGAATTCATATTGTCCCTGTTGTGGTGACTTTTCAATAAATGAATATGAAAACAATCGACCTGTAGCAGATTTCTATTGTAAAAAATGTGCTGAAGAATTTGAATTGAAAAGTAAAAATGGAAATTTATCCTCAACCATAACTGACGGAGCTTATTCAACAATGATTGAAAGAATTAACTCCAATCAAAATCCAAACTTTCTCTTTTTAACTTATTCCAATTATTGGTCAGTCGAGAATTTTTTAATTATACCAAAACATTTCTTTACACCTGACATCATTGTAAAACGAAAACCCCTTCCTGCGACTGCAAAACGCGCAGGTTGGATAGGATGTAATATTGATATTTCAAATGTTGCAGAGGCCGGAAAGGTTTTCTTAGTAAAAGATGGTAAGGTCATTGACAGAAGAGTGGTGGAAAATTCATTCAATCAGACCTTGTTTTTAAGAGAAAAATCGATTGAATCAAAGGGTTGGATTTTGGATATATTACTTTGCGTGGATGCAATTAAAAAGGATTATTTTACTTTGGATGAAATCTACCAATTTGAAAAAAAATTAAAATTAAAGTATCCAAAAAACAATTTCATTAAAGACAAAATCAGACAGCAACTGCAAGTTTTGCGTGACAAAGGAATCATTGAATTCATTGGTCGAGGGAATTACAAAAAAGTAACCTATGGAAACATTTAAAATTGAAGTAAAGGAAACCCTTTCAAGGACCATCGAAATTGAAGCCAATTCAATGGAGGAAGCACTTCAGAAAATTGAAGATTTGTACCAAGAACAATCAATCGTTTTAGATGCTCATGATTTTGTTCAAGTAGAATTTCTTAAAATCCAAGATTAGGGATGCCATAGCACCCAATCATTTTAGCTAGCTCCCTCCAAAATTTGGGCTTTGATATTCCGGCAAATAAACGCTACCTGTGGTTCACGCATGTAGGATAGAATGTTCATACCCAGTTCCTTCAGTAAACCCCTCATTTTCCCACAATAAAATGTAGTTTTGTCTGTTTATTAGCGGTGCAGCACGTGAAGACATTTTTTCTCTTTTTGGTTGGTCTCGTTGGGATGTCTGTGGCAGCTGCACAGTCCGGCGCCGGTTACCTTCAAGTCTGGGTCACTGATTCCCTTGGGCGACCCTCGGAAGGTGCAACCATTGGACTCGATGGCAAACCCATCGGACTTACCGATGCCAAAGGATACTTCTTGGGCAAAACCCCTTCGGGTAAAAGGACTCTTCTCGTCACAGGACTCAATGTAAAGCCTTATTCATCCATCGTAACGCTTCCGACCAATGACACCCTAACCTTACGTCTCAGGCTTCGGGTCAACCTCCAACCGGAAGTAACCATTGTGGCAGCCTCCGATACGGGACGAACCGTCGGAATGGTCATCATTCGCCCGGAATTGGTTCGCTCCATCGTGACGCCCGGTGACGCCCTCACTCAATTAATTCGGCAGGTGGGTATTGGGGTGTCTACCAACAATGAACTTTCTTCCGGTTATTCGGTGCGCGGCGGTAACTTCGATGAAAACCTCACCTACGTGAATGGCGTGGAAATCTACCGACCCTTTTTAGCCCGCTCAGGCCAACAGGAAGGATTGAGTTTTGTCAACCCGGACATGGTCGATCATCTAGGTTTTTCCGGCGGAGGTTTTGAAGCCCGATATGGCGATAAAATGGCCTCTGTGCTAGACGTGGTGTATAAAAAACCCACCCGATTCGAAGCCAGTGGCTCCGTTTCCTTTTTAGGAGGAAGCGCCTACATGGGCGATGCCTGGTTCAATAACCGTTTAAAAGTAAGTACAGGGTTTCGCTACAAAAGCAACAATTACATTTTAAGCGGAATGGATACCCGCGGAGATTACCAACCCAATTTCGCTGACCTACAAACCTATTGGGTCTATGAGCCTTCGGAAAAATGGGAAATTAGTTTTCTTGGAAATTATAGCGACAACAACTACCGCATTATTCCCAATAACCGCACCACTCAGTTCGGTCACGTGCAACAGGCCAAACAATTACGGGTGTTTTTCGACGGTCAAGAACAAACCCGATTTCAGGTGCTTACCGGAATCTTAGCCACAGAATTCCGCGCCAATGGTTTTCAAAGTAAAATTCGCCACCGTCTTTCCCTTTCCGCTTACCAAACCCGCGAAACAGAATACTACGATATTATTGGTCAATACCTGCTTGGGGAAATTGAAGCAGACCCCAGCCAAGACAATTTTGGGGAGGTGGTGAATACTGTGGGGGTAGGAACGTTTCAAAACCATGCCCGAAACCGCATGTTTGGACGGGTGCTATCTGCTGATTACCAAGCTCGTTTTCAAGGAAAAAAGAAATTCCTTTTCTCTCATTCCTCTACCTGGGGCCTCAACTTTAGGAACGAATACATTAATGACCGCTTGTCCGAATGGAGTCTTTTGGATTCCAGCGGCTACCATTTGGCCCATGGCGGGCCTTTCGACACCGGCCCTATGATGTTGGATGAAGTACGAAAATCTACGGCGGAGCTTCATTCCAACCGTATCCAAGGTTTTTACCAGCATAGTTTTGTATGGAATCCGGACACCCACCATGTTTCTTTAACGGTGGGCATAAGAGCCCATTACTGGGACTTGAACGGTGATGTTTTGGTGTCGCCGCGTGCCCAGTTGGCCGTAAGGCCGCATTGGAAAAGGGATGTGATGTTCAGAATGGCGGGTGGCATCTATTATCAAGCCCCTTTTTACAGGGAATTGCGGGACTTGGACGGTCAGCTCAATACGTCGGTACGGGCACAGCGCAGTTGGCACCTCTTGGCCGGGTTAGATTGGAATTTTAAGTGGGGAAATCGTCCGTTTAAACTCATTACCGAGGCATATTATAAAGGGTATGACGATTTAAATCCCTATAAAATTGACAATGTTCGCATCCGGTACTATGCCAACAATCAGGCCGTAGGATATGCCGCCGGTTTGGATGTGAAATTGCATGGTGAATTTATCCGTGGCTTGGATTCATGGTTGTCGCTTTCGGTGATGCAAACCGAAGAAGACATTTTAGGAGACCAAATGACTTTGCCCGATGGCTCGGTGGTTGAACCGGGTTTTATTCCCCGACCCACAGATCAACGCGTGATTGCAGGCATCTTTTTTCAAGACCATATTCCCAACTTGGAACGTTGTCGTGTGCATTTAAACTTGCAATTTGGCGCACAACTGCCTTATGGACCGCCTTCCGGAGACCGGTTTGCAGATACTTTGAGGGCGCCTTTTTACCGAAGGGTAGACATTGGCTTTTCTTATGTTTTTATTCAAAATCCAACCCTTCGGGAAAACCGCGTGAAGCATAAATGGGCCCGGTCGGTTTGGGCCTCTTTGGATTTTTTCAATTTACTGGACATCAACAATACCATTTCCTATTTATGGGTTCGCGACATAACCAACCGACGGTATGCCGTTCCCAATTATCTTACACCAAGATTGATTAACTTGAGGTTGGTTTTTGATTTATAGCCCATGTTCATCCAAAGAGAAATTCAAAGTTTTGCAAATGCTTTTCGAGGCTTAGGTTTGGTGTTGATGGAGCGCCACATGCGCTTTCATTTTATCATGTTTTTAGGAGCTGTGGCTTTAGGGCGCATTTTTCAAATTACCACCATGGAATGGATTGCCATTTTTCTTACAGGGGCATTGGTGATTGTAGCAGAATGTTTGAATTCCGCTTTGGAGCGTTTGTGTAATCATTTACATCCGGAACGTCATCTGGCCATTCGGCGCGTAAAAGATATTGCAGCCGGTGGTGTTTTGTTTGCAGCCATGGTGGCTTTTGTGATTGGCGTGATGATTTTTCTGCCCTACGTGTGGAAAAATTAAAGTAAAATGCCCCCTTTCGGTCTAAGGTTGTATTTTTGCCGCCATGAATACAGCATCCTCTGCCAGAGAAGTACGGGTACGTTTTGCCCCTAGTCCCACAGGTCCCTTACATATTGGGGGCGTACGGACGGCACTTTATAACTATTTGTTTGCCAAACAGCATGGTGGAAAACTCATTCTCCGCATTGAGGACACCGACCAAACCAGGTTTGTACCCGGTGCAGAACAATATATTGTCGACGCTCTTTCATGGTGTGGTATTCAATTTGACGAAGGGGTGCATGTAGGCGGCCCGGATGCTCCATACCGCCAAAGCGAACGTAAGGCCATGTACCGCCAATATGCCGAACAGTTGGTGAAGGATGGATTGGCCTATTATGCCTTCGATACGTCGGAAGAGCTCGAAGACATGCGGGAGCGGATGAAAAAGGCCGGCAATCCGTCTTGGCAATACAACCATATTACCCGCGTAAACCTCAAAAACTCTCTTACTTTACCTGCCGATGAAACCCAACGCAGGCTGGAATCCGGTGAGCCTTATGTGATTCGGATTAAGATTCCAAGGAACGAAGAGGTTCGATTACATGACCTTATTCGCGGCCATGTGGTGGTGCATACCGACCACATGGATGATAAAGTGCTATTTAAAAGTGATGGCATGCCCACATACCATTTGGCCAATGTGGTTGATGATTATCTGATGCGCATTTCTCACGTGATTCGTGGGGAAGAATGGCTGCCCTCAGCGCCTCTGCACGTGTTGTTATATCGCTTTTTGGGTTGGGAATCAGTGATGCCTGTTTTTGCGCATCTTCCCCTCATCCTTCGTCCCGATGGCAATGGTAAATTATCTAAGCGCGACGGTGACCGCCTTGGTTTTCCTGTGTTTCCTATGAATTGGGTCGATCCGTTTACCGGTGAAACCTCCAATGGATACCGAGAAAATGGTTGGTTTCCACAAGCGGTGGTTAATTTGATTGCTTTGCTGGGTTGGCATCCCTCCGATAACCAGGAGGTCTTCGACTTAGAAGGCTTGGTGAACGCTTTTAGCCTAGAAAAAGTGTCTAAAGCGGGCGCCCGTTTTGATGCAGATAAAGCCCGTTGGTTTAACCAATATTATTTGCGCCAAACCCCCGACCAAGAATTGTTAGCCATGGTTCGTGACCTAATCCCGGCAGACTTCTCCAATGAGCAATGTCTTGGTGCCTTGGCTTTGGTTAAAGACCGGGCCACTTTTACCCGAGATATGGTGCCGGATATCCTCAATGTGCTTGCCCCACCTGCCGCCTACGACCAAGACGTGGTCGCCAAACGGTGGAAATCTGAATGGGTCGCACCACTCACCGAATTTCTTTCAAATACCAATGATTATGCAGCTTCTAATCTCGAAACTGCGCTACATGCGTGGATGAAAGAAAAACAAGTGGGTCCCGGACAAGTTATGCCCGTTTTACGAATTGCCCTCACCGGAAATTTAAGTGGTCCTGCCGTGTACGACATGATGGCCCTGTTGGGGAAAGAAGAAACTTTACGTCGGTTGACCCAAGCCGCAGCCCAGTTGTCATGACCCCGGCCTTTACCCAGATTCGCCTGAGCGACATGACGTTTTATGCGCGTCATGGCGTGCATGCCCAAGAAAAAATTCGAGGCAATGTGTTTAAGGCAGATGTGTGGGTGAAAGCCGAGTTGAAACCGGAGGCGTGGTGGGAGGACGAACTTTCAGGCACCTTAGATTATAGCTTGATTTGGCAAGTGGTGTCCGAAGAAATGGACCAACCCGCTCAACTTCTTGAACATTTGGCCCAACGTATTGTTAGTAGGCTTAAAACCCTTCCCGGCGTGATTCAAGGAGAAATTACTTTAAGAAAAGAAAATCCACCCTTTGGTGGGAATTGCCGGGAAGTGTCCGTCACTTTTGCCTTTTGAGTTGTGTTTTTATTTGAGCCAAACCACGGAGAAAAAATTTGTCCACGCTGCCAGTCCAAATTTATTTGTGACGAGGCAGAAGGATGTTGGTGCGAAAAAGTGCAAGTTTCACGAGAAACTTTAAAAATGTTGCGCACCAAGTATGTCGATTGTTTATGCAAAGAGTGTTTGTCCACCATGGACATTACAGGAAATTAGTCCCACGTTTCTCCTTTTCCGTTTTTCTAAACTAGGTGAAGCCTTGTCTTTAAGGTTGGGTAATGGGATACCGTATGATGATCACGCCACTTCCGCCATTGCCACCTGTACCACCGCCACCGCCACCGGAGCTGCCGCCACCTCCGCCGCCGGTATTTGGTGTTCCTGCGGCACCGCTGGCATTGTTGCCGCTAGCACCATTACCACCGCCACCTACGCCGCCGCTTCCCGGCACGGAGGTTTGCCAAGTGCCTCCGCCACCACCCCCGGCATAAAACGTAGGGGTTCCTGTGATGGACGATGAAAGACCCGGTCCGCCATGGCCACCACTTCCGCCGGCCACACCCGGACCCGCTGCGCCACCGCCGCCACCGCCGCGAGAGCCAATGTTTGGATCTACGCCGGTTCCCACACCTCCGGCGTGGCCTTGCCCCGGCGTTCCGGATGCAGCCGGAAACGCACAACTATGCCAAGCACCACCCCCACCGCCAGATCCGCCGGACTGCGCTACGGAAATGCAACCCGGTCCAGAACCACTGCGACCGGCGCCGCCACCTAAGGCCGTTAATCCAAAAGCAGTACTTGGACTTCCTGATTGGGCTTGAGCTACGGTTTGTGTTGCCCCTAAGCCACCTTGGCCTACAGACAGGGTGAAGGATTGTGCGCCCGGTAAGGCAAAATTTCCGGTAAGCAAGCCGCCTGCCCCTCCGCCGCCTGCAAAGTCAAAGCCCCCGCCTCCTCCTCCGCCGACCAGCAAATACGTGACCATAGACGAACTCCCCGTGTCCTGCACGGTAAACGTTTGGTTTCCCGTTTGTGTAAAACGATGCACTCGATAAACGACACCTTGTTGACCATTGCTGCCATTTCCCGTGTACTGACTCATTATACCGCCGGTGGCCACGATAGGACACCAAGCCTGGGCCGTTAGGAGCAGTGGGGCGGAAGGAGCGCAAGCATTGTAGGCCCATACATACAGGCTATCCGTTTGGTTGCACACAACGTTCGATTGCAACCATTGCGTCACATTCCCCACATCTTGAGCATTGGCATAAACGGGTTGTCCATGGACTTTATAGCCTGTGGCACCTGCGGAGGCTTGCCAGCGCCATTCCAATTGGCCTGAAGTGCTGCTTGCCGCCAATGCTACAGGTGTAGGTGGCGCCGTACAACCGCAATACATATTTTGCCAGCCACCCGGTGGGATAAAGGTTTGGTGACATTGGGTGGTGGTATTAAAAACCATAAGACCAACGGCAGGATTTGCAATGGCTGAAATTTGCGTTTGGGTAAGTCGAGGAGGTAAAAATCCAGCTTGGGAGCTTTCAAGTTCCAGCACGGCCGAAGGATGTACTTGCGGGGCATTGCCTCCAATTTTCACTTGGCCGAAAAGGTGGACACTTGTTCCACAGATCATCCAAAGGACGAGAACAGGTAAAGGCTTTTTCATAGGGTGGATAGATGGTTGAAAGGTACATTTTTTTTCAAAAAATGGAAGGAACTCACTCATTGAATTGAAGATAGAATTTTTACTGTAAAAATACCTCTACTTTACATGGTTGGATTTTTTCTCTTTAATGAAACGTATTGAATTTGAGGGATAGTTAAAGACATCCAAAGCATCGTTTATTAAAATAGCAGACTTTTCTCGATCCAAATCCTAAGCCTTGCATTTTAGTTTTGTTATTGTCATTCGCAATTTCTTAATTTTTAGTTTTACCATGACAATTCCAAAAAGGATGTTTTAAATTAAATCCTAGGATTTTTTTCCACGCATTAAACCTCTTTACCAAGGTGGTGTCTATAATGCAAATAATTGACGCTATGAAAATCTTTACAATCCTGACCGCCTTCGTTTCTACGCTTGTGATACAAGCGCAGTCCTTATATTTCCCGCCCAACTCAGCAACCACCTGGGACACCCTTGCACCCAGCGACCTTGGTTATTGTTCCGACAACATCCAGCGATTGTATGCTTTTTTGGACTCCAATAACACCAAGGCTTTTATTCTGCTAAAAGACGGGAAAATCGTATTGGAAAAGTATTTCGGAACCCATACAACCAATACGCCCTGGCAATGGGCCTCTGCCGGTAAAACCATCACCGCTTTCATGACAGGCATCGCCCAACAAGAAGGTTTCTTATCCATATCTGATACAACTTCCACTTACCTGGGTCAAGGTTGGACCAATACTTTGCTTGCACAAGAAGAAAAAATTACCATTCGCCACCAACTTACCATGACTTCCGGATTAGACGATGGCGTCCCAGATCATTTTTGCACCTTGGACACCTGTCTTATTTACAAGGCCGACGCCGGATCGCGGTGGGCCTATCATAACGGCCCCTACACCCTCTTGGATGCGGTGATTGAAAATGCGACCGGACAAACATTGAACAGTTATACCACACAAAAATTAAAGGGTCCTACCGGCATGACGGGCTCATTTGTACCTGTTGGATATAATAATGTGTTTTTTAGCAACGCAAGAAGCATGGCGCGCTTTGGCCTGCTCATCCTAAACAAAGGTCGGTGGAATGGCATCCCGGTGATGACCGACACCACTTTCTTCAATGACATGGTAAACACCTCGCAGCCCTTGAATAAAGCGTATGGATACTTATGGTGGCTGAACGGAAAGCCTTCTTTTATGGTTCCTACTTTACAAACCATTTTTCCCGGTACTTTTTCTCCACATGCACCTACTGATATGATTTCAGCTATTGGCAAAGGCGGCCAATTTTTAAATGTAGTACCAAGTCAACAACTGGTTTGGTTACGGATGGGCGACGACCCCGGCAACTCGAATGTACCTTTTCTTTTGAACGACGCCATATGGGCATATGTAAATGATTTGCCATGTGAACCGGCAAACATTGGGCAGGAGCCGGACGCTGGTCTTGGGATAAGACTTTTCCCCAATCCTAGCAACGACCAAATACAACTGACAGCCAATCGACCCATTTCAGGCCTTGAAGTATTTAATCTACAAGGGCAAAGAATGGACATAAAAATGGATGCCAAAGGTGAATATGCTCAAACCTTTAGTGGCTTGCCAAGAGGGCTTTACGTGGTAAAACTAACCCTGCAAGATGGACAGGTTTGGATGGACCAACTGGTGGTAGAATAGCACAAACTGCACCACGTGGGATTTTTTAGGGCGGTGATGGGTCACATTGCCCCTTGCTTTTCCCGAAATCCTTTGACCAGGGTTTGGTGCATGGCATCGAAATGTCGCCCTACTTCTTCAAGAAATTCGGGCGTTAAATAGGCTTTTACCGCCTCAATACCTGCTGCCATTTCAGGCGTAAATTTATACAACTGTTCATAGGGACCCGTCTCAAAGCGCAGGATGTATTTGTTATTGAATTGAAGAATGGTAATTAAAAATCTAGGATGAGAAACCGTTTCAAGGGTACGCATAATATTCGTTATAAAGATGTTGAAAAATGGATGAGGTGGGTAAGCCCATGACGTTGTAATAGCAGCCTTCCACCTTTTCCACGCCTGCCATACCATAAAACTCCTGAATGCCATAGGCGCCGGCCTTGTCCATGGGCGCGAAATGGTGAATATAGTAATGGAGCATTGCCTCCGAAAATAAGTTTGTGGTCACGGCCGTTCGAACAGCCCATGCATGACTTTTTACCGGACTTCGCACACAGACACCCGTGTACACCTCATGTGTTTTTCCATTGAGCTTCTGCAACATGGAAAATGCTTCTGCTTGGTCTGCCGGTTTATTGAGTACTTGGTTTTCTGCCACGACAATGGTGTCGACTGTGAGAAGAAGGTGGCCGTCTGTAACGGTTTTTGGAAAAGCATTTGCCTTTTTTTGCGCGAGGTAAATGGCAATGTCAGGTGCGGAAAGATGGTCTGGAAACGCTTCATCCGTAGGAAATACATGGACCTCAAATGAAAAACCTAAAGCCTCCAGCAGACTTTTTCTCCGTGGGGAAGCCGAGCCAAGAATCAAAGGGTATGGAAGGGGAAAGGGCGGTGGTATGGATAACATGCAGTTTCTTTCTTTTTTGCTTCTGTATGCGAATAGCTTGTTTTACAAAGGTACACCTCTTTATTTACTGGACTTTTAAATGTGGATGAGTCCTGCACGTAGATGGGTAAAGCATAGATTTTCAAGATTTTTATTTGGCCATCAGTGCCCTGAGCCGGCTTACAGAAGCGCGAATTCTAGGATGTTGCAGGGCATCATGAATCCGTTTTTTTTCCATTTGGGTGAGATGCAAACTCATGGAAATTTCATCTTTTAAAATATCGCTCAGTCGAAAATCTACCACATCAATACGACCTCGGTACCAAGCGCCCGCGTATTGCAACAATTGGTCGTTTTCTTGCTGATGAATGGCGGATAGGTTATTGGCTACACTTCCAACGGGTGTGGTGAGTTGGTCGAACAAACCGGAAGGTGTTTTGGGGTCATAGGTCAATCCACGGCTGTCATGAATTCTGAGAATGATAATTCCGGAGGTGTTGCGTTCAAACCAGTCGCGCAGGTGAAAAAGGTATTGCAGTGCAGTGCGTACGCCGTAATTATCCCGAATACCGGCATCTCCAATTTCTAAGACCGGTCGTGTGGGCAAGGCCACAGAAGGTAAAATGTAGGGAAAACTAGCATTCATGCGAATGGCCGAAGAAAAGCGTAGGTTGAGGCCACCATGATGTTTAAAAAGTCGGATGAATTCAACGTCTTCTGTTCCCGGCACATGTCCTACGCGGCTTTGGGGCAGCTTATTGGTCATGAAGGACATGGGCTGTGGGCTTATAATCAGTCGTTTTGCATCGTTTAAAATGGTGGGGGTAAGAATCATCATGGGAATGCGCGCAGAGGCTTCGGCTTCCTGATAATCGCTTAAACGCTTGGAAAATGCGCCGTCTGTATTTTGGTTAAGTTTAAGTTCAAAGGCATATCCTCTGTCTTTCGGATAGGTAAAAGGTCCGTCGGTAAAGGTCTGCCAGCGAATGAACAGGTCATGTAAAGCAATGGAAGTGGCCACGGGATTTAATAAATCTCGGCTAATGCGCTGGGCTGCATCGTCAGGAATCCAGGTTTGCAGGCGGTCTGGGGATTTTCGTGCATACAATTCTCGGATGTAGCCTGCGCCTATCATTCCACCGGAGCTACCTGTCATAAGGATGGTATGATCCAATAGACGGCCTTGTAAGGCGGAATCTGCATGTTGTATGCAAAGAAAAGCCCATAATGCCGCTTTGGTACCTCCACCACTGCTGGCGATAAATACGGCTTTAGGTCTTTTTCCTGTGGGATGATGTTTCCTTACTTTTTGCTTCCAGCGGCGAAGAATCTTTTTATGGTGTTTTAGGTCGGCATTGAACGGTTTTTCCCGGTGAATTTGTGCCATGACGGAGTCGGGATGATAGGAGATGGGCTGTTCATAATTCAAGCCGTAAGCATAGCTTTTCACCGAGACCCATTCGCGCTGGCTTACTTCATGAATGCAAAATGCCAAGAAAAGAAAAAACATGGTGCTATATTTTCCCATGACAAAATGAACCGCACTGGACAGCATTAAAAGCATGGTAAAAAGCAAGAAAAAGGCCGTTCCGGCAGGGAGTTGAAAAGCTGGAATATCTCTAAAAAGCCCTAATGCAATAAGGGTGAAAATGACCGCGACTTCAAAAATGGCACCATTTACATGGTGTTGTCTGAACACTTGAAGCAGCAAACGCTGGCCATAATGTTTAGCCGTTCGGGCACGGTTGATTTTCCAAGGAATTCGTAGATAGGTTTTTACCTCAATGTCTTGTTCTCGGGTAGATTTTAAAGGAAGTTTTCGCACTTTTTGCCGAATATGGCGGCGTCGAATCCTAGAGGCTTCATCCATTCCGAAAAGCATGGCCAGGTCTTTATTTACCCTGAAAAAATAGCCGGAAGTAAAAATCAAAACCACCAAGGTGCCTACCACAAAACCTGTAAGCCACCACAACACTTGCCACCATGGAATCTTTTCTAAAACCACCAGTTGGTGGTACGTTTGAAATCCATAGGTGACCAAAAACACCAGAGGAATAAAGGCATTGTTGATGCAAAACTTTAAAAATGGCCGGGATAAAGTGGCCAAAAATGGAAATCTTCTGGCATGAATAATATATCCGGAAATATTAAAGGCCATAATGAAGCCTCCAAAACCTGCACCTAGTAAAGCATAGGATATAAACCCTACTTTTTCCATGTATTCAGGAAAAAGGAAAAGGTAGGTGATGCCATAACTTTTGCCCAGATTTCCTGTGATGAAGCCAAACAGAATCAGCCAGAAAAACAATAAGACAAAATGTTGTCTAAGGTGTTGCAGGAATAAGCGTATGGGGAAAAAACCTACCAAGTTTTTTCCTACTTCCCTGAGCTTATTCCGTAAGGCAATCATCCCATGGGAGTATTAGTTTTGTTTAGGAGAAAGCCAGGCATCAACTTCTTGGAGCATCTCTTGGGCTTTGGTTTGGGTTTCCTGCGACAGCCTTGCAGCCTTTTCTAGCATGGCTTGTGCGTTTGCATCTTGTTCCATTCCTTTCGCATTAATGCGCACATTTAGGTGTGCACCATGAAGGGCGGTAAGCGCACAATGAACCGCTACACCTGCGTCTGACATGGAGCTTTTCATCCCATGCTGAATCATTTCACCTGCTAATGCGACTACCTTTTGGGCCAATTCCATGACGTGAAGTGGCGTGGCCATGGCACCTAGCGTGGCCTTTTGGATGGCGGCCGTTCGTAGGTCTTTTTCTGCCGGACTATTTTGAGGAAGTTGGAATGCATCCATGATGCGATTAAAGGCGGCCGTATCTTCATCCACCTGCTTTAGTAGGGCAGATTTGAGGGCTTGTCCTTGTTCTGCGATGTCTGAAAAATAATCTACACGGTGGTCCCAACCGCGTTTATGGGCACTCAGATTGGCCACCATAGTAGCGAGCGCGGCCCCCATACTTCCTGCAAAAGCAGCAATAGATCCTCCACCAGGCGCGGGTGCTTCTGATGCAGTTAGGTCGGTAAAAGCATCTAGGGTCATTTGAACAAGCGGGGCCTGCACATCTTCTTCAATCAAATATTCAATGACCTTTTTCTTTGGGTCGAATGGTTTTAGTTCATCTAAGCCAAGGGATTTGATGGCGATGTGCATGAGTGTTTTCTCATCTACGCCACGGCTGCGCTGTTGTTTTTTCAAGAAGTACTTTCCAGCCGCTATCAGAGCCGATTTAGGAATTAGTCCGACCAATTCTGAGCCCGTAACCCTAAGGCCTCTAGCAGAGGCACTTTCACAAACGGCATCAAATGCGACATGTACGGGGGTTACCTCAATGTCCGTTAGGTTCATAGAAATTTGTGCGATGCCATATTCTTCGATGAACCAACCAATGGCTTTGACTGCTTTGAGTTTTCCGGGGATATACACAGGTTCACCGTGCGCATCTTTTTCAATTTCCCCTGTGATAGGGTCACCGATTCTTTTGACCCGTCCTCTTTCCCGAACATCGAAAGCCACGCTGTTGGCTCGCCTCACCGAGGTGGTGTTAAGGTTGATGTTGTAGGCCACTAGAAAATTCCTGGCACCAATGACGGTGGCACCTGCACCTACATGGAGACTGGCCGGGCCAAAATCAGGCTGCCATTTAGGATCCTTGAGTTTTTCTTCCAATCCTTCATACTCTCCAGACCGAATATCGGCTAGGTTGCTACGATAAGGGGCGGAGGCTGCTTTTTCATAGAGAAACACGGGGATTTCCAGTTGCTCACCAACACGTTTAGCTACGCGTTTTGCAACTTCTACCGCGTCCTCCATGGACATTCCGGAAATGGGAATAAAAGGACAGACATCCGTGGCTCCCATTCTGGGATGTTCGCCCGTATGTTGATCCATCCGAATAAGTTTTGCTGCTGTGGCGATGGCTTGGAATGCGGCTTCTTCCACCGCATGAGGTGGGCCCACAAACGTCATAACGGTTCGGTTGGTCGCTTTTCCAGGGTCAATATCTAAGAGCCGAACTTCTGAAACTTTACGAATGGATTCGGCAATTTGCTCAATTATAATCGGGTCTTTGCCTTCGGAAAAATTAGGCACACATTCCAGCAGTTGCATGGGGATAAATTTTGCCTAAAAGTACATTCTTTCTGGCGGTTCATCGCAACATTTTGCAGAAATTTGGGCATAAAAAAGCCGGATTATGGGTTCTTTAATCCGGCTAAAAAAAACCTCGAACGGGTTCCTACATTCGAGGTTTTCATCCTTAAGAATCGTTGCCGCCAGGATTAACCTGTAAATATCCGGTGTCCAAACCAAAAGAATCGGCCACAATATTTTTTGTTTTAATTGAGACGCCTTTTATTAGATTTAACCTGAACTGGGTTCCTATGTTCAAGGTTTATTCTAATATTTTTGCGCCTGCTTTAAAACTTGATTCAAATGTACTCTCTACCTATTACCTGCTTGGGCTTTTTTCGATAAAATGAATTTATTTTTCGATGAATGGTGGAAAAGTTTCGATAAGTTGTATTTTTGAGCTGTTTTTATTTAAACTTTAACCACCAAAAAAAATGCATAAATGAATTTGATACACATTGCCTATTTAATTTTAGTTTCTAAAGTTTTAGCATTGTATCGAAGTAGAAGTTGTTTAAATCCCTTAAAATACTCTTATGAATCAATGTGTTAATGACACTTCGTGTTGATTAGTAATTAAAGTTTAACCATGGATGATTCAGAAAAAGATAGTGTAAATATTGCTGCAATGAACAGTTCGATTCCCCCTTCAATACCATTTTGGATTTGCAGCACGGACACCGTCGGTAACATTTTGGAATCCCATGGTGTTCCAGCGTCATTCCAAGACACGTGGCATGGAATATCAAATATTGAAAGCCTTGGACCTCATTTTAAAACAGCATTGTTGTCCAAAATTTATCCGTATGAATGGACTGAATTACACATAGGTTCATTTAATGTTCCTTTTAGAATAAAGGTTGTTCAATCGAAGGATGTGCTGTGGTGGTCACTTATGCCGGAGGAAAAATCGGACCTGCTAGCTTTAAAATATGCCGCTCTTTTTCATAGTGCATTTCAATTTACTGGCCTTTTAGACCCAGAAGGTCGTATTCTGGAGCTGAACAATACTGCAGCTACTTTTGGCGGGTTTCCTCAAGAGGCAGTAATTGGTAAATTCATCTGGGAAACTCCTTTTTGGTTGCATAGCGCAGACCGGATACAAGTTCGTTTGGCGGTAGAAAAGGCGGTACGAGGTACAGTGGTGTCTTTTCAAACCCAAATTCAAAACCACGGTCATGACATTGCCCATATAGATTTTGCTATAAAGCCCATTTTTAATCACCGACATGAGCTCATTTATTTACTTCCCCAAGGTAGAGAAGTGACTCAATTTGTGAATAAAAACAGGATTCTCACCCGTCTTACGGATTTGTTTAATGAGGCGCAGGCCATCAGTCAATTGGGAGGGTGGGAATTTTTCCCGGATTCTGGTTTGTTTGATTGGACAGATGAGGTCTATCGCATCTTGGCTTGGCCT
The DNA here is from genome assembly GCA_964599915.1 of uncultured Candidatus Competibacteraceae bacterium. Taxonomy (GTDB): domain Bacteria; phylum Bacteroidota; class Bacteroidia; order CAIKAF01; family CAIKAF01; genus CAZRHR01. Next base: position 5,685 of record CAZRHR010000048.1, on the reverse strand, counting down.
AAGAAAAAGCCCTTGGGTTGGTCAGATGTAGAATCGGTAATTCACCCCCAAGACCGAGACTTTTTCAGTGCTGCCATGAAGCAGGCCCTCCAAACTGGACCAGATTGTGACCTAGAATTACGTTTACAACCTGCAGAACAACCCATGAAATGGGTACGTATTCTAACCAAATCCATTTTCGACCAAGACGGTCGTTTGTCGCTGGTGCGTGGCATTATGCAAGATGTTACAGAGAAAAAAAATGGTGAGTTTAGAAGGGAGCGCACCCGGCAAATGATTCAGCATATTGGGGATGCGGTGGTGGAAATGAATGGAGTAGGACATTTTACTTTTGTTTCGCCCGGTGCCGAGCGCATTTTTGGTCAGCCCGAAGCCTCTTTTATAGAACAATCCATATATACGTGGATTCATACCGAGCATAAGGACATTGTTCGTGCGGTTTTTCAGGAAGTGGTGGGACACCAAACCAGCCAGTTTTTAACGTTCAAGTTTTTACACCCAGAGAAGGGATACATTTGGTTGGAGACCACTGCTGTTGGTTATCAACGACCCGATGGTGAGCATGTTCTTTTGCTCACTGCCCGTGATGTGACACATCAATTGGCCCTTCAGCAGAAATTAACCCAGCACGAGCGGTTGCTAGAATCTGTAGCAAAAGCAACAGGTTTATTGTTGCGCGTGCCAAATTTGCAGGAGGCTTTGTTTGAGGGACTTGCACTTCTTGGACAAGCTACGGAGGTCGACAGAGTATATGTTTTTCGTAATGGATTGGCAAATGACCCTAATGCGTTGTTTACCAGCCAATGGATGGAATGGAATTCAGGAAGCGCTTTACCCCAAATTGATAATCCAGACTTGCAAGATATTCCTTTTGAAGCGGTTTCAGCTTTTGTAGACCCATTGTTGGAAGGTCATTCTTTCTCGGTGCGTGTGAAAGATTTGGAACCAGGGCAGTTGAGAGACTTATTGGAGGCCCAAGAAATATTGACTTTACTTGTGCTGCCTGTCTTTTTGAAAGACCATTTTTGGGGTTTTATTGGTTTCGATGATTGTACCCATATGCGTGTGTGGACAGAGACCGAAACCCATGTTCTTCTATCTTTCACCGAAAGTGTAGCAGCGGCCATTACCCGGAGTGCCCTAGAAAAAGATTTATTGGAAACCTCTAGAATGGCCCAGGAAGCAAGCAGGTTGAAGGGAGATTTTTTAACCAACATGAGTCATGAGATTCGTACACCACTCAACGGAATAGTTGGTTTTACTGAATTGCTTTTAACCACCGATACCACCGACCGTCAAAAACAGTATCTCAACAGTGTGCATACCGCAGCCAATACGCTGTTGCACTTGATTAATGATATCCTTGATTTTTCCAAAATTGAAGCGGGGAAACTAGAGCTAGTTCCGGAGGAAACGGATTTGATAAAATTAGCAGAGAAGGCCATTGAAGTGGTTAGGTTTGCAGCCCACCAAAACCAGCTTACTTTGGTGTTGGATGTAGCGCCAGATTTACCAGCAAGTGCTTTCTGTGATGGTGGGCGCATTTTACAAATTCTCGTTAATCTATTAGGAAATGCTGTAAAGTTTACCGAAAAGGGGGAGGTCGTCCTTAAAGTATATGCGACCCCTACCTTAGAAAATGGAGAAGCAGATATTCATGTAAGTGTTTCTGATACAGGAATTGGAATTCCTTTTGAAAAGCAAAGCCAGATTTTTGAATTATTTTCTCAAGCAGACTCTTCCATTACACGAAAGTATGGTGGAACAGGCTTGGGCCTTAACATTACTACGAATTTGTTGCACCGTATGGGCAGCAAATTATCGTTTGAAAGTGAACCAAGCAAAGGATCTCATTTCTTCTTTACCCTTCGTTTATCATGCAGCCCTCCAGAACCTCCACCTCAAGTATCCATTCGCAAGGCTTGGCTTTTGGAGCCTCATGCTTCTGCAGCACTGGCCTTAGAAAAATGGCTCAGGTTTATGGGTATCGAGGTGTCCCGTTTCAAAAAGTATGAGGAGCTCCCAATACATTCAGATCTAACGATACTTCCAGATTTGATTTTGTTGTCCGAATCTGCATTGCCGTCGGAAACTACATGGCTCACCTTGCTACATAATCAATACAAAGGAGCGCCTTCGCCAACCGTCATCATTATGGGGCAATCGCCATGGAAGACCACATTGTCCGCTGTTCCCGCACCCATGTTTATTCAACTTCCGGTGAAACGAACGGATTTGCTCTACATGCTCATGGAGAAAAGCGTACAACCCATGGTAGAGGATTCTGAAGTAAAACCGGACCCTTCCCCTTCACATGCATTAGAAATTTTGGTGGCTGAAGATAATGAACTGAACATGTTATTGGTAAAAAATATGTTGCTACGCCATTTTCCTCTTGCCCGAATCCACATGGCTTCTTCGGGATTAGAAGCAGTGGCTGTTTTTACCCGTACCCATCCTCACTTCATTTTAATGGACATTCAAATGCCAGAATTGGATGGATTGGAAGCGACCAAACAGATTAGAATGGTGGAGTCTGAGGCAGGTTTAAAGCCCGTGCCTATTATTGCACTTACCGCCGGGGTGCTTCTGGGAGAAAAGGAACGTGCCTTGGAAAGCGGCATGCAAGGGTTTATTTCCAAGCCCTTCGTGGAAAAGGAACTTATTCAAGCCATTCAACATTTTCTGCCCCAAGTTACATTAGAGGGTGGCCAGGCGGAACCAGAGGACATTTTTGGCCAGTTTTCTGAGGCCTTCGACCAGAATCGACTTAAAGCACAATTTGGTTCAGATATTCAGTACATGGCCATGATCTTTTCACATTTTGTGCCCTTAATAGGCCCCGATGTACAAGCTATTCAGGAGGCTGCCAAGCAGCAGGATATCTCCCAACTGATGCGCATTATTCATAAAATAAAATCCAACTTTTCTATGGTTGGACTCTTGGAGGTGGAGCGGGCTTGTATGGTCGCTGAACAGAAATTAATGGAACTCACTGTTTTTCCTGAACAAGACATAGCTCACTTATTACGCCTGCTTCATCAAGCCTTGGGATTTATAACCCAAGAAAACCAAAGGCTTAAATCTTACTTAGACCATGATTAAAGCCATATTGGTAGATGATGATTTACTCGCCCTGAACAACCTCAAATATCTTTGTGGGAAGTTGGGAAAAATCGAAGTAGTAGGCGCTTTTGAAGACGCCCTTTCTGCCCTTCAATTTTTACAACAGAACAAGGTGGATGTGTTGTTCTTAGACGTGGAAATGCCAGATTTCTCAGGCATGGAACTGGTAAAAATGACCCGCAACCTTCCCGCCTTGATTTTTACAAGTGCTAAGGCTGATTATGCCCTTGAAGCTTTTGAATATGAGGCCATAGACTATATTCAAAAACCGGTAACCCTTTCTAGATTGACTTTGTCTCTGGAAAAATTAAATAAAGCCATTAAGATTGCCTTACCGCCTATTGTTTCCCCTGCCACCCCAACCAAAGCAGCGAGTATTTCAAGCATTCAGGATTTTGTATTTGTAAAGACAGGAGGAAAACTGGTCAAGATAATTTTACAAGAAGTACTTTTCATCGAAAGTACTGGCGATTATGTCACTTTTGTAACCATTCATGGAAAGAAATGGGTCACATTAGGTACCATGAAAGGCATGGAGGAAAAAATTCAACATCCGGATTTGCTTAGAATACATCGGGGATATATTGTTAACCTCAGGCATATACGAGGAATAGAAGATACAGCCGTGGCCGTAGGTGAGTTTGTCATTCCCGTAAGCCGGGCTCACAAACAAACTTTGCTGCAGAAAATCCACACGATTTAAGGAAAGCGCCTCCTTTCCCTCGTCAGGATTATGTAATTTTGAGGCATGGAAAGACACATGAAGCCAGCCACCCGCCTCATTCATGCGGGTCAACAGCCTGATCCAGCCACAGGTGCTGTGATGACGCCCGTTTACTTAACTTCTACTTATGTGCAAGAGGAGCCCAATGTGCACAAAGGATACGACTATTCACGAGCCGGCAATCCAACCCGAAAGGCACTAGAAGATAACTTAGCGGCCATAGAAAATGGTTCTCATGGTTTTTGTTTTTCTTCTGGTATGGGAGCCGTAGATGCCGTGATTAAACTATTGCATCCCGGTGATGAAGTGATTGCCACCAATGATTTGTATGGCGGCACTTTTCGTCTTTTTACCAAAACCTTTTCTCGATACGGCATCAAATTTCATTTTGTTTCATTTGACCGAATGAATGAGGTGGAGGCCCTTATTAACGCAAACACCAAAATGATTTGGGTGGAAACACCAACCAATCCATTGCTCAATGTAATCGACCTTCGTGCCACTGCCGCACTTTCCAAAACCTACGGACTTATTCTTGTTGCGGACAATACCTTTGCATCGCCTTGGTTGCAGAATCCATTAGATTTGGGTGCTGATATTGTAATGCATTCAATGACCAAATACTTGGGTGGCCATTCAGACTTGGTCATGGGCGGCCTAGTAACCAACCGTGAAGATTTGGCAGAAGATTTATTTTTTAACCAGAAAAGTACCGGTGCGACCCCTGGTCCTATGGATTGCTTTCTGGCGCTTAGAGGCATTAAAACGCTCCACCTTCGGATGAATGCTCATTGTGAAAATGCCGCAGCCGTGGCAGGTTTACTGCAAGCGCACCCAGCCGTTGGGAAAGTTTATTATCCTGGATTGCCGGACCACCCCGGACATGCCGTTGCCGCTAGCCAAATGCGTGGTTTTGGTGGCATGGTGTCTTTCTCTTTAGTGAATAACAGTCGAGAAGCAACTTTTTCATTCTTGAAAAAAACCAAAGTATTTACCCTAGCAGAATCTTTAGGGGGCGTAGAAAGCTTGGTTTGTCACCCCGCATCCATGACCCATGCTTCTATTCCCGAAGAAGTTCGTCTCAAGGCAGGAATCACCGAAGGACTTATTCGACTTTCTGTGGGCGTTGAAGATTTGGAAGATATTTTAGAGGATCTTCATCAGGCACTTCCCATATGATGCCTTTTCGTCTATTTTTCGTAGTGACCTTGTTGGAAAGTATCTCTTTCCTCATTTTACTAGGCATCGCCATGCCATTGAAATATATCTGGCATGAGCCGCTTGCCGTTCGCTACGTGGGTATGGCACATGGTGTTTTGTTTGTAGCTTATATCGCCTCGGTTTTTTATGCAAGTATGGACTACGCCTGGCCTTGGACAAAAACCCTGCGTTTGGCCTCTTATGCTTTGGTGCCCTGGGCGTTTTTGTGGGTGAAAAAGCATGCATCAGATTTTACTTATAAAGGTAAATGATGACCTACCACGTATCGGGTTGGGGACGAGTCGTGACCAGCCGCGTATGGGATTGGGGCAAATCATGACTTACCACGTATCAAGTTGGGGCAAATAATTATTTGCCCTTACGTGATTGGTCGCATATCACGATGCTCGTCGGTGGATCGACGGTTCGTGTCTCTAGGTTATCCTATATCCCGCTGTGATATGGCGGTACCATATATCGCGTATGGGCGAATCATGACTTACCGCGTATCGGGTTGGGGCAAATCGTGACTTACTACGTATCAAGTTGGGGCAAATCATTATTTGCCCTTACGCGATTTGTCGCCTATCCTAATACCCGTCGGTGATTCGTCCCTACGATTATTCCACGAAGAA
>CAZRHR010000047.1:0-21916 GCA_964599915.1 uncultured Candidatus Competibacteraceae bacterium | reverse complement strand
TCCGGCGACAAACTATAGGGTGGCAACACGGCATAGGAATCGCCGGAATGTATGCCGGCCGGTTCAATATGCTCCATAACGCCTAAAATGAGTACCTCTTGGCCATCGCAAATGGCATCTACTTCAGCTTCTTTGGTTTGGTCTAGGAAATGATCCAGCAATACGGTGTTGCCGGGTAAAATTTTGAAAATCTCAATGATATGGTGTTGCAACTCTTCTTCATTGATGACGATTTTCATTTTTTGCCCGCCAAGGACATAACTGGGGCGGACCAAAAGGGGGAAACCAAGGGTTCGGGCCACTTCAATGGCTTGGTCGGTGGAGGTGGCGGTACCAAAATGGGGAAAAGGAATGTCGAGGGAAAGAAGTAATTCACTAAACCGGCCGCGGTCTTCGGCCAAGTCCATGGTGTTGAAGGAGGAGCCAACGATGGGAATGCCATATCGGTCGAGCTTTTCGGCCCATTTTAAAGCGGTTTGCCCGCCGAGTTGAACCAGTACACCTTCCGGCTTTTCTAGGGAAATGATGTCATATAAATGTTCCCAAAATACGGGTTCGAAATAGAGTTTGTCGGCAATGTCGGGGTCGGTGGAAACGGTTTCGGGGTTACAATTCACTAAGATGGTTTCGTATCCTTCGGCTTTGGCTGCCAACACGCCGTGAACGCATGCGTAATCGAATTCAATGCCTTGTCCAATGCGGTTGGGGCCGGAGCCTAAAATCAGGATTTTGGGCGCGGCGGAAGGAATGGATTCGTTTTCTTGGGCAAAAGTGGAGTAGAAGTAGGCGGTATGGGCTTCAAATTCTGCGGCACAGGTATCCACTTGTTTGAATACGCGTTGGATCTGATGGGTTTCGCGGTAGCGGTGTACTTCACTTTCTAAACATTGCAATAGACGTCCCAGCTGGCGGTCACCATACCCTTTTTCTTTGGCCTCGCGCATGAGCTCGGGCGGAATGGAATGGATGGAATAGGTTTGTAATTCTTTTTCGAAATGAACCAGTTCTTGGATTTGTTTTAGAAACCAAGGGTCAATGGCTGTGGCTTCTGCAATCGTGTGAAAAGCAATGCCTAGTTTAAAGGCATCGTAAATATGAAAAAGGCGGTTCCAAGAGGGTTGGGTGAGGCTTTTCCGTAAAAAGGCCGCATCCGTGACTTCTCGTCCATCGGCGCCCAATCCGTTCCGGTTGATTTCCAGGCTTTGACAGGCTTTTTGCAGGGCTTCCTGAAAATTTCGTCCAATGCCCATGACTTCTCCTACGGATTTCATCTGAAGCCCTAGCTGTCGGTTGGCGTCCGGAAACTTGTCGAAATTCCATCTGGGAATTTTTACAATTACATAATCCAGGGTGGGTTCAAAATAGGCGCTGGTTTGGGTAATGGGATTTTTCAATTCATCCAAGCGATAGCCGATGGCCAGTTTGGCCGCCATTTTGGCGATGGGATATCCGGTGGCTTTAGAAGCGAGGGCGGAAGAACGGCTGACCCTGGGATTGATTTCAATGGCGCAGATTTCTTCTGTTTCGGGATGCAGTGAAAATTGTACGTTGCAGCCTCCGGCAAAATGACCAATGGCACGCATCATACGGATGGCCATGGTGCGCATCCGTTGAAAAACGGTATCAGGCAGCGTCATGGCGGGCGCTACGGTGATGGAATCGCCCGTATGAATGCCCATGGGGTCCATGTTTTCTATGGTGCAAATAATGATTACGTTATCTGCGTCATCGCGTAAAAGTTCGAGTTCAAATTCTTTCCATCCGAAAATGCTTTTTTCCACAAGCACTTCATGGATGGGGCTGGCTTTAAGACCGCGCAGCAAGAGTTCATCGAGTTCTGCTTTGGTGTGGACAAAGCCGCCTCCGCTGCCGCCGAGGGTAAAGGAAGGGCGAATAACCAGGGGAAATCCAAGTTTTTGGGCGATGTCTTTTCCTTCTAAAAAGGAATGGGCTACGGCCGACGCCGGCACGGGCACCCCAATGTCGTGCATGAGTTGGCGGAACTGCTCGCGGTTTTCAGTGCGGTCAATGGCTTCGATGTCCACCCCAATAATTTTTACTCCGAATTCTTCCCAAAGCCCTATTTCTGCGCAGGCTTTGCAAAGGTTCAAAGCGGTTTGTCCGCCCATGGTAGGCAGGACCGCATCGATTTTTCTTTCTTCCAGAATCTGCCGTACGGAGCCGGGTTCCAAGGGTAAAAGGTACACATGGTCAGCAGTGACCGGATCGGTCATGATGGTGGCTGGGTTGGAATTGATGAGGCTTACGGTGATGCCTTCTTCTCTAAGGGCACGGGCGGCTTGAGATCCGGCATAGTCAAACTCACAGGCTTGGCCAATAAGAATAGGTCCGGAACCTAAAATAAGGACCGATTGAATCGCATGATTTCGGGGCATAAAAGAAAGATTTCCGCGGAGTGAATTTAGGCATTCTTACCTTTGGGGTATGAAACTATGGGCGATCCTTAAAACGGTATTCTTTCTGGTGATTGTATGGTCTTTGGCCAGGATTATTTTTCAATGGATGGTGCGTCGTCCTAAGCCAAAACCCACTGTGCGTCAGTCGAAAACGATTGATTTAAAGGAAAAAGGAAGAGGAAAACTCCCGGACGGCTCAGAGTATGTGGAGTATGAAGATGTCGATTAGTCCATTTTTAACGTATTCATTATCAAAGGTTAAATTTAGGTTATGAATGATTGGGGGAGGGGGCCAGTCTTTTTTTCAAGACTTCTCTGCAGAAAAATGCTTTGATTTTCTACCCTTGAAGGTTGTTGTTGTTAAAACATGGTTAGGTTTCTTACATGCTTCATGTTTTTTCAATGAAAATCATCACCTTGGATGCATGAAAGTTTTGCTTTTTTCCATGTTTTTGGCCGCCACTTCTTTAGGGGCGCAGAATGTAGGTATCAATGCGACGGGTTCGGCTCCGCATCCCAGCGCAGGTTTAGATATAGATTTTCAGGATCGTGGGGTGTTGATTCCGCGTTTGACGGAGGCACAGCGCAATGCGATTGTAAGTCCGGCGGCGGGCTTGTTGATTTTCAACACCACCACCCAGTGTATGAATTTGTTCAATGGTTCAGGTTGGCGTCAATCTTGTTTTGAATGTCCTTTTCAATTGGTGGCGGGTTCAGTGCCCACGACCTGTGAAGGTGGCACCATTAACTTAACTGCCAATACACTTCCCGGTGCCACTTACCAGTGGACGGGCCCAAACGGATTTACTTCGACCAATCAGAATCCAAGTATTTCTTCTGCTGGAGTGGCGGCCGGTGGATTATATAATGTAACGGCTACGGTGGCCGGATGTACCTCATCGGCGCAAAACGTGAGTGTGACGATAAGTCCGAAACCCGCCCAGCCTACAGCGACCTCCAATGGCCCTGTTCCCTTAGGAAATAGTCTTCAGTTGACCGCCAGTAATGTGGTGGGTGCTACTTACGCATGGATCGGCCCCAATGGTTTCACTTCGACCCAGCAAAATCCTACCATTTCCAATTTTCAGGTGGTGAATCAAGGAACTTATAAAGTGGTGGCCATTGTAAGTGGGTGTAGTTCAGATACAGGAACCGTTACAGTAACGGTTCCACCTTATCAGGTATTTACTTCAAATGGAACTTTTACCGTACCGGCCGGGGTTACGTCGATTCGCGTGTGCGTAGTAGGCGGCGGCGGCGGTGGTGGCGGTGGTCACAGTGGTGGTGGCGGATCCGGTCACGTGCGCACAGGAACTTATGCCGTGTCGCCCGGACAAAATTATACCATTACGGTAGGAACAGGTGGTACGGGTGGTCCCAATGGCGGTGGTTCCGGAACCAGTGGAGGCTCTAGTAGTATTTCTGGTATTCTAACGGCTAGTGGCGGCAACGGCGCAGGCAATTCCACCTCAGGTGGCAGTGGCGGCAGTGGTGGCGGTGGCGGTTGTAACTCCGGAAATCCGGGGCCTAGCGGTGGTACCAATGGTGCATCTGGCGGCTCTTGTACGTATTCCGGCGGTAGTGGCGGTGATTTCAATTCATTGGCGTTATTTTCCGGAGGTCTTGCCATTACGGCAGGTGCTGGAGGTGCCGGTGGTACCACGTCCCATTCCGGCGGCGGCGGTGGTGGCGGCGTGCAAATAGCAGGCTTTTCTGTGAATGGCTCCGATGGCGTGAATAGTGGCTCCGCCAAAGGTGGTCGTGGTTTTGGCGGCGGTGGCGGTGGCGGCGGCTATGCCGGACCGTATTACCAAGGGGGAAATGGCGCAGCCGGTGTGGTGTATATTGAGTGGTAAACGTTTGATGCTTCTATTGGCTGGAGCACTAGATGCTTTTGGGCCTTCACGTTTCTATGAATAGGGAGGGTAGTTTTATCCTTTGCTATCTATGGCGCTCTTACAACCATTAGACAAAACATGTCGCACTTTATGACTGCGTTTTGATTTTTTCTCAAACCCAGGTCGTTTGGAGGAAAGAAGGATAAGATTGTTGTCCTTGCTTTTTTAGGCGAGCCTGTATTGAACGTGATCCTTTGTTAAGATTTGGGTCAATAAGGCCTCCAATCGTTCCGGCGATACCCAAAGGTCGGCTTGAAGTTCCTGTTCTTCATTTGATTGGGCCAAAAAAGCTTCATAATGCAGGTTCATGGAGGAAATCAAACTAAAGTAGCAGTAGCGGAGGTTGGGTGGTTGCAGAATATCTTTCGAGGTGATTTCAATGACCTGTGAGCCTTCCGGCATAAAAATGCCATTGGTAAGTCCGGCGCCATGGGTGCCAATGAGTAAATGGGCCTCTTGGCAAAGTCGTACTTGCGCCTCAAAGGAGTAGTTTTCAAGACAAATTACTTCAATGTCAAACTTGGCGAGAATAGGTGCTAAGGCATCTTCATTTAAAATTCTTCTGGCGCTTGCCATTTTTCGCGATATAAAAAGACGTCGGAAGGGCTTGATTTCCAGATTAGGCTGGTCTAATCGATTTTTAATGTTTTGTACAAGGCGCTTTAAAATGGGCGGACTCATGTAATACTGATCCACATAGCTACATTTTTGGGCAAAAAGTAGGGCGTCCGAGGGAAGAAGAATAAAGTTTTGTGTGGGATGAAGGAGTCGAATCGATTCGAGCACAAAGGAAGGCACTTGCTCCGGAAGCACAAGGGGAATCTGAGGGTCTGTGGTGGTTTCCAGCCACAACATGTAACGGGTCAGCGTTTCTGTAATCCAATGGAAGTAATTGTTATAAGACCATCGGTTGTGTAAATGGAGGACCTGCTTAGCCTGAATAATGTGCTTGGTTTCCAAACGTTTTCTGAGCACATAGTAGGGGGGTGAGGGTCCGTTTTTCGGATGGATACATCAGCGGCCGTTCGGAAATGCCCCATTCGGAAACTTGTATGCCTTCAGGAAAAATGAAAACCTGTCCGGTTTCAATGTATTCGACGCTTTTTCGGTCCAACCGATGATAAAACCACGGAGGCGACCAAAAGGGAGCGACCTCCTTTGACGGCAAATAAGGAGGCAGGTCTATGGATTCGGGTGAAAGCAGTTGCTGGACTTTTTTTACATCCTGTTCACCAGGATGATAGGGAAGGATATTGGCATAATTGTCCGAAAAAAATTTGGCGAGTATTTTGGGCTGCCAGCGAAAAAGCCACGCATAGATGCTTCTTCTTACAGGCGCCCAAAAGGAGGCATCAAAAACAAATACGTTTGTGCGCATAGGCTCAAGGTTCCCTACAAAATGCCTTTAAAAAGTACTACAAATAAAGTGATTTGAATCTGAAATAGTTTTGCGGTTGAAGTTTTAGTGGTTGTGGAGATTTTGAAGTTTCCAGACTATTTGACGAAGTTTTATCCTTTCTAATGTGGTGTATCTATTTTACCTCTTTATGTTATAGCTTAGCAAGCAAGTGAAGGTTTCCTTTCTCTAGGTATAGGAAAGGAATCCTCTTGATTTTTTTGTTGGCCTTACGGAGCGATGACTATTTTAAATGTTTTAGTTTCGCTTTTGAGGAAATACAATCCATTTGGCAAAGCTACATCGCATTGAATTTGTCCATCCTCATCAGCCTTAAATGAGGCCAATGTTTTTCCCATGGCATCTACAAGCGTCCAATGAGAATGAGCTGGGGCATGCGAAATGAAAAACAAACCTTTAGACGGATTCGGGAAAATATAGAGGGGTAAATTGGATGCTGGACAATCCTTCATAACACTTATGGGCGCATGGTGCGTATGCATTCCATCTTCATCTATTTGGTTTAATCGGAAAAACCGTCCATTAGAAAGAGAGGATTTTGGAAGGAGGTGTTGGTAATGGGTAGGCGTGTTTTTGGTACCATGTCCGGAAATGCGTCCAATGGTTTGCCAATGCACCAGATTTTCGGATTGTTCCAACTCAAAATGACTATTGTTGATTTCCGCGGCAGTGATCCAACGAATGGCCACATCTTGTGCCTCACAAGTGGCTGAAAAATGGATTAAGTCAACGGGTAATGGGGTTACATCACTTGAAATGGCAAAGGGCGAGAAGGTCCCTACGTAGCCGGTATGGTTGAGGGCTACTGCTACTCCATTTTGTCCGGTGGTTAATCCGGTTCCACTGGCATTTTGCCAAACACTTCCATTAAAGTGGTTCAATAAGGCTTGGGTTAATGGTCCCTGATTGGCTATGATTTCATTTGCTTTCCAATGAAAAGTGAAATCAATTCCCGGCGCAGTGTTGGCCTGTTGCTTAGAAATGTCCCAGGTCCGATTCACATAGGTTGCATCATTTAAAAAGGCATTGTTTGGCACGGTATCTCTTACTTTCACAGAAAATGTGTCGGTTGGGGTATGGTTGGTAATGGTAACGGGATTGTAAGTGGATTGACCAACAGGGAAAGTAAAAGATGCTCCATTGGCAATGCTAGTCTTTAATGCCCCTGCGCCTGTGGTTCGTATGTAGGTAGCTGAATCTGGTGTTCCCGCCAGGCCACCAATGGTTAAGTCTCCTGCAGAAAGCGTTACGATTCCTTGATCTAGGGTCAATTGATCTAAAATAGTAAGCGCGCCTGAAAGGGTTGTGCCACCGGAACAATCCAAACGGAGTTGATATACTTCCTGTCCGGAGAACTGGTTGGCATCCAAACTTTGATTTTTAGAAGATTGGATATATAGTTGACTTCCAAGGCTGTTGGCTGTTATGTAGGCCCCATTGCTTAGCTCCAAGGTATCTGTAAGGATAAGCCGAAATCCATTAAGGTGAAATCCATGGGTGGCTTGCTGATTGATGATACTAGACAGCCGACGGTTTTGGTCCAATAAACAAGGCTGGGCAGGGGCGGCTGCAAATCGAACCATTGCATTTTCTACGGGAACTACACCACCCGCCCAGTTGGTGGACACATTGAAATTGTCATTTGTAGCACCTGTCCATACAAAGGCTTCTAATGCACCTAAACTTGGTGGGCTTGTTCTAATAGATCCATTGTAATCTATCCCAAAACCGGCCAAATCGGTTCCCATTAATTGGACTTTAGGATAAAAATTAGCAGCAGAAACAGGGCTCGCATTAGAGAAATTGGGAGCTGTAGACACGCTGGAAGCATCCCTTGATGGCACCATGGGAAGTGCGGTTACATTGGCGGCATTGTAAAATCCAAGTACTCCTCCTTGACCCGAAACCCAATAATTGTTGAAGTCCAAGGTGAGGTTGGTATTAACAGCATAATTGAAGTATATCGCGTAATGGGTACCAGAGGCACTGCCTGTGTTCGAGCGTTGGTTCGCTAAAATGTTGTTTCTAAAGTTCCTTGTATTGGTGCTGGCATTGCTCCAAAGCGCATAACTGGCATTGCTCCCGTCTGTGGGTTGCCCATCTATGGTGATGGTGTTGAAATAGATGTTATTATGGTTTCCTGATAAGCCGTTTTCAAACAATCCAAAAACGGTTGTAGCCGTGCTTGGATTGAGGTAAATAATGTTGTTGACAAAATTGGTCTGCCCGGCATTGATGCGCAATCCATATAGGTTGGCATTGGTTGAATTTGCATCTACGGACAAGTCATATATGAGGTTTCGGGTAACTTGGCTTAAGGTGGTTCCCCCATGATAAAACAAACCTGTAATGGTACCGTTAAAAGCGGGATTCACATTGGACAATTGATAGATTTGATTTTCTGATACTTGTTGGGCTGCTGACGCCGCATTGAAAAAGCAAATGCCGGCAACCGACGCATTTTGTAAACCATTGGTATTGAGATTGGCATTTTCCAAATGATGGATACGATTTTGTGTGACCACATGGGTGCCACCACCCACGTAGATACCCTGGACTAAACCTAAGGTACTTGTAGAGGTATTTGTGGTTCTATTGGTCAAATGCCCAATTTGGTTGCCGGTAATCTGAATACTTCCATTGCCTTCGGAACGAATGCCATAGAGGGTTTGTGCGTTGCTGGTAGAAAGTGAGATTGCCTCGATGCTGTGGGTATTTGAAGCATGGCCAATGGTATTGTTCTGGATGGTCGTGGTCCCAGCACCGGTTTTAAAAATGCCCCAAAAGTTAGCAGCATGCTGGCTGTTAAGTGTATTTACTGTAATGGCGTTAATCACATTTTGCTGTGCATTGACTACTGCATTGGCGGCAAAATAAAGTCCATAAAATCCTCCACCCGAAGAACCACAGATGTATTGAATTTGTGCATTGCCGGTTGTGTCACCTACGATGTTTCCTGATTGGGTACCTACGTTGACAGTTCCTGTATGAATCCAAATACCGTACATGGCAGCGCTGGCTGTATTGGTCCACTGTATGTTGCGAATAATGTTTCCTTGAACTTCACTGGCTGGACTTCCGCAGGCGAGGTAAATACCGTAAAAGATGTTATTTGCATTGGTGGAATTTGTCTTGATAAAAGGTGTTCCTCCGCATTGAACTGCTGATCCTCCAATATAATTACCTGTAATTTGGAACCCATCGCCACTGGTATTTTCTATGTTGATGGCACGATATTGCGCAGTGGTATTTGGAGATAAAGTAGTGGATTCATAGAAACTATTATTCAGGATGATCCATTGGGTAGAATGTGAAAGTAAGTGGATTCCAAAAGACGAGCTGGTGGGGCGGAAAAAGTTGTAAAATTCATTTCCTTCGATTTTGTTGCCGGTATTTGCCAGTCCTGCGGAACCGAAGGAATAAAGGGCGTTTACTGGTCTTGTGGTAGTCGTGGACCCAGCTTGTGAAATCTGGTTAAAGGATACCACATTTTGGTTGTTTCCTGTGGGGCCGCTGGAGGTGCCAAACCATAAAACGCCACGCCCGTTTTGATCAGTTCCACTTGCTGAGGTTGCACCTAAAATCGTGCATCGGGTCAGGGTGTCTTGGCTTGCACCATTGAGCCATCCTATGGTAGGTGCGGTGCTACCTGTGCTAAATTGAATAAAACGCAAAGCGTTGCCTCCGCTGTTCAATCCATCAATTTTTACTTGAGATGCGCCGTCTAAAAGCAACAGCGGAAGATTAAACCGACCAATTACCGCCACATTTCGTCCTCCCGAAGGGGTCATGAGTATGCGTGAATAGTTGGCGCTGCCTGCACCAGACCTTTGAATGGAGGCTGTGCTGCTTTCAAAGGTATTGTACTTGATGCGCACATGTAGATTCCCCTGATGGATTCCATTATTAATGGCATCCAGCGCTTCTCTAAGGTTAGCATACGTTCCAAGCAAAGTTCCTGTGACGGTGTCTACATCCACACGGCCAACAACATTATACTGCCATGCACCTATGGCATGCAGTGTGTTTCTGGAGTTCCCTCCATAATCTGTGGTTATACCTGAAATGGCATTCCCACAAAGCAGTGGCTCAGAAGGTAAAAAATCAACAGCGTTGGTGCCTGTGGGATTGGCAAACAATGGGTTTACATCGAAACTGGTATAATCACTTTCAGATAATAAGGGTAAAGTGCTTACATCCAAACTGTTGAAAAGTCCTAAGACGCCCCCTGAACCATTTGCGAAGTAATTGTTGAACTCTAGGGTGAGGTTATTTACCGTGGCATAATTTAACACCAAACCATAATGCTTTCCGGTGGCAGAACCTGCATTTGTCCGGTTGTTCACCAATAAGTTGTTTTGATAATCTTTGTTTCCGGTGGCTGAATTGGACCAAAATGCGGCACTTGGCCGATCGCCGGTGGTTGGACTTCCCCCAATCCGGACGGTATTGAAATAAAAACTGCGGGTGCCACTGCTTGTTGCACTATAGTCTCCAATACCAATGTATTCCACAGGTGAATTTTCTCCAATGGCAATGATATTATTCACCACTTGTGGAATGCCTGTATGGATGTATAATCCATATGCAACAGCGGAGGTGTTGTTGGAGGCTAAGCTTAATTGATGGACAAAATTGCGCTGCACTTGGGTGTTGGTAGAGGTTGAGTTCATAACCACACCTGCCATATGTCCGGAATAAGCAGTGGATGTATTGATGAGTTGGGAAACCTGATTATCGTTGACGGCAATAGAAGAAATGGATGCATTTTGTACATAAATTCCAATTAATCCGGCATTTACATTGGTGTTGGGATTGTTATTTACGGTCTGGAGCTGAGAGATGGTATTGCTATCAATAGCAAGGACGAACGCCCCGCTAAAGCCATTGTCATCCGCTTCTATTCCTCTGATTCTAGCTGCCGAACCTGTTTGAAGGGTCGAGAGTTCGCGAATGGTATTGTCTCTTACCGTAAAGTTCGAGTTGGTACCGGTAGACGCTTTTTGTGCTAAAATTCCTCGCACAACCCCAGAATTGGCGGTAGAATTAGTAATGGCTAATTGTTGGATGGTGTTGTTTTTTGCCACAGCGGTAATGGCTCCTAAAAGCTTGATGCCGGTTAAAATACCTCCATTGGCTGTATGTGAAATGGATTGGGCCAATGAACTGCCAATGGTATTGCCTTCAATAATATTGTCACCTTGTGCCAAAATACCAACAAACTCTACAGAAGTAGTTTCTAACACTACACCTGCCACAACGTTATTCTTTACTTCAGCCCTTCCTCCCACAGCAATTCCATGGGCACCTCCACCACTTGCTACGAGATAAATGGAATTGTTTAGGGTTTGCGACCCAATCAGGTTGGGCGCCTGACCACCAATAATCACATTTCCGCTGGCACGAATGCCGGCCCAAGGTTGTCCTGTGGTAATTTGGGTGTTTCTCCATAAAATGTTGGCAATGGTATTGCCATCAATATAGCTTTCTTCCCCAACGAGGTCAGAAACATTGAGAAGCATGCCATTAAAACCTGGATTCAAGCCTGTCGTATTGCCTCCTTCGAAATAGGTCCCTTGGCACTGGGGTAAACTTCCGCCAATGAAGTTGTTGGTAAGGTTGAATCCATGACCCGTAGAAGAATTGATCCGAATGGTATTCCAAGTAATAGGCCCGGCGCTCACATTTATTATGATGTCATGATAAAAGCTGTTGGCGTCTATGGTTACATGGGTACAGTTCAAAAGGTTGATGGCACTTCCTGTACCACTACCATTTCTGAAATAGTTGGCAAATTCATTTCTCCGAATAAACAAGTCTCTATTGAGTGGGCCAGTTCCTCCTGTATTTGATTCTACACAATGGGTGGGACCAATACCCCCTGTAACCCGTGTGAAAAAATTGTCTTCAATGACGATGTCCGTATTGCCTATGGCACTTCCCTGTCCCATTAAAACCATGGCCGTAGATTGCCCTTTCAGGCGGCAAAACCTTAAGGTGTCTTGTTGGCTGTCATTGAGATAATGCAAAATATAAGCACTTGTTAATGAAGAGTTTTCAAGCTCTAAATCAATGGTGCTACCTGTTCTGTTAACCCTGCCATCAATGACCACCCGATCTGCACCCGACAACTGAATAAGTGAACCCGCATCGATACTGCCTTTCAAAAGAGTATTTGCAGCGGTTGGATAAATGACTACATCGGTGTAGTTTGCACCACCACTTCCGCTTTCATTTAACACGGCCGGTAACGTATTGTCTATGGTGTTGGCATTAATTTTTATGACAATAGAGCCCGTTTGGATCCCTGCATTTAATGCATCAAAGGCTTCTTTAAGAAGGGTGTAGGTGGTATCTGTGACACTTCCTCCAGTAGATTGAACTTGAATGCGGCCCAGCGTTTGATATTGAAGAGCTCCCAAAGAAACCCGCTGGCCTCGGCTGTTTCCTAAAATATCTGTAGTTATTCCTGCTATGGCAAGTCCCGAAAGCTGGTTAGCCTGAGGTAAAAAATCAGTAACCGTGTTTCCCGATGGGTTGGTGAAATTTGGGTCAATTTGAAAACTGGTCAAATCTCGGTCTGTGACAATGGGCAGGCTATTGACGTCCGCGGCATTGTATCGTGCTAAAATGCCCCCTGTACCATTTGAAAAGTAGGTATTGTATTCTAACGTTAGATTGGAGGACACCCCATAATTTAACCAAAGGGCATAGTGATTTCCGGACGCTCCGTTGTTTGTGCGTGCATTCACTAAGATGTTATTACGGAAGTTGCGAACATTTCCGAAACCATTGCTGTAAATTGCAAAGCTGGAAGGGGTCCCGTTGGTTGGCGCACCGGACAAATAAATGGTGTTGAAATACAGTTGAGTGCTTCCGCTAGCGCCATTATCGAATAAACCATAAAGGATGGTTTCTGTGTTTCCGCCAAGCCGTATCAAATTGTTCGCATAGGTGGTAAAACCACCATTGACCCGAATGCCATACACGCTTGCCGCTGTGGTCGCGGCATCTACACTTAGACCGAAAATATGATTTTCGGACACCTGACTGGCTGTGGTGGAGCCATTATAATAAATGCCAATGATACTGCCAGAGAAATCACTTCGGGTGTTTGAAAGGTTAAATAGGGTGTTTCCAGAAATTTCTTGTGCTGCCGCGGTGGTAAAATTGAAACTTATTCCCACCACTGAGGCCGTATTGAGTCCATTGGTGTTGGCATTCCCAATACTTAGGTTTTGGATGGTGTTGTTGCGAATGATATTGGTTCCGGCGCTTACTTGAATACCATGGACATAACCCAGGGTAGAAGTATTGCTATTTGTGGTTCCGTTAAATAGGTGGGCAATGGTATTATCTGAAATGGTCACATTTCCGGTACCTAAACTTTGAATACCAAACATGGTTTGGGCATTGCTTGTTGAGGTTGATGTGATTTGAATGCTTTGTGGCGTTCCGGCATGGCCAATGGTGTTCTGTGAAATGGTGGTGTTTCCGGCACCCGTTTTGTGAATTCCCCAGAAATTTGTGGCATTGGTTCCTGCGCTTGCCGACACAGTAATGGCGCCAATGGTATTGTTGCGACAATCGACCACGGCATTGTTATTTAGAAAAATTCCATACCAACCCACACCTGAATTAGAGCTTGTGAAAACAATGCTTCCAGTACCAACTGTCGAGCCAATCACATTGCCTTGGTTCGTACCAAGGTTCACCAACCCGGCATGAATCCACATGGCATACCAAGAAGAACCGCCAAGATTGCTCCAAGAGATGTTTTGGATGGTATTGCCATGAATTTCTGAGGCGGTAGTATTGCCTACGGCCAGATATAATCCGTAAAAAGTATTGTTTTGTCCGGTTTTATTCCAAGCTGTTCCTCCACAAGAGGCTTGTGAGCCGCCAATGAAATTGTTGGTAACGGTAAACTGATTTCCTGAACTGTTCGTGATGTCGATGATTCTATATTCTACGGCAGATGTAGGGGAGAAAGTGGTGGTTTCAAAAAAGCTATTCCCTGTCAAAGTCCATTGGCTGGTATGCGCATCTAAATGGATTCCAAATGAGGGTGCAGCCAGGCTGAGAAAATTGTAGACATGGTTGTCTTGTAAGGTATTGTTGAGGTTTTCCTGCCCACTTGTCCCAAAGCTAAAAACCACATTGCGTGGACGGTTGCTACCAGCAGCCGAAAGGCTGCAAAGACTTACAGTATTATTGGAATTTCCACCCGTACTGAAAAATAGAATACCTCGGTCTAAACTTCCTGTAGTACTTCCCGTGGTGGACCCTTCTATGGTACAACGCGTCAAAAGGTTGTTGGAAGCACCCCCAATCCATGTCACCGTTGAGGCCGAGGTAAGGGTACTTGTATTGCGAAGGGTAAGGGTGTTGCCTCCGGAATTTAATCCGTCAATCGTGACTTGGTCCGCACCATTTAGCGTAATTAGTGCATCATTGATGTTCCCCTCAATGGTCCGATTTGTCCCCCCAGAAGGCCGAATGAGAATATCAGTATAATTGGAAGAGCCGCTACCGCTTTCGTTCAAAACAGCGGAAGAGGTCTCAGTCACATGATCCGTAACCTCAATGATTATGCTGTTTTGGTGTGTTCCGGCGTTAATGGCATCAAATGCATCTTTTAGGGTAGGATAACTTGCCAAAGGCGTTCCTCCAGTCGAGGCAACGGATACGGGGTTTTGAGATTGGACTGACAGACTCAATAACCATCCCAAAATGACCAAAGGTAAAAGCAGGGGCCGGATTACTGTTTTTAATTGCATAAGTTTTACTTTCTGGTTTCTGAGATGTCGACAATGATACGCTTGATGGACTGTATTCCATTTTTTGGCATCATAGACAAAATATAGACAGACCTAAAACGTTTTGATTTTCAAATAGAAACCATTTAAAATAAACTCAAAAAACCTCGGCTTTCACACTCCTTTTTTTCTTTAAAATTGAAAATACTCCTGAGGTTTGCTTTATTTTTTCTCTTGTTTTTTGTTTTTGTTTAACACATTATTGTTTTATTTCAAGAATTAAGTCATTGTCAAGTATTACATTTTTATATTTGTGACTGTCCAAAAAAAATACATGCTTCGTCTCCCCACTTTCTTCCACCCTTGTTTTTTGTTTTTTTGTTTTTGGATTTTCGGTTGCCAAATACACTCCCAAGAGCTGGGGCGAGATGAAAAAGTGGCAGAGGAGCAAGTACAGTTGTTCAAAGATATTTTTGTTCAGCCGGCCCTCACACAGCAGAAATTGGTCCAGCGTATCCGAAATTTCCCTCTTGATTTACCGGATACCTTAAAAGCTAACGAGTGGAATATTCTAGGGATTTGCTTTGCCATACAAGGGAAGTTGGATTCAGCTATTGTTTCCTTTGACCAATCCATTTCTTTTTTAACGGAAAAAGACCGCCAATACAGCGGGTTTTTGGTGAACAAAGCCTCCGTGTTACGCAACATGAACCGTATTGAAGATGGCATGGTGGTTTTAATACGTGCCGAAGATGTAGCGAAGCAACAGGGCGATAAGGTTGCTCTAAGTAAAGTGTATGGAGAAATGGCTGCCTGCTATGGATTGATTCGAAACCAAGAGCTGGCTATCCAATTTATTTCAAAATCCATCTTTTTGCTTCAAGGCTCAGATAGCGTCTCCACACGTTCCCGACACGTGGAAAAGCAAAAACTGGCCAATTATTTTATCAATGAAGCCAATTGGACCGCTGCCAAAGAGGTTTTGGAAGAAATCATGCCTTATTTTCAGGCCCAACAGTTGGAGGATAAATATTTGCTTAGCCTCTTAAGTTATACGGAATGTTTACTTCAATTGAAATTATGGAAGGAGGCGGAATCTTCTCTTAAAAACCTTTTGGAAGGCTTGGAACGCTTCCAGAATCCTTATTGGCTTTCTTTGGCAGAATTAAAAATGGCTAGGCTTCATGTCTATTTTGAAAGGAACCAACTCGCCGATGTCTGGTTTCAAAAAACCATTCAACGTGTCTTTGATCGTCCGGCCCATTATTCTCTTTCAGTTTGTATTGAATATCTCAGGTTCCTCAACCAAACCAACCAGTTTGTTAAAGCCATGGCTTTGGCTTCACGGATTGATGAAAGTCAAATTTTATCCATTTCCCCAGAATGGGACCAAGCCATTTATTTTGAACTGCTTTCTGAGACAGAAGCTGGACTTCAACACTTCAATGCGGCTTTTGAACTACTTAAACGCGGAAAAAGTTTGATGGATGACATCAAAGAAAGGTACAATCGAACCAACCTTTACATGATTCAATCTCATTTTGAAAACCATCTTCTGCAACAGCAAAAACGCGTGCTGTCCCAGGAATTGGAACTAAAGCAAAGCAATTTAATCATCACCGCCCTGGCGCTGTTCATTAGCCTCGCCCTGCTTCTCTATGGGTTATATACCTATCGTTTACGCAGGAAAATCTTCCACCAAGAATTAAAAATGGCGGCAGCTGAAAAGCAATTGCTTCAGGATAAATTGAAGTTTGAAGAATTGGTATCTTCTGAAAAAGCTAAAGTTATTGAAATTCAAAAGAATGAAATTCTGGGAAATGCCCTTCAAATCGCTTTACTTAATGAAGAGCTAAATAGCTTTAAATCAGAATTTAAGGATGAGCAATCTGATGTAGCCATCAAATTCAAGGATTTTAATCCGGGCAGCAAGAGCTTACAAATCCTTCTGGAAAAATTGCAATTGGCTAATCCCATTTTTTTTGATACACTGAAAACGAAATTCCCTTTCCTTTCAAAGGCAGATATTGAGTTTTGCTCTATGGTGGAAATTGGCCTGTCCTATAAAGATATCGCTGCTCTCCTCCAGATTAGTCATGAAAGTGCCATTTCAAAAAAATATCGCATTACCCGTAAACTCAATTTAGTGGGTGTGGAAGATTTTCAAGCATGGCTTAAAGAGGTGTCTAGAACCTCCATTAATGAATAAGGTTTGCCTTCATTCAACCTTCTTCGGCACCACCACCCCGCCACTCACAATCAACTTCATTACCTCAGCACTCGGCCAATCCACTTTTTCTACCCATGACCCGGGCACCCAAACCAAGTTCCCTGAAAAATTATAACTGTGGGGCAAATAAACGCCTACATAACCTTCCGGCAAGCCCAAAGTTCCTGTCTGTTCCATGGTTAGAAAACCCAGTCGCTTCACCCCAGGCTCATGACCAAAGCTAATTAACACCGGCTGATTGAACTTTTTTTCTTCTCCCACAAAGGCCGTTAGCAAATCTCGCACAGAACCGTAAATCACCTTAACCAAAGGCGCACGGTTCAGCATTTTTTCTACATAACGCACCAAGGGCTTTGCAATGAACGTGGAGCCCAACGCACCTATGAGGGTGACCGCACCTACCACCAACACAATGCCCAATCCCGGCACCTGCCCCGGAAACCAACCATCCAAAGTCTGGAATGCCAAATACAATAAATAGGTGGTAACGCCCAAAGGAAGTACCAACACAAGGCCTTGTAAAAACCAACGCAACAGGCGTTTGAAAAATTTGGATAGCATCCCCATGGCACAAATATACCACCTTTGACTTTATCTTATTTTTGGCATTGAAATTGCCTTAGCGACCTCGCTGAGTTTTATTTACCTTCGTGTTATGGTTAAACGTTTCCTTCCCTTTTTCATTTTGTCTGTCTTTTTCTTTGTGGCAGGCTGCAATCCCACCAAATCTGCTTTTTCCCGCGGCGATTACGAGGGTACCATCCATGCAGGTGCGCAAAGACTTCATAAAAAACCGGACGATATAAAAACCCTTCAGCTGGTGGCCGAAGCCTATCGCTTAGCCAATGAAAAGGATTTTGAAGAAATCCGACAATGGGAGCAAAGACAAGATGATGCCAGAAGGTTTCAATACATCCACAACATCTATCGCCGGCTCGAAGCCAGACAAGGTACCATCCGCCGAATTCCCAAACCCAGAACCCAACTGGTCTCCAATGATGTGTTTGAATTCCGGGATTATACCGATGAGTTAAATGAAACCAAGCAAATGGCCGTGGCCGAATTGTACCAGTCGGGTCAAGACCTCATGCAAAAAAATACCAGAACCGCCGCCAGAGAAGCCTTTGCCAAGTTTCGGGATGCTTCCACGCTTATGCCCAACTATAAGGATTTACCCGAACGACTCAAGGCCGCCAAAGAAGCCGGAACCACCAAAGTCCTCGTGACCATTCAACCCCAAGGCAACATTAGCTTACCCACCTCTTTGGAACAGGACATCACCCGCATTGATGTATCTTCCGCCAATACAGAATGGGTCGAGTTCAGCCGAATACAAGAATTCAATGTGCCTTACCACTACTTTGTAGAAGTGGAAATCAATGAGCTTTTCGTGTCGCCGGAGCGCCAACGTGAAACCCGCACCACTGAAAAAGCCAACATTGAGGACGGTTGGGAATACAAAAAAAATCCGGACGGCTCCGTAGCTCGTGACTCCTCCGGCAACCGCATCAAAATTCCGGTATACAGAGAAGTAACTGCAATCATTACCACTTTTGAGCAATCTAAAGAGGCTGCAGTACGCGGTGAAATGCGGATTTTAGAAGGTGTCAACGGACAATTGGTAGCCCAGGAACGCCTGAATGCATCTTCTAGTTTCTCTCATTCATATGCGCGTGCCAGAGGAGATTCTCGGGCCATCTCTCGTGCTTCGGCTGCTGCGCTCCAACGCGGACCTGTCGCTTTTCCAACGCATGAACAGTTGCTCATCCAAACGGCCCCTGTGCTGCGTACCCAGATGTTCCGTTTTCTCCAAAACAACAGACAGCGTTTGCCATAGATTCGGCATGTGGCAGGTCTCTGGTCTTTTCATTCATTGGGGGCTGAGCTTGTTTGGAAAAGGAGGATACCAACGCTTTATTTTCATTTAGCAAAGTCAGGTTCTATTTCCTGATTCTTCCCTTGCTAAAGAAAGGAAAGGACCTCATTTTTCTTTTACCTTTGTGGCATTGAGCCATAAAAATCCCATACGAAAACTCATCGGCCACACGGCCGTTTATGGTCTGGGTACCATTTTGGGGCGCATTTTCAATTATTTACTCACGCCATTGTACACTGGTATTTTTTCCGAGGAAACCTTTGGAGAATATGCTGTGGCGTACGCCTACATTGCCATTCTTTTGGTTTTACTTACCTACGGGATGGAAACGGCACTTTTTCATTTTGCCACCCGCACCAAAGACAAGGCCTTGGCTTTTTCTACCGCCATGATATCGATTTTGGTCACCACCAGCCTTTTCTGGGTGTTCATTTTTGCGTATCAATTTGATATTGCGGTTTGGCTCCGGCAACCGGATAAGACGCAATTTGTCATTTGGCTGGGGCTCATCATTGGTTTAGATGCCCTCACCGCCTTACCTATGGCTTGGCTGCGTCTGGCCGAACGACCCTACCGGTTTACCCTGATTACTTTGTCCAATATTGGGGTGAACATTGGCTTAAATCTCTTTTTTCTGGTGTATTGTCGGCAGGAATTTATTTCCTCCGGTGGGCAACCTAATGCTTTGGTCAAGTGGATATATAATCCTGACATTGGCGTAGGGTACATTTTCATTGCCAATTTGGCCGCATCACTTGTTAAAGCCGTTGCTTGCATGCCAATCATGGCGCATATTCGGCCTCGTTTCGATGCGAAGCTGTGGCTTCAGATGGCCCGGTACGCTTTTCCTTTGCTTTTGGCCGGTTTAGGTTTTATCATCAATGAAAGGTTAGATGTCCTTTTGCTCGAATACCTTTTACCCTTGGATCCGGAACTTACCCGCCACGAAATTGGCGTGTACAGCGCTTGCTATAAATTGGCTATCCTCATGACCATTTTTATTCAGGCCTATCGATATGCCGCAGAACCTTTTTTCTTTTCTCTGACCCAAGCTTCAGATGCCCGAAGGGTCTATGCCAAAGTCATGAACTTTTTCACCGCCTTTTGTGCGTTTATATTCCTTTGGGTATGTCTTTACTTGGATATTTTCAAATATTTCCTGCGAGGCGAAGGATATTGGGAAGGCTTATCGGTGGTTCCGGTGCTGATGCTGGGGAATTTGTTTCTTGGCATTTACATCAACCTATCCATGTGGTATAAACTTTCCGGACAAACTTGGTATGGGGCTGTTTTTTCCGTGATTGGAGCCGCACTGACCATTGGTCTGAACGTGGCGCTGATTCCACATTTCGGTTACCATGGTTCGGCATGGACCACTTTTTTCGCTTACGGCGCCATGATGGTCATTTCCTACCTGACCGGGCAAAAGCATTATCCCATTCCATACCAAGTGCCGAAAAATCTTTTTTATATTGGTTTGGCCGTGGCATTGTATGCGGTTTCCTTATGGCTGCCTAACCAGTTGTTGTGGTGGGTGCTGCTGGTAAGAACGGCCTTATTGTTTCCTTTTTTATATGTAGTTTGGGTGTTGGAACCCGATTTGCGACATGCTTTGCTGCGTTTAAAAAATAAACGATGGAGAAAATAAACGTACCCGCCATTTTTCATCCGGACCATGCACCGTCTTATGGTACGGCTAGTGCGGCCGGCATGGATTTACGTGCTGCCATTGACGCCCCTATGGCCCTTGCGCCGGGAAAACGTATGTTGGTGCCTACCGGAGTGAAACTAGCCTTACCGCCAGGTTATGAAGCTCAGATTCGTCCAAGGTCCGGACTTGCGCTGAAACACGGGATAACCGTGCTGAATAGTCCCGGCACCATTGATGCCGATTACCGTGGTGAAATTGGCGTAATCCTTTACCATGCGGGTGAAGAAACCTATTGGATTCAACCCGGCGAACGCATTGCCCAAATGGTGGTGGCAGCTTATGTGACCATTCAACTAGAAGCCGTAGAAGTGCTGCCTGAAACGGAGCGTGGCCAAGGTGGTTTTGGCCATACGGGAAAATAGGCGTGTGCTATACTTTATCTCTTTTTTAGCGCTTTGGCTGGGTTATAGGCTGGTTTTAAATCACCACAAAAAAACACATTGGAATTCTTCCATCAAAGGTCATAAGGATGTCTCCGCTATTGGTGTACCGGCCTTTGTATAGATGTGCTCCGTCAAATGTGTATAAAATATCTCCACTATTGGTGTAACGTCCTGTATATATATGCTTCCCATCAAAGGTGTAAAGTATATCTCCACTGTTAGTGTATCGGCCTTGGTAGATATGTTTTCCGTCCCAGGTGTACAGAATATCACCACTGTTGGTATAACGTCCCGTGTAAATGTGCTTTCCATCAAACGTGTATAGTATATCTCCGCTATTGGTGTACCGGCCTTTGTACATATGTTTCCCGTCCCAAGTGTACATTATATCACCGCTGTTGGTATAACGTCCAGAATAAATGTGTGTTGCCATATTTTTATTTATTATTCACCATTAAACTTATCGTTATTTTGAATACGCCCCGTTTTTTGGAGTGGGTGATGGTCTCCAATTTTGATGATCAACCAAACAAAGTATTTAAGAACGATCAAAGTTGTCCTTTCGCGGTTCGCACGATGTTATTTAACGCTTTGGCTAATATGGCCAGTCATTGTAGGTTTATTTGAGGCTACGAGCGTTTTCGGGATTTGGGTGCAGGCGGGGTTCGGAAGACAAAATGGTTAACCGGCACACTTGAGCAAAATCAAAAAGTCCTAGGTTTTAAGGACTGCTGCGATTTGTTAAATCCCTAAGGTGTCGATAAGAACGGAGTGGATTTTTAAAATGTCTTTACTGTCTAATTTAGCCCGTCTTTTAATAACTCTATCTAATGAAATGGTCCTGATTTGATGGCACAAAACATAACTATCAGAGGTTAAACCGCCAGAACCCTTAAGTAGTTTAACTATGGTAAAAATTGAATATTTGGGTTGTTACTTGTAATGGGAATTACAATGGCTAAGCCTAAATGGCTAAAAGCCTTTATTACAAAGCAAGGTCTTTCATATCCTTGCTCGTGACCTTTAACTTCTTTGGGTGGTAGACCAAGATTAACATCAATAATATCACCTTTAGCTAAGGTCATTCTCTATTAGTTAGTGAAGTTCGATGCAAAGTCTTCAATTCCAATATCTGCAAGAGTCCTTTGTTCGTTTACAAAACCTTTGTCAACTGGCTGGTTTGAAAATGATTCTTGGTTTCCTTTAGTTTTTAATATGCCAAATT
>CAZRHR010000046.1:0-22908 GCA_964599915.1 uncultured Candidatus Competibacteraceae bacterium | reverse complement strand
GATGGTGTCGCTGGTTACGCCACGATCTATGGTGCATCCTGCCCCAATTTCCACATGGTCATGGATCACCACCCGACCACAACTAGGAAATTTTTCATAATGGTCCGGACGGCGTTTTACATAAAATGCATCCGCACCTAATATGGTATTGGCATGGATAATCACATGGTTGCCAATGACGGTGTCCTGATAAATAGATACGTTGCTATGAATGAGGCAATGATCGCCAATAACGACATTTTCCCCGATAAAGGCGCCGGGCTGAATCACTGTGTTGGCGCCTATTTTGGCGCTTTCTGCAATAAAACCGGTGGCCGGAGAAAATTTGAGTTGTCGGTTGATCAAGGTTTTGAACACTGAAAAAGGATTGTCTGAAAAAATCAATCCTTTGCCTTCCGGGCAAGGCACCTCCTTGTCAATAATCACAATGGAAGCAGGGCTTTTCAGGGCCTTTTGATAGTATTTGGGATGATCCACAAAGGTAACCTCTCCGGGTTGTACCACGTGAATTTCATTTAGTCCTGTGACCAAAAGGTCCGGGTTGCCGGCAAAACGACAATCCAAACTTTGGCAGAGTTCTTCCAGACGAATGGGGTGTGAAAACTTCATGTACGTATCTGCGCTACGAATATAGCAGGATTATTTAACACGCTCATAATAGGCCCGCTTCCGGGTATCTATTCGGATCATTTCTCCTTGTTCTACGAACAAAGGAACCCGGATTTCTGCGCCGGTTTCTAGCGTGGCAGGCTTCAACGTATTGTTGGCGGTGTCTCCTTTAATTCCTGGCTCTGTGTAGGTTATTTCCAATTCGATGAATTGTGGAAGCTCACAAATCAGGGGGATTTCTTTATCAGCATGAAAAATAATATCGGCTGAGGCGCCTTCTTTTAGTAAATCGGCATGTTCTACTAAGGGTTCCGGAATGGTGACCTGTTCAAAGGTGTTGGTATTCATAAATACGTAACCGCCTTCTTCCCGATACAAATATTGGTGTGGACGGCGCTCAATGGTGGCCACATCAATTTTTTCTCCTCCGGTAAAAGTATGTTCAAAGCTTTTGCCGGTGGTCATGCTCTTGAGTTTGGTTCTCACGTTGGAGCCGCCGCGGCCGGTTTGAAAACGTTGGAAGTCTGTAATCATGTACAAATCCTTGTTCATTTCAATGCACATGCCCATTTTAAAATCTGCCGTCGTTGCCATAATTGGGAGTTTCTATGTCTTGGTTTATTGGGGTTCCGGAGTTTGATATTTTCCCATGGCCGGAACGTACCATTGGGTACAATATTGTAAATCGCTGTTTTGATGATTTGAGGCGATAAAAATAAGTCTTTCAGGGGCGGTATGCAGCAGCAACCGGTGAAAAAAATGGACACCGGCTTGGTCTAAATTGGCGGTAGGCTCGTCTAGAAAGACAAAATGTGCCTCACTGACCAAGGCTAAAATCAATTTCATTTTTTGTAGCATACCTGAAGAAAAATACCGCAATGGCCTATTCACATGGGTTTCTAATCCAGACCAATGGAGGGCTTCATTTATCCAATCGGTCTGTCGGGGTGGCCTTAGGGAAAAATGAAATTTGAGTTGTTCTTTGGCCGTTAATTCTAAAATGGGCTCCACGTAGGGGCCGGTGAGCATGCCATGGGATTGTGCCCATTGTCGGTCAGAATGGGTTTGGCCTTTCCATGTCCATGAGATATTTCCTGCAGTGGGCGCGGTGTATCCGGCACACATCTTTAAAAAACTTGATTTTCCCGCGCCGTTGGGTCCCACAATGCCTATGATCCCCGGCCCGGTAAAGGTGGCATCAAGTGGACCAAACAAAGGGTTTTGGCCGTAGGATTTGGTGACTTGGTGGAGCGAGAGACCCTCAGTCATGGTTAAGCCTCGTTTCGCACAATTTGGGCCATCATTTCTCCTTCCATCACGAGTTTCCCATCCACAAAAGCCCTACCTTCCATGTGGCAAATGCCACGGCGAATGGGAGATTTTAAATGAAGCCAAAAAACCAATGTGTCGCCAGGTTGAACTTTTTGTTTGAATTTGACCGATTCAATTTTGATGAAATAAGGCGTGTATTTTTCGGGTTCATCCATGTTGGCCATGACCAAAATGCCACCTACCTGTGCCATGGCTTCAATTTGAAGTACGCCGGGCATGACCGGATTTCCGGGGAAATGTCCTTGGAAAAACGGCTCATTCATGGTTACATTTTTTATGCCTACCACATGTTGCTCGCTCATTTCCACCACCCGGTCAATGAGTAAAAACGGATAACGGTGGGGCAACATGCGCATGATGTCATGAATGTTGTACAAGGTGCGGGTTAAATCGATTGCGGGCATGGTTTTACCTGCTTTTTCTTCCCGTACCAGTTGTTTGATTTTTTTGGCCAGCGCAGTGTTCAGCGCGTGTCCCGGACGAAAACCTTGTACATGTCCTTGAATAAAAACGCCGGAGAGGGCAAGGTCGCCCATCACATCCAGCAATTTATGTCGTGCGGGTTCATTAGGGAAACGCAAACTGGCCTCATTGAGCAATTTACTCCCATTTACTTGCACATTATCCACCTGAAATAAGGCCGCCAATTCGGCTTGTTTTTCGGGCGCAGGCACTTGGTCCACAAAGACTAAAGCATTGTCTAAGTTGCCGCCTCGAATCAATTCATTCTTCACCAAATATTCCAATTCATGAAGGAATACAAAGGTTCGGGCAGGCGCGATGCTGCTGGCAAAGCTGGCTGCGTCATGGTGATACGCACTTTGGGTAACCACTGCTTCGGAATTGAAGTCAATGGTCACTTCGGCCTGAAAATCTGAGCTGGGCCATACATTTAGTGTGGCACCTCGTTCCGTATCTTCAATCCGAAGATGGCTGGGAATGCGAAAAGTAGCGCGGGGTGCATCTTGCATCACCAAACCTGTGGCCGCTATTTTTTCGGCAAAGGCCAAAGCACTTCCATCCAAAATGGGTATCTCAGGGCCTTGAACCATGATGTCCAAATTGTCAATACCCATGCCATAGGTGGTTCCCAAAAGATGTTCAACCGTTTGTAAGGTAACCCCATTTTTCCCCAAGGTGGTGCATCGGGCTGTGCTTACCACAAAATCTACATCGGCAGGAATTTCTACCGCAGGCTCTAAGTCGGTGCGGAAAAAGCGAATGCCTGAGTTCGGTTGGGCGGGGCGAAGTTCTACGGTGACGAAAACCCCGGTATGTAATCCTATTCCTGAAAAAGTAATGGGTTCGGCTATGGTGTATTGGTTGTCCATGTGTTCGACTTATTTTTTGGCCTGGCCTTGAGTTAAACGCTCCACTTCGGCCTCAAGGATAATCATTTTTTTGATGAGCTGAGGCAATCGGCGTTGAAGAACAAACAGCTTTTTATATTCTTGGGCTTCAATGGCGGGCGAACCCAGCCATTTTTGACCCGGTTTTTTCCCTTTTCCTGAAATTCCTGCTTGGGCTCCAATTTCTGAACCATCCGGGATCTCAGCATGATCTGAAATTCCTACTTGGCCGCCAATTCTACAGTAGGCTCCAATGCGAGCGGAGCCGGCGATGCCCGTTTGGGCTGCAATCACGGTATGTGCTCCAATGCTCACGTTATGTGCTACTTGTATTAGATTGTCCAGCTTTACTCCCTTGCCAATGCGTGTATTTCCAAATACAGCGCGGTCAATGGTGCAGCCTGCGCCAATTTCTACCTCATCTTCAATATGGACGCCTCCTGAATGCGGAATTTTGGCTAAACCTTGGGTGGTAGGAGTGTAGCCAAATCCATCCGACCCAACCACCACGTTGGCTTGCAGAATCACATGTTGACCCAAAATGGTTTTTTCAAGCAACCTGACTCCGGGATGTAAAATGGAATGGGCACCAATGTTCACCCCTGCGCCCACATACACTTGAGACAAAAGTTGCACCCCTTCGCCCAAAACGGCTCCGGATTCTACCACGCAAAGCGGACCAATCCAAACATTTTCACCCAAGGAAGCATCAGCGGCGACGACAGCCGAAGGATGAATCCCCGATTTTTTTTCAGCATTTTTTTGCCATAAAGCAAGGAGCTGGGCCAAGGTTGCCCTAGGTGATTCTACGGGTATGAGGGTTGTTTGTAAAGGTTTTTCAGGAACAAAATCCAAAGGAACCAGCACCGCAGCGGCGTGGGTGGTATAAATGAATGGGGTAAAATTCACATCGGCTAAAAAGGAAAGGTCTTGCGGCCCGGCTTCTTCTAAGCCATTGAACCCGGTGAGCACAAGATTTCCGTCTCCCTGATAGGAGGCTTGCAAGAGGGCACAAAGTTCTGCTACTGTTTTCATGGAGCTTTAAAAATGAGCTGCCATTGGATGTTTCAGGGCTTCTTTTGGAAAGCACAGGTAATGTTTAATGACCGGTTTCACCAGGTTTTCGGACCCTAAATTAGGTGAGGCTTCAAAGAAATTTAAAAGCTCCCCGTTTTTCATGAGAAACTGAATTTCTCCTTTTTCTACATCATAGGCTTGGTTGGAAACTTGGCCGTGCCTCACATAATAGGCGGCTTCGCTCAACTCCAGTCCCATGGTTTCCGCCACCGCAGTGGTACAGGCCTGAATAGCCTCCTTTGAAAAACCCTCTGCTTGAAGTTTTACTTTGAACAACCTGCGATGAATGACCCGTTGGCAAAGGTCTGCCAAAAGGCCATCTTTTTCTTCTGCCCATACTTTGATGGAGGCCATGACATCATGGTCATCTAATTTGCGAAAAGCATCCAGTAATACCGAGGTGTCCATGGGTCCTTCGTGAAAAAGGAAATGTTTAAACGCCGGGGTGCCGAATAAATCTTCGCCCTTTTTAGCGAGGTGCCTTGCGCGATCCATCACCGCGGTAAGCAAGGCCTCTGCGCCCAAAACGGTTTTATGCAGATACACTTGCCAGTACATTAATCGCCTCGCAATAATGAATTTTTCAATGGAGTAAATTCCTTTTTCCTCAATAACCAATGCATCATGAACTACGTGCATCATTTTAATAATGCGCTCTGAGCCAATAACGCCCTCTGCCACGCCGGTGTAGAAACTATCCCTCATCAGGTAATCTAAACGGTCTACATCTAATTGTCCCGAAACAAGCTGGTGAAAGAACTTCCGCGGATATTTCCCCTGAAAAATGGAAATGGCCGTATCTAACGCAAGATGAAATTCTTGGTTCAGACGTTGCATGAGGGCCAAAGAAATGTCCTCGTGGTGTGTTCCGGTAACAATGGTGCCTTCCAAGGTATGTGAATACGGGCCATGTCCAATGTCATGAAGTAAAATGGCAATAAGTGCGCCGCGCTCTTCTTCTGCCGAAATGTCCGTACCTTTCATCCGTAACACATGAATGGCCTGTTGCATCAAATACATGGCACCTAGCGCATGATGAAACCGGGTATGTTGTGAGCCGGGATAAACCAAGGCAGAAAGACCTACCTGAGATATTCTTCCCAGGCGCTGAAAGTCCGGATGATCAATGAGTTGCTGAATGAGCGGGTCGTGGACAGTAATAAATCCATAGACCGGATCGTTAAAAATTTTGGGTGCAGATACGTGATGGGCTTTCAATGCGTTATTTTGTATAGATAGACAAAGGTATTATTCAAAATAAAATAACCCCAGATTCATGGAAAAGATCACCCTTTTATGGGCCGATGATGAGATTGAGCTTTTAAAACCACATGTCATGTACCTCAAAGACCGGGGTTATGAGGTACATACAGCCAACAATGGCGAAGATGCCTACACCTTGTTCACCGAAAAGCATTTCGATTTGGTGTTTTTAGATGAAAATATGCCGGGCATCAGCGGCTTGGAAACCTTGCAAAAGTTAAAAACCTTTCGTCCGGAAGTGCCGGTGGTTATGGTCACCAAAAGCGAGGAGGAACATATTATGGAGCAAGCCATTGGCTCCCGGATCGCGGATTACCTCATCAAGCCGGTAAACCCTTCCCAAATGCTGCTGGCCATTAAAAAGAACCTGGAAAATAAAAAACTGATTTCAGAAAAAACGACCCAAAACTACTTGCAGGAGTTTCGGCAGTTGTCCATGACCATTTCAGATAATTTAGATGCGCAAGGTTGGGCAGACACCTACCGTAAACTCATTCAGTGGGAAATGGATTTGTCTTCTCATGCCGAAGCCGACATGTTAGAGGTGTTGACCAACCAAAAACAAGAGGCCAATGCCCAGTTTTGTCGCTTCGTAGCAGATGAATACCTCGACTGGATTCAAGGGAAATCTTCCGAGGCGCCCATTTTATCCCATACGCTTTTTCGGCAAAAAATTGCTCCGCTTATTTCTTCAAATCCGAAAGCGGCTCCAGTTTATGTCGTCCTCATTGATAATCTTCGTTTCGACCAGTGGAAGACCATTCAGCCCGTGCTCACCGAGTGGTTTAGGGTAGAGGAGGAAGCTGTGACTTATTCTATTTTACCCACCGCCACCCATTTTGCCCGAAATGCTTTTTTCGCCGGACTTATGCCCGCGGAAATTGAGCGCCTTTTCCCCAAGTTATGGGTGAATGAAGATGATGAAGGTGGGAAAAATATGCACGAGGAGGCTTTGCTGGCCGAGCAGTTGAAGCGCCTCGGTTTATCCGTAAAACACAGTTACCATAAAATCACCAACCTGCAATCCGGCAAAAAGCTGGCTGAAAACATGGCCAATCTCCAAAACAATGCGCTCAATGTGATTGTGTATAATTTTGTAGATATGCTGTCTCACGCCCGCACGGACATGGAGGTGATTCGTGAACTGGCAGACAATGAACAGGCTTACCGTTCTTTAACCTTAAGTTGGTTTAATAATTCACCTTTGTTGGACATGTTCCGTAAAATGAAGGAACAAGGTGCCCAAGTAGTGGTAGTGACCGACCACGGGACCATTCGGGTAAAAGAACCGGTTCAAATTGTCGGTGACCGAAATACGACCACCAATCTGCGGTACAAGCAGGGTAAAAATTTGAAATACGACGACCGCCAGGTATTCGAAATTTCAGACCCTTCTAAAGCACATTTACCCCGTTTAAATGTAAGTACACGGTATGTTTTTGCGACGGAGGATCAGTTCTTTGCCTATCCCAATAACTACAATTATTACGTCAATTTTTACCGTAATACCTTCCAACATGGAGGCCTATCCATGGAAGAAATGCTGGTGCCTTTTGTACGTTTGTCCTCCAGATAAGTGTGCTCCATGGCCCAAAAAATTCTTTTTCAAACGGAAGTATCCAACCTGTCTGATGTAGTCCAAGTTGCCCAAACGCTTTGGCCCTTATTGAAAGCGACCAAAGTGGTTTTTTTTCATGGAGAAGTGGGTGCAGGCAAAACGACCTTGATCAGGGAATTGGCGCTGTGTGCCGGAGTAGAAGATCCGGTGTCAAGCCCTACCTATTCCATTGTGAATCCCTATCTTTGTAAGACCGGTACCCTGTATCACATGGATTTATACCGGCTCAAAACGGTGAACGAATTGGAGGACATGGGATTTCACGAATATTTAGACGATCCTAGCGGCACCTTATGGATCGAATGGCCAGGTTTGGTGGCGCCTTTTTTTAAGGATGAACCAGGACTGCTTCATTTGTCCATCACTTCTTTACCGCCTTTGAGACGCATCGTATTGTTTGAAGAATAATTTTGGATTATGCCGAACCCAGGACTCACCCTTCGCGAATTACAAAAATCCGGCGTCCTCCTTCCACAGGAAGAAATGTTGGAATTGTCCAGAAAAGGAGCCTCCTTATCTATTGGGATTCCTAAAGAAACTTCTTTTCAAGAAACCCGCGTTCCGCTTGTACCTTCTGCGGTAGGCCTCCTCACCGCACATGGACACCAAGTCATGATTGAAACGGATGCGGGCAAACCGGCCAATTTTCAAGACAAAGATTATGCGGAGGCCGGCGCACAAATTGTATATTCTAAGGAAGAAGTCTACAAGGCAGAACTCATCCTAAAAGTTTCGCCTCCTACACCGGAGGAATTGGAGCTCATGAAACCCCGGCAAGTCCTGTTTTCGGCCGTTCAATTGACCACCCGGTACGGAGATGTGGTAAAAGAACTGCTGAAAAAGCGCGTTACAGCACTGGCATACAATTATTTAAAAACAGATGACGGAGTTTTCCCTGTGGTTCGCTCCATGGGTGAAATTGCAGGAAGCACCGCCATTTTAATTGCCGCCGAATACCTTAGCAACGTGAATTCCGGAAAAGGATTGATGCTTGGAGGCGTTACCGGGATTCCTCCCGTGGAAGTAGTGATTATTGGTGCCGGCATTGTAGCCGAAAACGCCACCCGAACCGCTTTAGGCCTCGGCGCAGATGTAAAAGTATTCGACAATTCTTTGTCACGTTTGGCACGTCTCCAACATAGCCTTGGACACCAACGAATCTATACCTCGCTCATTGAGCAAACCGAATTGGCCAAACGCATCGCTTCCGCCGATGTAGTGGTGGGCGCTTTGCGCGCGCCGGAAGGTCGCACCCCATGTGTTGTCACGGAGGAAATGGTCAGCGAAATGAAATATGGCTCCGTGATTGTGGATGTTTCTATAGATCAGGGCGGCTGTTTTGAAACTTCTTTTCCTACCACACATAATGATCCCGTGTTTAAAAAATATGGCGTCATTCATTATTGTGTGCCCAACATCGCCTCACGAGTCGCGCATACGGCTTCTATCGCTTTGTCCAATATTTTTTCACCGATTTTGGTGGCCATTGGCGAAGAAGGTGGCGTGGATAAATATTTACATCAACATCCCCATGCACGAAATGGGGTGTATGTGTATCAAGGCATGCTCACCAATAAGTTCTTCTCAGAAATGTATGGGATTCCTTTTAAAGATATTGACCTTTTGATGGCAGCATTCTGATGAATTGGCAAAAGTTGGGCAGAAGGTTTGCCTTTTATTTATTGGGTGTAGGATTAGGTTCCATTTTGGTTTGGTTTACCTTGATTAAAGGGCGCACCGATTTACCCGATATGTGGCCCCAAGGCCGAGTGAGAGATATGTTTGCGCGTGCTCAATTTCAATCGGACAGCCTTTCATCCTGCTGGTTGAATTGTTTTAAGGCTACACCAAATGACTTGTCACAGTTTATTCAAACGGCCCAAGTGCGATTCGGGCAAAGTAAACCGAGAGAAACCCCAAAGTTATATGTATTGGAAGGGCCGCTTTTTCAAAAGGAAGTAAGGGCTGGATTGGCCATACAGGATTCCGTCTATTGGTTACGTTCTTTGGAAGATCTTAGCCTTTCCCAACCTCTAACTTGCGTTTGTCCATGAGTGCTGACCGACAAACGTTGATTCGTTTTACCCTACCCAATGGCTTACGTTGTGTCTGCTGGCCCAATGCTTCGCGGGTAGTGCATTTGGGTGTAATGACCCAGGCAGGCGCAAGGGATGAACAACCTGATTTATTTGGTGCGGCGCACTTTATTGAACATATGTTGTTCAAAGGCACGCAGAAAAGAAAATCGTATCACATCAACTCCCGTTTAGATGATGTGGGGGGAGAACTCAATGCCTACACCACCAAAGAGCAGACGTTTTTGTATGCCGTGGTTCTAAAAGAACATACCACCCGTGCCGCGGAGTTGCTCTCTGATATGCTTTTGCATCCAACTTTTCCGGAGCGGGAAATGGAAAAAGAAAGGGAAGTCATTCTGGATGAAATCCGAAGTTGTATGGACGATCCCTCGGATGAAATGATGGAGTGGGGGGACGAAGTTCGCTTTGCAGGCCATCCATTGGCGCATCCCATTTTGGGAACCCAGGATACGGTAAAAAGTATGCAGCGAGACCATTTGCTGGATTTTCGCTCCCGACATTATGTAGCCTCTCAAATGGTGGTTACGCTGATAGGTCCTTTTACCGAAGCCAATTGCCGCCAGCTCATGACCCGCTATTTTTCCCAAATTCCGGCAGGTTTGGCGGTGGACCGACCTGTTCTTCCCATCCCCTACCAGCCACAAGTTATTTCCAAAACCCGAGAACTGAACAACGCCCACGGGCTTTTGGTTGGACCGGCCTATGGCTTGCATCATCCACAACGCCTCGGTTTTTTCATGCTTAACAACATCTTGGGTGGGCCTGCCATGAATTCCAGGTTGAACCTTCATATCCGTGAACGACACGGACTCACTTATTTTCTGGAAAGTGGCTATGCCGCCTATCAGGATGCAGGATCTTGGTACATTTATTTTTCCACGGATGCCGGCCAAATGAACCGCACCCTCGAACTGATTCACCGCGAATTAAAAGCATTGAGAGAAAAGGCACTAGGCACACTTCAATGGACCAAGGCTTTGCACCAGATCAAAGGCCAAGTAGCACTTGCCAATGAAAGCTCCAGTCATCTTTTGCATGTTTTTGCTCGCTCCGTGCTCATGTTCGACGAGGTGGAAACCACGGCGCAGCTATTCGCCAGACTGGATGCCTTAAAACCATCTGATTTGACCGACATGGCCAACGAAATTTTTCAGCCTGAACAACTTAGTTTACTGCAATTTATTCCTTCTCAAACGGATTAACTTATTCTGATGGACTTTTTACCTGACCATATTGAAGCTTATGCAGAAGGCCATTCCCGGCCCGAAAATGATGTGCTGGCCGATTTGAACCGCGAAACATGGCAAAAAGTATTGATGCCACGCATGTTGTCCGGTCCCATTCAAGGCGCCATTTTGGAAATGTTTAGCCGCATGATTCAGCCCCAATGTATCGTAGAAATTGGTACGTACACGGGGTATGCTGCTTTATGTTTAGCGCGGGGTTTAGCGCCCGGTGGTAAATTGTACACGGTAGATATCAACGATGAATTGGCACCCATGGTTCATCGATACATCACCCGCGCCGGATTGGAAGAAGTGGTTTTACCCCATTTTATGGACGCTTCGGACTTTTTAAAAAGCCTGGAGGAGACCTTGGATTTGGTTTTTATTGATGCAGATAAAGAGAATTATCAGCGGTACTTAGATTTGGTTTGGCCGAAACTCCGCCCCGGAGGTTGGGTCATTGCCGATAATGTATTGTGGAGCGGAAAAGTAACCGAGGAGGCGCATCAGGATGCAGAAACATCTGCTTTACGGTCTTACAATGAAACCGTGCATGGGTCTGGTCATTTCCATGTATTGTTACCTGTACGGGATGGGTTGATGGTGGTGCAAAAGCCTGAAAAGTAGGCGGTCCATCCTCCACTTCCACTTACGATTCTTCTTTGAAGAAAAGTTTATAGTACGACATTCCCTTTTCCTCGTCGAATCCTTTCTCAATCATTTCTCCATTTCCATGGACATAGAGGTGGAAATTTTTGTCCAACTTAATAACGGAGCGCACAAACTTGGGATGTTCTTTTCGAACGGCTTCAGGAGAAATTTTAAATTTTTCCATCACAGGTACCTCTTCCTGATACGCCGCTTTATAATCTTGAAAGGCCTCACGTAACTCCGGGGCTTGAATTACTTCCGATTGAAAGACATCCACATCAAATTCTTCATGGGTTTCGAAGAAGGAGGCGGATTTCTGCAAAAAGGCCATTTGCTCCGCCCTTGGGGTGTCATTTTCAGGGGAAAGTACATCTTCTGAGAATTTTTTCACCAAATCCAAGGCTTGACGGGTCGCAATGGCTTCGTTCATAACTGGTTTTAGTCCCAAAAAGCCTTCCATCCAATAGCGGGCCTCGGCGTGGCGGTCGGCTACCAATCCCAACCATTGGGAAGGATGGGACGCATCGGGTATGAATACACAGCCTTTGTCCATTTTCCGAATGGGAAATCCTTTGGACAAGTTGAGTTTAAAGCCGCCTTGTTTGGGTTTGAAATCCATGAAATAATCAAAGGTCTCGGCCTTAAATAAGCCTATGGCCGGCACGGGTTCGTCCTGATAGGTGACCCCTTGAAAGCGCACCACGATAAACATCCCGCTTTTGATTTTATCGTGAAAAACGGCGTCATAAAGTCTTTTGGCTAAGGCCGTACTGGTAGAAACCAGGGCATTGGGCTCTTCCAACAAGGTTTGGATTTGCAGAGCCACGGGATGGTGATCATCCGAAAACCTAAAAATGGTACCATGTGGTAAGTCTTTGAAGAAATACCCCAATAATTTTTCCTGGTATCGCTCGTATGATTCCGGGTCCAATGGCATTTCGGCGAGTTGTAATGCCTCTTCCCGAAGACTGTTCCCTACCTGGTGGGCCACCATGGCCTCGATTCTTGCGTTTTTCGTAGAAATCATGTCGCAATATACACACTATTTCCCTTTGTGTTTTGGGTAAAACTCTGCCTTTGACCCTCGGAGGCTCTTTGTTCACTTGGGATTCGCGGGGTGAATGGTTACCTTTGGCTTTGAAAAATTGTTGCCCATGAAATATGTTGTACTTTTTCTTTTTGGCGCCATTGGCGGGGTAAATGCGCAATCACAAATCACTCCTGGGCAGCAGGCCTATCTTTCCGAACAAGAGCTTACCCAAGCCTATGATGCGTTAATGACCACCTGTGCCATGATTCCCAAATTACAG
The DNA here is from genome assembly GCA_964599915.1 of uncultured Candidatus Competibacteraceae bacterium. Classification (GTDB taxonomy): domain Bacteria; phylum Bacteroidota; class Bacteroidia; order CAIKAF01; family CAIKAF01; genus CAZRHR01. The sequence continues at coordinate 10,374 of CAZRHR010000046.1, read as the reverse complement.
CGGTTGAAAACGGAACAAACGGTTTGGTATCAGTACCGTGAAACCCTTTTGGATAGTGAGTTTCCAGTGGAATATACCGCGGAAGACAAAGCCCTGTATTTGGCTCAGCTCAATCGGGAACGAACCATCAAATTGCAGGATGTATATATCGAATTGGAACGGCAAGGGGTTTGTGCACGCAAATGAAATCCATGGGTGTAGGATTTTAAAGTTTCCTTGAAAATGGAGGGTTAGCGCTTTATTCTAACCGACAGAACACCTGTCCCCAATAGACCTACGTGATGTCAGCGTTTTAACACCCAAAACCAAAAACTTCACTCAGTAACTTTTGTTCTTTGGTTAATAATAGAGTTTTGGATTTGATTTGACCTGTTGGCAGTAATCGGATTGTTTGGCACCTTGGAGGCTCGTCGATCCCTGCCGCAGGAGGTGTTGGGTTGGTTGCGTTGTTGAATTTGGTTTGGGGCCGCTTTAAACTTGATGATTCCAGCAAAGCCTGATTGCTCAATCCTTTTTATCCGTATGCTTTTGACTTTTAGTCTGGGATTGAATTTTCATTAATTCAATCTCGACACATTCTTTTATTTTTAAATACCTCAATTTGTATTTAGTTGCAAAGTAACAGGCAGCAAGAAATAAAAGCTGTAAAGGCAATGAATGAAGGCCAACAATATCAATATCTCCTACCTTAAAAACTGCAAGCCATATTAAAATGGTAGCAGTATGGTGGAAAGCGAGGTAATGCCTTAGGTAAAACTGAAGGATGCGCATGGTGTTAAACTTTTTAGGTATTTAATCAGTAGCCATAATTTTAATTAGGTCTTGGTCTTGATGGGCCACATTTAGCCTTGTGTTAGGTTTAAAGCCAAAAAAGGAAAGGAATGAATGACTAAAATTGGGTTGACTCATTGTCAGTAGTCTCCCATTTATGATCCTTTGCCACTTTTTATTTTCAGCTCCTTCAAAATCTCTTCGTAATCGTTGAAGAAGGTGTAGTCTTGGTCCAAGTCTGGACTAAGAAACATAACAATAAAGTAAGCAACAAGGTGTCCGGTCATGCTTGCAATTAGGCACAGAAGTACAGGTTTTTGGTGCATATACCAAAGACAGCCCCCAACGGAGTAGGGAACAATGCTTGTTGCAAAAAAAATGCAGGTTCGGGTATGCATGATTTTTACAAGCGCATTCAAAAACAGAATCAATCCAATTCCCTCGTAATTGCCTTTAAAGTCTGCTTCGATTTCGGCCCGCAATTCTTCTTTTGATTTTTGCATGCTGCTCGGTTTTGGTTTACATCAGCCATGAGATACTTGATTTGGGGCTGTTAACCGGAAGATCAGGTTCTCAGGGTTATAGAATGTAAAACGAAAAGCGGGCTAGGTTTAGTGTCTTTACAAATAAAAAGGTGCCCCCAAAAAGGAATGTGTAGAAAATAAGGCAATGAGGAACAGGCAAACCTACTTGAAAGTAAAAAGGGATTGTTCGGCTTACATCCGCTTGCTTACTGGTTTATGAATTTTTTTTAACCTGGGCAGGGTTTGCTTGTCTTAAACCAATTGGAAAGTCCGAAAAAGGCTCTGACAGCTGCAATTTGTTTTCCATAAAAGCTTGGAAAAAAAAGTGGGCTCCAGTTTTGATTGTTTTCTTGATGATATCCTTAATTTCTCCATTGGGGAGATGGCCAAGCACTTCTGAATTTTCAACGAAGTACTTCTTTTTAAGTAATGGCTTGTCGCTATTGTGGATAGCCATCAGAAAGGCCAATGCAATTTCTGGCTTGGATCGGGTATTTGGGGTAACCGATTTCCAGGGGTCGGTTTGTTTGGCCATGGCTGTTTTAAATCCATAAAAAAAAGCATCTAAGATTTGTTTATTCCTTAAGGCAGCTACAGGTAAATACGTCCTGTTCCCGTGACGGCCAAACTGTACCCATAACCTATGAGGGTTTTTTCTAATAATGGCATCCCAGCCTGTTAGATATGCCTTTAAAGCGATCTCTTGTTGTTTGAATGCAGAAGGGATCCCACCCGTTTTGCTGTCGAGCATCCAGGGTTTTTCTTCTAATTTTCGGCAGTAATCCTTTGCCTTCAAAGGAGGGTAGGGGACTTGGTTAAAAGCAAAAATTTTGAGTGAGGCAAGGTCTTGTGGGAGTGCCAGTCGCAAACTAGGTCGAGCCTCTATGGCTTTTGCCCAGGCTTGTTTTCTTATTTCATTAAAATCGCTTCTGTTTCTTAAATATTCTGGGAAAATACGCTCACCGAATTCGGTGGTTTGATTTTGAATTAAAACCATCGCTGCCCTGCTAATGGTTTGGCCGATAGGTTCGTGTTCCTCGTAAGGAAGTAGGTCGTCCATTTTTAATGGATACGACCGCTCATCAAAGGACTTTGGAATCCGGATAAGTTTACGGTAAATATGCGATTCGAAGAGTTGCCCAATGCATTCCGTAAACGCCTTTGTTTTTTTTACTTCTTCTGGAATGGCCTTAATTTCAGCCAGGGTAAAGGCTTGATGGGTTAGCTTGCCAATCCAGGATTGAACCCAAGCAACCTTCAGTGCCTCTGTTTCTTCTATTGAGCCTGCCCACTGGATGTTTGATGTATAGAGCTCAGGGTAAAGGGTGATTATTTCAGAATAATCTTCAAACTCAAATTTGATGTTAACCTTTTTTTCTATTTCAGAGGTAGGAAAAAATGTGACCAAAGAATATAAAACAACGCGATTAATTTGCCCGAAATGCATTTTTATTTCTTCCGGCATATGGTTGTAGGCCAACGGCCAGTATCGAATCCGATTTTTCCACCAATTAATGTCTTTGTTTTCAAAGGAAATGGAAGTTTCTGGCGTATAGTTCAAATCCATTTCCGAGCAGAATAAAGAAATGTCGTGCATCCATTCCTCTGGAAATGAATTGTTTACTCCAACGTATTCGTAAACGGTTTTATTAGATACGCGCAATGCCGCCTTCGGTTTGCTGTCGGACCAAAGGATGTAAAAAGAAAACCTTTCCAAGTAAAATTGAGCCATGCTATAGGAGGCAACACACCATCCACTTCCACGCGCAGCAGCACAAAGCATTCTTGAATTTTTCCGACCCCTAGGAATCATTTGCCACCCGTTTCTTTTAATTTCAGAAATTCCAAAAGCTTCTTTGATGAAGTAAAGTTTGGCTAGATTAAATCCTGGGTAAATGCTTTCTTTTTCAAGTTGAAGATGCAGCCACTGCAAGATGCTTAGGCTGGGTTCACTTAGAATCCGCCTAGAACCAAAAGGGGTTGTCTGGAAAATGGGTTGCAGCATTAGAAACACAAAGGCAGGGTCATCTTGAAAATGCTTGGACATAAGCTTAATCCAAAGCTGGAATGCATCGCTTTTCTTTTGGTTGATTTGGCGGCATAATTCGGCAAGGGCAGCGGCAGTTCCTTGTTTTTTTTCCATTTCCCTCAACAATGCCACCTCGTTAGCTTCCTGCTCCAGAGAAGTTCTGTAATGGTTTTCTAAATCAACATGATTGGCTTTAACAAAGTAGGTTTTTTCCTTATGAATATCTCCCAAAAGGGAACAACGGGAATACAACGCGGGCAGCAACTGCTGTGCGATGTACGCTGTTAGGTCGGCTTCGTTCTTAATCCCATTTGACCAAGGTACAATACCTTCATATTTGGCAATAAATACCTTTAAAGATGCCTTCTGGATGGCGAACTTTCTAACCTTGGCTGGGAAGTTATACTGGGTAAAGGCGTTCAAGGATTGCAAAATAAGTTCTTTTGATCAAATAATGCGGATGTTGTGAGGGCAATTGCATTCACTTGATGTATCAAAAAATCAGAAAACGATCACAGGCAAATGGGCGGTGTTTGGAGTAAATTGGGATTTTAAATGGCGAGGTTGACCATTTTATTTTCGATGAATGAAAAATCAAAATCAACAGCAAAATCTCGGCCTTTTCTTTTTTTATCCGCAGTGGTGTAAAGCCCATATTTATCAATTAGTGCTTGGTTGAGTTTTACTTCAATATTCAAGCGATCCTCTGGATTCGAGAGATTTGCTATTTCAGCATCCATGTCATCAGCATAGACAAAATAGAAATTGGAAACAAAGTTTGCTAAGGTTGGACTTATTTGAAGGTTGCTTGAGGGGAATAACTGGCATGCTTCTGATGCAGAAATGTTTTTATGATTCATTTGGTGAGCATGGCCATATTTCGCGTTAAAGAAATTTTCGTTTTGAAAGTAAATCAAATATTTCAATTGATTTAATTTCAACATTTGTTCTCTAGTAGTTCTTTTTTTTCCTTTATTGACCTCCATATACATCCGCAAATCACAGTATATTTTGGATATTTCTAATATGCTCATAGATTTTTTTGAAAAATCCCAAAGCTCTTTATTCTCTTTTATAGACTTAAATTTTGCAGCGCTTAGGTTGTGGAAGTTATTTGCAAATTTTCCAATAAAATGATCTCTATAAAGTCTTTTGCTAAAATCTCTACTTTCTCCCACGCAGAGTGGAACAAATTTTGTTTCGCGATCAATTTCCACTTTAATGCCATAGATGTAAACTCCCGCTCCTTGGGGATAATGTGCAGGATTGGATGGGTCAAAGTCGTTGAATGGATTTTTAGAAAGGATGCCGTTTGAGTCAATAACTGGAGGATGTTTTAGTATCATAATGTTGAAGTTTAAATTCCAAATTTTCTTGAATTATAACTTGTTTTATATTTCGACTTATTCTCAGGATCAAAGTAATCGTACAAAAAAATATTGGATTCTGAGAATGGTTTAATGTACCACCAATCGATTATTTTAGCCTGATCAATCGCGGGCTCTTTTTGAACAATTTTCGGATAGGAATTTTGATGATTTTCAGGAAAATAAAGTACCGAGAGATAATTATAGTTTTTTAATTCATTAAATAACTGATTAAAATTATTATTCCAACATACCCCCAAAGCGGTGAAAACACATGCAACATTAATCTCGTGTCCATCCAAATCCGTTTTCAATTCTTCAAAAACCCTGTACGGATTTGATTGCCTTTGTTTTAAAAATTCGAACAAAGCAATCATTTTTTCAATCCCCAATTTTCTAATGGTATTATCTGTGAAATACTGGGCAATACCTTCGTGAAATTTTTTATTTTCATCAAGGGCATAATTAATATTGCACTTTAATGCTTTACCATTAAAATCCCTATTCCAATGAATCATCCAATGGGTGAGTTCGTGAATTAACACAATTGCCGTTAAAAAATTAATCGCGTCTTCAAGTTTAACCCCATAATCAGGTGGTCTTCCTCCTTCTTGCAGAGATACAGGAAGGTTAGATTTTTGGAATACCTCACTTTCCTTTAGGTTTTTATTGTTCCCCTTATTAACTTTCAATAGTTGGTCGTGTTCATAAAATGCCTTTGCTACCTTTTCAATATTTTTCGGATATAAAATAACCTTGCCAACATCACACCAAGTGCCATTCGTTTGTTCATAAACGCCTAAAAAACGATCAAAATCCCATTCTTGATTTTCGACAGGTGTTTGGCTTGAATCATAAATAGAGGGCAGGTTTTCGACTTCCCATCCATGGGCTTTGAAAATTTGAATTAACAATTCTGTTAACTCTATTTCCATTGTGCTCATTTTGTGTTCTACTTCCATTATTAATTAGATTTTATCTTACCGTTTGCTTTTGAAGCAAGTGCCTTGATATAGCCAAGAAATACTTGATTAACATCCTTTTCGTAATCCCACTCCCAGTAATATTGGGTATTTTCGTCCATTTGGATAAAAAACATCAATGTAGGCTTGTTGCACTTTCGCCATTTTCTAAACCATACGTGTCCATCTGCAAATTGAAACAATATATTCGATTCTTTTCCGGTGTAAAGTTTCTCAAGCCATTCTTGGAGTAATATTAAGTCTTCAGTAGTAAGTAATTCGAGTGCTGAACTTACAGTTTCTCCGTTAACAGTTATTTTTACTTCTGCTTTGAACCACCAAGGAATCAGTATATTATTCTGATCTAAGTAATTGTCATAGATATGCAACGCAAATTGCTCACCTATGTGATTGGAAATAGTATTCATTTGGTAACAAAATGCCATAAGGAGCGTTCTAAAAATATCTTTTTTCTATTTTGTTTCTTATGCTATACACATCAATTATCAAACACACACCAAGTTATTTGGGTTCAATTGACTTTCTCCATTAAATCGGTAGGCCACAAGTTGGCCTCCTTTGGCAACACTGTAATCCAAACAGCAAATGTTGTGCCTGTAAAATTCGGGTGGCCCGTTAAGCCAATAATGCCCAAAAAAAACGATTTTTTCATGGGTTGGATAAAAGTTCCGAGAGGTTAATTCCGCTAATTGGATAGGCGTCTCAGGTAGATGTTCTATATTTTCTACGCTAATGGCCTTGTAGGTCATTTTTGTTGGGTCCTCCCACCATTTTATTCGTATCTCCGTTCTTTTGTTTTTTTCTTTATCGAAAAAATGCAGACCATTGGGCATTGTCAGTTCTTTCCCTTTAAGGGTTTGATCTACGGCATTATAAAAGTCGCTTCCCTTCATTACAGATTGATAAATTAGGTCATCGGTAAGCCGACCTTCGTTTAATGTATTCTTTAATAAACCAATGTGGTTGTTGTCCCAGCACGCATGAACGGCTTTAAATTCATCTGTTTCTGCGTACAATGGCAATGTCTTAAACCAGTCTAAATAATACTTATACTCACTTTGATTTCCATGAAACTGCTGAAGTGTTTCGTAATGCTGTACGATGTTCTTAATTAAATGTTTCCTTAGGTGTCCGCCCTCTTTTTCCTCAAAATCGAAGCATAAGGCATTGTATTCATGGTTCCCCATTAAGGCCGTGCCATTCCCTTCGTCCACCATGGCTTTTACTATTTCAAGCGTCTCTCTGATTTTAGGGCCCCTGTCTATGTAGTCCCCAAGAAACAAGGCTTTTCGCTCTTGGTGCTTATAAGTTCCATTTTGTTTTTCATACCCCATTTTTTGAAGCAAGGCCTCCAATTTGTCGGCATGTCCGTGAATATCACCAATAAAGTCTATCATTGTATTTTAACTTGTTTATAGGCATCGCCTATCGGGCTGTCTTCGTACTTACTTAAATGAATCAACTATAATATGCTAATTTATTATTTTTCAGGGTGAACGCAAAATTCTCAAGTTTCATTTTCCGTCGTGCTAGGAGTGCCTCCCCAAAAATACCACAGGTTGGTTTTCGTTTTTTAGGTTTTTTTTAGTGCCTCTTCTTTCCTAATTTTCATCCAAATTTTCCCCAACGCATTTTCACCTATCCAGCCATCGGGGGTTTTCATGGCACCCCAAAATAGGTTAGAACCTCTTTTCCCCCTAGAAGTGGCATCCTCGTAAATCGGCAAATCACGGGTCAAAAGCAGCTGCTTCAATAAAAAGGGATGTTGTTGTACTTTGAGCCGGATGCATAGCTCCATATTTTCCAAATCTTGTTTTGATAATGGTTCAACCACCCGCTTATGCATTTCGCCCCTTTGGCTTAAATCCTTGACAATGGCTTTTACACGAAATTTGCATCCCATTGGGGAGGGCTCTTTTCTAATCATCTCCTGAATTTCTTCATCTTCATACCGTAGGGCTTGGAAAAGAGCTTCGGTAGTTCTCCACGTTTTACCCTTGTAGACAATTGGGTATGGAGCCATGTTTCCTAGCCAGCCGAAGGGCGATTTTACTTTGGTGAAGGCAATTTCATTCATGTGGTTATTTTATGCAAAATTCAATCATTATTTCTAAGCAGTTGCATTTTGGCAACACGGTCTCAAAGGTGTGCCAAGGTTTTAGGTCTTTTTATCTGGTTAATTTCATAAGGGCTTTAAAGAGCTTTTATTATGACGACAGCCAGACTTAACAAGCAACTCCTTGTTTGCGTGGTTGGGCTAGGTTTGCGGGCTTGGCTTTTTAAATAGCAGGTTAGGAATCGCCTCATGGCGGTTTTTGTTCAATCGCAAACCTAGTTTGTGGCTTCATGAAATCCTTGGGTGTAGGATTTTAAAGTTTACTTGAAAATGGAGGGTTAGCGCTTTATTCTAACCGACAGAACACCTGTCCCCAATAGACCTCATGTTGGGCCACCGCCATGTGCGTGAAAGCAGGACTGAGGAGGTTGTGGCGGTGTCCTCGGGAAGGGACGCCATCATCTAAAAGTAAAGATATCAAGGCACTTTCCGGCGTTTCAATACCCATAATTAAGTTTTCACCGGTTTCTTTGGCCTGCGGTACAGCGCTTTTGATTCGGTCGTGAGATTTGGAGCCTTTTTCGCCGGTATGAGATAGGCTAGAGGTTCGGGCTAAAAATTTTAAATGAGCCATTAGGGCTGGTTCCATGGCTTTTTGAATACGTAACGCAGGTAAGGGTGCCATGGTCATGAGGGTTTCATACAATTCTTTAAGTGCCTGTTCAAAGTCGTCTGAAGGAAACCAATAAACGACCACTTGTTTTGTTTCTTTTCCGGAAGCTCCTATCCAATCGTAGGTTAGGGTCCGAGTCTCTTCATCGGTTTTTGGCCAGTGGGAAGGTGTGGGTCCGAAAACCAATTGAGCAAAATCTTTGGGTTGGGTTCTGGCCATGTTCATCCAAATGGCCATGTGTTGAAGTTCGGGAGAAAGATGCTGCATATCTGCCAATCCCCACGATCTACCATCCCAAAGGGGGCGCTGTGCTGAAATGGAAAACATGACCAAGATGGCAGCCAGAATTGCGATGAATCTTCTCATGGGTAAATTTTCTGGTTACAACGAAAAAAACCACATTTCATTGGCCCATGAAGCAGAAAAAATGAATGTTCAGGCTTAAGGCAGCTTTTTCAATTCCTGAATCATGGGAATGGGACCCTGACAATGACTTTGGTGGCAGCTCAGGCAACTTTCCACCGTCTCCAAATAGGCTTTTTCCCTGGCTTCCCCTGGCGTTGATTGATGCAGAACATCGAGTTTTTCCAACCAAACTTTGGCAAGTTGATTAAAGGAGGCTGTGTCAGGAACAAGTCCTGGGGTAGAAGGTAGCGAAGTAATTTGTGAGAAATCATCGGCGGGTTGAGGCAGTTCTGACGCTTGCAGTTGGGCTTTTACCTGCTTTATATGCTGGGTCATGCTCTGCATGAGCATGGCCAAGGGTGCACGTCCGTTGGGGTTGGTGGTGACCCGTTTACTGGATGGTTCCGGCACTTCCTTACAGGCAAAAAGGCTAAGGATTAAACTAAACCCTATACACCACTTTAAGATCGGTTGAGTTTCCATGGATTGAGCGGGGGTTGCGGTTGGTATTGATTCAGTGTATGTTCTACCCGATGTACAAGTTTTCCGCTAATGAGTGCTGCGAGTGCTTGAATTTCTTCAGGCAAATCCTGCCGTAAAAATTCCGGTTTGAACCACAAATTCACAAATTGGGTGGTAAAACTACCATCTTTAAAACTGGGATGTTGCAGTACAAAGCGACAAAATGCAAGGGTGGTTTCTACGCCATGAATCTGATAGTTTTCTATGGCTTGAATCATTTTTTCAATGGCTTCAGTGCGGCTAGGGGCGTGGACCATAAGTTTGGCCAGCATAGGATCATAAAAAATGGGTACATCCATGCCTTCCGCATAACCATCATCTACCCGAATGCCTTCGCCTACCGGCGCACGATATACTTTTAGTCTGCCGATATCGGGTAAAAAGTTGTTTTCGGGATCTTCTGCATACACACGTACTTGGATGGCATGTCCTTGGATTTTAAGCTCTTCTTGGGAAAAGGCGAGGGCTTCGCCACGTGCGACACGGATCTGTTGTTCCACCAAATCTAGTCCGGTAATCATTTCTGTTACTGGATGCTCTACCTGCAGGCGGGTGTTCATTTCTAAGAAATAAAAAGCGCCGTCTTGGAAGATGAACTCAACCGTTCCTGCACCAGTGTAGTTACAGGCCCTTGCTACATCGGTTGCGCATTTTCCCATGGCCGCCCGAAGCTCGGGTGTAATGACAGCGGAAGGCGCTTCTTCAATGACTTTTTGGTGTCTTCTTTGGATGGAACATTCCCTCTCGAATAAATAGAGGTGGTTGCCATGTGTGTCACTTAAAACCTGAATTTCAATGTGTTTGGCATTACCTAAGTACTTTTCCATGAAAACAGCACCGTCCCCGAAAGCAGAAATGGCTTCTGAAACGGCCCGTTCTAGTCCTTCTTGAAATTCACTTTCTTGTTCAATAACGCGCATTCCCTTTCCGCCGCCTCCGGCTGAAGCCTTGACTAGGATAGGGAAGCCGATGTCTTTACCAATTTTTAGCGCTTCAGCCACATCTGAAATGGGCTGTTCGGTTCCCGGAACAAAAGGTACACCA
>CAZRHR010000045.1:0-23047 GCA_964599915.1 uncultured Candidatus Competibacteraceae bacterium | reverse complement strand
AAAAATGAATACCAGTCAAGGTCATTGGCGTTACCGCGCATATAGTTTTGTTTACTCATGGGTCCATCATACCCGCCAATGGATGGGTCGCTGAGTTCCACGGCCACTTGTCCGCCCACCATAAGCAACTCCGCTTGGTTGGCATAGGTGGTACTTACATCGTCCAGATAATCTGTAAGGGTCATGCGCATTCCCCATTCGCCTTGCATGCTCCAACGCTCTGCAAACCGCCATTTAAACCCAATACCAAACGGCAGTACCGCAGCAATTCTGCTGTAGCGTCTGCGTTCCGGAAAGGAACCTGTTCCCTGTCCTTCGGTTCCTAAAGTGGCCAAATCGACCAGCGTTCCATTGTAATTGGCTTGTGGATTGAAGTGAAAGGCACCAAGTCCGGCAAACATAAAAGGGGTGATGCGGTTCGTTTTGTTCCGGCCCGGGCGATACGGCAAAAAATTAAATTCTACAGCCCCATGAATTTCGAAAATATCTGAGGAAAAACTAAGGTTTCGGGTGGTTTGATAATCGAATAAACCCACAGAATCTGCGGCAGACACTGAAGTATACACCATGCTGCCGCGGAACGACCAGTGGTTTCCATAATTGTAACGATAAAACAAAGTTCCACCGGGATGAGGTGCTTGCCAATGTGCCACAGGATTTAAATCGCCCACATAATAGCCGGCACCTCCACCTAACCCAATTTCATGGGTTTGGGCAGACATGGATAAAAAGGCGAATGCCGCCATCCAGATTAACCGTTTCAACTTACGCATCGGAGGTTAATATGAACGGCGGCACGGCCGAAAAATTGTGTGCTGTAAATCAGCGGGATTGGTGATATTTCGCACGGTCTCCACGCATGGCGCCTAACTTCCATGTCAAAGAGAAGTTCATGTACAAAATGGCGTCATTGTCTTGTGGGTTTCCACGCTGTTGGCCAGGACCAAATTTTTCGTGACCATAATCTGGATCCACTGGATCCAAGTATAATCCACGATCTGAAAAATATTCAGCTAGGTCGTTGGAGAAAAGATTCTTGTCTACAAAGGTCATGGACACATCATCGATGTAATCTGTGAACGTTTTACGGTAAGAAATTTCTACATCTAGGCTAAAGTCATCTGACAAGCGGAACTGGAAACCCAGTCCAATAGGAATGGCAACCTGTACACGGTTGTAGGGGGTGCGGGTTGGGAAAATAAATTGACCTTCGGTGCCGAGCGGCTGAAGGGAATGCGCTACGCCATTAGCATCTACTGCAGTTGGGTCAAACCAGAAACCGGTGACACCTGTAGAAATATATCCCAACACAGGACGGCCTTGTCTGGCTTGTAAACCTCTTCTTTTATAGCGGCCTTTGGTGGGCAACTGAGGAAGGAAGTAAAACTCCATGGTGGAACCAAAATCCAGCAAATGAGAGCGGAAGTAGAGGTTTCTGTCGTTACGGAACCGGTCACGGGTCCAGGCATCATTCCCGGTAATCCATCCATATTGAACAAAAGCTTTAGAAGCTAAAAAGCGGTTCCAGCGGAAACGGGCACCAATTTGGAAATTGGGGCGTAAGGCATCAAATTCGAAATCCGCGAGAAACGAGCGACCAATGTCATTGGCACCACCCAGTTCTCCAAGAAAGTTTACCATGCCAATACCAGCCGATAACTCTAAATTGTCCATCAGCTCATCGCGGGACTTATAACGGGCCTGCTGCGCATCGAGTTGAGCATACGAACAGAGAACAACGGCTCCGGCAAGTAAGATTTTTTTCATTTTGCCTATATTAAAAATTGCAAACACCTGGGTTTAATCTGCACAAAAGTAATAAAATTTTCTAACATCCTATACACATTAATTTCTTTTGTCAACACCCCATAAGAGCTTGTTTCTCAACGTTTCCGTGAAGCTGTTTGAAGCAAGTTGAATAAAATTCACATGAAAACGCATTTTTTGTAAGGTTAAATCTTTTCCTTCCGAAAAGTGAAAAGAACGAGAATCCAAAGAAACTAAAAAGTCTGATGTTCTTGATGTTACCTTGAGGCGGATGGTAGAGGTGTCCGGAATTACAACCGGGCGAACGTTTAAATTGTGTGGCGCGATAGGAGTTAAAACCAAACTGGGTGATTGTGGGAGTAAAATAGGCCCGCCACAACTTAAACTATAGCCGGTAGAGCCCGTTGGGGTGGACACAATAAGACCATCTGCCCAATATGCATTAAAAAACTCATCGTCTATCCAACATTGAATGGTCACCATGGAAGATGAGTCTTTCTTCAATACAGTGATTTCATTTAATGCAAAAGCTTGCGGACCAAAAGGCTGACCCTCTGTGGTGACGCCGACCAATGTCCTTGGGTCTAACCTGAAATTCCGCGCCAATACTTGCTCCAGCGCTTCTTCCAGTTGCTCAGGCGGAATACTGGCCAAAAAACCAAGCCTGCCCAGGTTCAACCCCAAAATTGGAATGCCGCTGTCTTTCACCAATAAGGCTGCACCCAAGGTGGTGCCATCTCCACCCAAACTCACCAACACGTCTGTTTCTGCTGGTAAACCTTGCTCTTCTTGAAATTCTAGAAATTGATGCTGAACCCCAAACACGGTTTTAAGCACGTGTGAAAAACGCGCCGCAATGGTCACGGTTACATTTTTATGGGCCAAAAAGGAAAAAAAATGCCGTAAAGTGGTGTTGTATTCCGGCCTCAAGGTGTGGCCGTAAAGGGCAATGTTCACGCCGATGTTTTATTTGAACTAAAGATAAAAAAACCCGCCGGAATCGCATTCCGGCGGGTGAATTTTCTTTCTGAAAAGAATCAGTGGTTAGACAAATAATTGGCAACGCCTTCATGAGAAGCTTTCATGCCGTCTTTTCCTTTGCTCCAGTTGGCAGGGCAAACTTCGCCTTTCTCTTCGAAATATTGTAAGGCATCTACCATACGCAAAGCCTCATCCACATTTCTTCCCAAAGGCAAGTTGTTAATCAATTCATGCTGTACTACGCCGTTTTTGTCAATCAAAAACAAACCGCGGAAAGCAATCATTGGACCATCAGCTACCATTTGGCCCTCTTCATCATAACCATACTCCCCAAACAATACACCATAGTTCATGGCAATGGTTTTGGTGGTGTCGGCCACTACGGGATACGTGATGCCCTGAATGCCACCGGCCTTTTTGTCCATTTGCAACCAACCCCAGTGAGATTGTTCTGTATCGGTGGAACAAGCCACTACTTGTACGTTGCGGGCTTCAAATTCAGCTAGTTTTTCCTGAAAAGCATGCAGCTCGGTAGGACAAACGAAAGTGAAATCTTTTGGGTAAAAGAAAAACACTACGTATTTCTTTCCTACATATTGGTCTAAGGAGAAATTCTCCACAATCTCTTCTCCGTTAATCACAGCAGAAGCGGTGAAAGAAGGAGCTTTTTTAGTGACTAATGACATGTTATTTAGTTTTGATTTGGTTCAACAATCGAACGGTGCAAAAGTAGAAAAACTAAACGGGAATAATGTTTAGACAAAATAGCCCTCGCGTTAAATTATGTTGGGAATCAGGTGGATTTTAATGGGATATCCACACGGTAAACAGGCCAAAGGCCATGCCCAGTAAAATGGCAGCCACACGACGTATTTTGTACTGGTGATGATCGCCGGATTCAAATAAAATGGTGGTAGACAGATGCAAGAAAATGCCCACCGTTAAAGCCAAGGCAATGTCATGAAACGCATGAAAACCGGACGCCTCAAATACATATCCTGTAGCCATGCCCAAAGGCGCCATCAGAATAAATAGTCCTAACAAAAGTAAAACATGGCTTTTCTGAAACTTTTCCATGAATAACAGCGCCGTAAAAGCAGCCGCCACAGGGATAGAATGAAGCATGATGCCCATGGCCAATGGGTCAGGAAAAGTCTTGGTTTGGCTCAAAGGCAACCCCTCAATAAACGCATGCAAACAAAGTCCTACCACCATTAAACCCACTACGCGCTTTTTGGGTGCACCATGTTCGGAGAGATGGAGGTGACCATGTTCTACGCCACGGGAAAAAGTATCCAGCAAAATTTGAATGGCAAAGCCAAGCAAAACCCAAATCCCTGCAGAAGCGCCATTGTGCACATAGACTTCGGGCAAAATATGCAGTAAAGTAATGGTGAGTAAAAACGCGCCTGAAAACCCCAATAACAAACGAATGAGGGACTTTCCGGGTTGTAAAGCCAGCATACCTACCCCGGCCAAAAAGGCGGGAAGTGAAATGAATAAAGCCAAAAGAATCAAATTCATAAGGCGGACTTTTTAAACCAATGAATTTGTCTAGGACATCCTGCCGTCCAAGGCGATAGGGCGTAATCGCCAAACACGGCCATGGGCTCCAACCCACAACGCTCGGCCATGTGAAGTAAATCGCCTTTTTCGAATAGCCGGACTTTTTCTTGAAAGGTGTACATGGCGGCGCCGTCTTCTACAAAAATATCTTTGTAAACAAAGCCCCCTTCGCGGTATTTCCGAATCACAAAGGTCACGCCTTCGGTGCTGTATTCTTCCGGAATGGCTTCTGCCAAACTTGGCGCGACTTGTACCGATCCGGGCTCCAGGTAATCCAGAACTAAACTTCCACCGGGCAGCACCGCGGAGGCCATGGCCTGCATGGCTCGAAAAGAGTCGGCATCGGCATCGAAATATCCAAAACTGGTAAAAAGGTTCAGCACCAAATCCCATTGTGGATGGGTGAACGGCTGTCGCATGTCCCGCACTTCGAAGTGCAAGCCGCGTGCTTCCTGCTTTCGCGCCTCTTGAATGGAGGCCTCTGACAAATCGAAGCCGGTCACGGTAAATCCTTTTTGATGCAGATAAACCGCATGACGGCCGCGTCCACAAGCCACATCCAACATGGTGGCCGGTGGGCTTAAGGCTAGCTTTTCAAGCAGACGGTTCAAAAACAAGGCCGCTTCCTCATGGTCCCGATGCTTGTAAAGCAGGGGATAATAGGGTGCATCGAACCAGGTTTCAAACCAAGCTTTGGTCATATCTTTTCAAAATAGCCTGCAAAACTACGAAAATTGGCCCCATTTCGCTCAGGTTTTGCATATTTGTTGCAACACTACCAATGAAGCTACCATGAACAACACAAAATCCACCTATTCAACGGGCCTGTGGGCCATGGTGTCTCTTTTTTTTCTTTGGGGCTTTGTTGCGTCCTCTAATACGGTTCTGATTCCGGCGGTGAAGGAGGTTTTTAATTTATCACAAACCCAAGCCATGCGGGTAGATGTGGTCTTTTATTTGGCGTATGGATTGGGCGGTGCCAGTTTGTTTTTGCTTTCTTGGTTAGGTTGGGATTTGGTGCAAAAACTGGGTGCGAAAGGAAGTTTATTGTTGGGTTTAGGTTTGGCTGCTTTAGGTGGTTTCGCATTTTATCCTGCCGCCCAAGGCCAAAGCTACGGTTTATTGCTTACGGCATTGTTATTCATGGGCCTTGGATTTTCCGTACTTCAAATGGTCGCAAATCCTTATTTACTTGCCATGGGCGAGGAAGCCTTTGCCGCGCAACGGGTCAATTTTGCGGGCGCATTAAATTCCCTTGGCACCACGCTGGGCCCGCTCTTTATGGGAAAAATGATTTTCGCGTCCGGTATTTCATCGCTCACAGAAATTGGATGGGCTTATGTAGGGGTAGGCGCTGTGTTTACTGTGATTTTATTGTTTTTGTCTATGGTTTCGTTGCCGGAACCCTCCTTAGATACCGGCGAAGGAGCGGGAAAAGAAGAAAAAAAACTTTGGGGACTTCCATTTGTGTTGGGGATGGTAGCGCTGTTCATTTATGTGGGCACGGAAGTGAGTTTGAGCAGTAACCTGGCCATGTTATTAGAGCAACGTTCTTTTTTGGGATTAAAACCTTCGGAAACGGTGCATTATGCATCGCTTTACTGGGCGTCGCTTATGATGGGTCGTTGGATGGGTGCAGTAGTGGTGCTGGGTCGTTCCGTAAACACAACGTTTTGGCTTAAACTTGTAGCGCCTTTTTTAGCTTTTGGCGTTGCGCTGTTAAGTATGTGGTTAAGTGGCACATCATGGGAAAAAATTCAGGGGTTATGGCCTTTTGCATTGATCATGCCGTTGGTTTTAATGGTTCCCTATTTTTTGGCGAAAGAGCGCCCTACGGCGATGTTGTGGTGGTTGGGGCTTTCC
The DNA here is from genome assembly GCA_964599915.1 of uncultured Candidatus Competibacteraceae bacterium. Classification (GTDB taxonomy): domain Bacteria; phylum Bacteroidota; class Bacteroidia; order CAIKAF01; family CAIKAF01; genus CAZRHR01. Next base: position 16,870 of record CAZRHR010000045.1, on the reverse strand, counting down.
GGCGCTGTAGCTGTTTTATCCGGAATGTGGATTCAAGGGCCAATTGGCGCTTTGCTGGTGGTATCTGCCGGTTTATGTTGCTCAGTTTTATGGTCTTGTATTTTTGCTTTGGCGGTGCAGGGTTTGGGTAAAAATACCCATCGGGGCAGTAGTTTGCTCATCATTATGATTACGGGCGGCGCGGTGTTGCCGCCGTTGCAAGCGGCATGGATGGAATCGGGCCAGGTGGTACAGGGCTATTGGGTTCCTGTGTTGGGTTTTTTGGTTATGGCCTTGTATCCGTTGGCGATTCGGGGAAAAGGGATGGCGAAAGAGCTCTTCCCAACCTGGTTAAATCGCTGAATTCGATAAGAATTTCGGACTAAGTTTTGGCAAATGAAAGCAAGTGCTCCACCAAATGTTCCGTTTGGTCAGGAAAGTCGACCTGAGGCACCTGCGGATGATGAATCCAATCCGTAATTTGGGCTGATTTCAGCTTAGAGAATACAGGAACCCCCAAAGATTTTAGCGCTTCTGCATTATATGCTTGTTCAGTTTGTCCCTTAATGGGTATTACCGCAAGTTTTTTCTTTAAAAACAAGGCTTCCGCAGGCAATTCAAAACCCGCTTGGCAGAGTATTCCCGGCGCGGCCTCTAAGGCCGATAGGAACGCTGCATCATCAATGGGCAAAATAGTGACGTTGTTCGCGTGAACCACTTGGTTTGCATATTTAGAAAAAATGCACCAGGAGACTGGCGTTTGAGAAAATACGCGAATCAGCGTGTCATCCGAAAATGCCGGAAGATAAGCGAGGTAATCTCCAAGCGCATGTGGTCTGAGTTGCTTGATTCGGCTTCTAATAATGGGGGGATAAAGCTGGGGATGCCAAGGAAAAAAATGAAGTCCAAGTGATTCTTTGACAGGCGCATAACGGCGAATAATCTCTAAGGAAATTTTTGAAACATGGTTCGGTTTGGGAACGCCGGGAAAAAATAAAGCCGCTTGGTGAGAGCAACCTACTATCGGGGTGTCCATTTTTGAGGCCAGCCTTGCAGTAATAGGTTCATAATCATTGATGATTAAGTGATAATCCGGCAGTTTTAAGCTTTTTAAAGTGCGGTAAAAATGGGCCCAACGGTTTTTAAAGATTAATTGTCTATAATCTAATCCACCTGAACCTGAATAGAAAAGTGAGATGCCGGGAAAATCATATTGGAAAGTTTCATTTAAGGGGAATTGAGATTGCGAGCCGCTCACCAATACATCCACCTGTGCATGTTGTCTAAGTCTCGGAATGAGTTCCTGAGCCCTTGCAAGGTGGCCATTGCCCGTTTTCTGTGTGGCGTACAATATGCGCATCAGCTGGAAGGCATTACATTTTGCAGCAAATAATACAGGTCCTTAGGGTCAATCATGGTTTCCGACTCCTCATTTTGTGAAACAGGCAAAAAGTCATGTTGGTAAATCTGCCACTGTCCCTCATTAAACTCTAGGGCGGTGCAGTTTTCTACCCAATCTCCGGCATTGAGGTACAGAACTTTTCCTCGCGTGGTTTCAATGATGCGTTTGGCCGGTTGATGAATGTGACCACAAATGACCACTTGGTAGTTTTGCTCAATGGCTAATTCAGCGGCGGTTTGCTCGAAATCGCCAATCCATTTTACCGCTTTTTTTACGCTGGATTTAATGCGGCCTGAAAGCGAGTAACGCTCCTTTCCCATGAACGCTAATCCATGGTTAATCAAGGTATTCAATCGGATAAGTATGTCATAACCCCAGCCGCCCAAACGGGCAATCCATTTGCTATGGTGCACCGAAGCGTCAAAAATATCTCCATGAAAAATCCAAACGTTTTGGCCGTTTAAAGTGAGAATCTTTTTATTGACGAGCTCAATTTGGTCTAGTTTAAAGGGAGCAAACCTACGTAATGCCTCGTCATGGTTTCCGGTGATGTAAACCACACGTGTGCCTTCGGCCGCCATTTGAAAAAGACGTTTCAGCACTTTGAGATGCGACTTAGGAAAATAGCTTTTTCGAAACTGCCAGATATCCATGATGTCTCCATTGAGCACCAACATGTCCGGCTGAATGGATTTAAGATAAGCATGGAGTGCTTTGGCTTGGCAGCCAAAAGTGCCTAGGTGAACATCGGATAAAACGACCAGAGGCAGTTTTCTTTTCTCTACCATCGTTTCGTTCATAGGTTTGATTTTATGGTGAAAAGATAAGTGAAGCGGCCCTTGGTCAGGCGAGCTACCTAGGGGATTTAAACAGAAGATAACCCCATGGAGACTTTTTCTAAACAATGGTTTTGACTCGTGTAAAAAGTCAAGAGTGGTGGTGCGTGAGGGATAGACGTGGAATGCCCGGAAGTCCGCGTCGGGTTTCCCGCGCGGACTGAGGACATGGAACAGATAGCCCGGCCCGAAGGGACACGCCCAAAAAGCATAAAAAAAGGGACAGGTAAAACCCCGTCCCTTGTGCGATACATCTCTTATTGTTTATGGGAAAATGCCCAAGGTCTCGTAAGAGGTGGCGATTTTCCGCAATGCGGTAACAAATGCGGCGGTGCGCAGGTTTCCGATTTTCTTGTTTTCCATGAGCGTGCTACGGATTTGGTCGTAGGAGTTAATCATGGTTTCTTCCAACCCTGAGTATACGAGGTCGAGTTCATCGGCACCGCGATCAAGCATTTGGCGCTGAACGGCAGTAAGGGATTTACCGGTGGTTTCCTCGATGGTGTGGATAAGTTGGTTGTTCATGTTTTGCTGGTAACGCTTCTCCATGCGTCCAAAACGTACGTGAGAAAGGTTTTTCAGCCACTCAAAATAGGAAACGGTTACGCCTCCTGCATTGAGGTAGATGTCGGGCACAACCACGATGCCTTTTTTGTTCATGATGGCTTCGGCTTCGGGCGTTACAGGTCCGTTGGCGCCTTCGGCTACGATTTTGGCTTTCACCTTATCGGCATTGCCGGCATGAATTTGGTTTTCGAGGGCCGCAGGTACAAGTACATCGCACTCAATTTCCAAAACTTCCAAGGTTTGTTTTAAGGTTTTGGTGCCTTTGAGTCCGTCCAAAGTGCCTTCTTTGCGGAAGTAATTGAGGGCTTCGGTTGGGTCTATACCATTTTTGGAATAAACGGCAGAGTTATATTCTCCGAGTCCGACAATAATGGCGCCATGCTCGTGGAAAAATTTGGCGGCATGGTAACCTACGTTTCCAAGTCCTTGCACTACGATGGTTTTTCCTTTAATTCCGGTCGTTAGTCCCAATTTTTTCATGTCGTCGGCGAAGGTCATCATGTAGCGGATGCCATAGAATACACCGAGTCCGGTGGCTTCGCGACGGCCGCGGATACCGCCTTGTCCTACAGGCTTACCGGTAACACAACCCAATGCGTTGAGGTCGTTCATGTTAAAGGTAGCGTAGGTATCGGCAATCCAAGACATTTCTCTTTCGCCGGTTCCATAGTCGGGGGCAGGCACGTCGATGCCGGCTCCGATAAAATTCTTTTTAATCAACTCAGTGGTGTAGCGTCGTGTGATGCGCTCCAATTCCTCTTCATTGAAATCGCGAGGGTTGATGTTTACGCCCCCTTTTGCACCGCCGAAAGGAACATCTACGATGGCGCACTTGTAGGTCATAAGTGCGGCAAGTGCCATCACTTCATCTTGGTTCACTTGGTCGGAATAGCGGATTCCTCCTTTGGTAGGCAGCTTGTGGTGCGAGTGCTCCACACGATAGGCCTCAACCACTTGAATGCCTTTGCGGGTTTTTACCGGGAATTTCATCCGGTAAACGCTGTTACAAGCTTTGATTTGTTCCATGATGCCTTTGTCGGCATTGACGAACTGCGCAGCCTTGTCGAAGTAACTGTTCACATCCTCGAAGAAAGAGTGCTCTTTTTGATGTGTGGGCTTTTTGGCCATAAGGTCAAATTGATTTGGTTGTTTATCAGAGTGTTAGTGCATACTGCAAAACGAAAGAACGTGGAGGCTCCGGGAACATAGGCCGGAGCGTATAAGAACGGTTAAGAAGGTTACCAATGACTACGGTAAATTTGCTGGATGGTGTTACCTGAAAGCCAACGCGCATGTCGATGACATAATCTCCACCGCTGCGCTCTTTCCGGAATTCGTCTAAACCATAGCCAAATAAAAGGTTATCCAAGGTGTAAAATACGTTGTCGATGTTTTCCATGGCACTGTTGTAACGGAAGCTGGCGCCGATAGAAAATTTCTTGTAAAAAAGCTCTGCATCAAATTTCACCGTATGGCGGAAGCGGTACTTCATGATGGTGGCAGAACTGTCTTTATCCTGTTTGAATATGGAAGATGTTTCAAGGTAAGTCAACTCATTTCCAACGCTATCTACTGCATACACCAAATTAGGTTGTAAGGCTTCCGGGAGGCTGTAATTGTAGCCAGCGAGTACGTTTAGTGTCCAGTTTTTTCCAAGCCGTCCGGTGCCCATGATGGTAAAATCCACGCCACGCATGCGGGCCGGCCCCACATTGAAGGAAGAAAACCCGAGGTTGGCTAATGAAGGGTCGGTTCCTCCGAAAAGTCCGGCAGTAAATTCAATATAATCTTGGTATTCTTGCCAGTATAAGGCCACGTCTGCGTAACCTTTGAACGCTTCTCCAAGTTTAAATCCTTGTTTTAGGCCCACTTCGGCAGACCAGGATTGTTCCGGACGAAGGGCTGGATTCGGGAAAATGTTGGCCGGGCCAACGGCGGTACGAATGTAACGTTCTGCAATGGTAGGAAAACGGAAACCCTGACCAAAAGAAGCCCGGATAAAAGTCGCGGTGGCCGCCCTTAAAGTGGCTCCTCCACGAAAAACAGGCTGGGTTTCCGTGATGTCCTTTAAGCGGAAATGTTCCAGACGTACACCACCACTTACCGTGAGTCTACGGTTGAAAAATTTGTTTTCAACTTGGGCGTATCCTGCCAGGTTCAGTTGGGTATCGCTACCGCTGCCACTGGCATTGAAAATTTGTGAGGACGCGAATACATGCGAGGTCATGACCCCGGCCGTGATTTGAAAGTCTTTAAGGAAAGACTTGTTCTGGGTTTTTTCTGTAACAAAGCGGTGACGGAATTGGTATTCCCCGTACACCACTTGAGATTGGTTGCTTTGGTTGTTGTCGTTGGCGTTGTCCAACGAGTAAAAACGCGTTCTTAGGCTGTGGAAAGAGCCTTTTTTGCCTACATATTCGATGTAGGGATCGATGGTGTAGGCGGTTTGGTTGGTGCGGGTGATGGTACCATCGTAAAAGCGATAAAATCCCTCTTGCGCGTTTTGGCCAATGAAACCGCTGGAACTTCTGGAAAAAAGGGCAATGGTGTTAAGTCCCACCGAAAGGCCTTCCACTTTTTTAATGCGGTAGCGGGAATTCATGTGAAACCGAATGCGGTTGTCATACATGCCGGGTCGAACCGTATCGCTGGGGTCGGTGGCCGCATTGGGGGTGGGTCCGCCGTAGCCATTTTCCAACAATGCATTTACGCCGAGCACCACATCGAATTGTCCAAAAGTTTGCATGTGGGTGGCAAAAAATCCACTTTGAATCGGCGGACGGCTGGGTGTCCAATCTTTTCCGGAAGGCAAATCGTAATAGCCGGTAAACATTTGAAACTTGGTCACGGGGCGAAGGCCCGGATAGGTAGTACGCACGTGAATCACGCCATTGAGGGCGGAGGAGCCATACAATACAGAGGACGCACCTTTGATGACCTCTACTTGTTCAATGTTTTCAACGGGCACCATGCCCCAAGACGTTCGTCCTGCATCACCGGAAAGAATTGGCATGTCGTCTACCAATACCATGACGCGGCTACCGGCACCAAAGCTATAACCGGAACCGGAGCGAATTTGCGGTTCGCTGTCCACGATGGTTACGCCCGGTACTTGTTGGAGGGCCCGGTCCATGTTGACCGCATTTCGGTTTTGAATCAAATTGGGTTTCATGACCTCCATGGTCACGGTGACTTCTTCAAATTTTTTCTCAAATTTTCCCTCGGATTTTACCGTCATTTCTGCCAGATTAAAGGCTTGGGTTTCGAGGGTTTTATTGATTATCTGAGATTTACCGGGTAGTACCACTACGTCTTGTTCCGAGGAGCCATATTCAATGCTAGAAAAAACAAGGGTATAACTACCGGCTTCGGCTTCCAGGGTGTATTGTCCTTTTTCATTGGTACTAACTCCGATTTGGGTTCCCTTCAAAAAAACATTGACAAATTCCAGAGGTTGACCAGAACTTTTATCACTGACCTTACCGGTGAGCGTGCCTTTTTGCGCGAGCAGAGGTGAGATGGAAAGGAAAAATAGGAGCCAGGCGGCCATTTTGGAGCTCATAACGATTGATTATAAGTTACTTCAGCAATGCGTTTATCCGTGACGGTACCATGGCATATTCAAAAACCAAGTCAAACCTAATCACTTTCTGAAAATTCACAAAAAATTCATACTTTTATCCTACGATTCCCCCCTAAATTTTAACGTTTTATGGTTGAAAGCGAAGAGCTGCAAGCGCTATTGGCGTTGCAAGAATTTTCGGGAATCGGAAGTATTTTAGGCCAGCGCTTGGTGGCGCATTTTGGGTCGGCACAAGCTGTATTTGCAGCGGATCCAAAGCAATTGGCGGAAGTTCATGGTGTAGGTTTTCCTTTGGCCCGGGCGTTGTCTGGTTACAAGGAGTTGCATCGTTTTAAAAAAATCTTGTTGGATGTCCAATCTAAAGGCTATGAGTTGCTGCCCGTTTCTTCTGAGCGGTATCCGGAAGGATTGCGTCATATTCCGGATGCTCCTTTGGTTATGTTTTATGAAGGAGCGGCCGAGGTCTTTACCAAAAGGATGGTTGGAATAGTTGGGACAAGGCATGCTACGCCTTATGGTTTGGAACAAACCCGCGCGTTGGTAAAAGGCTTGGCTTCTACGGGCGCAACCATTGTATCCGGCTTGGCCTATGGCATAGATGCGGCGGCCCATGAAGCCGCATTGAAAGACGGATTGCCCACCGTTGCGGTGGTGGCGCATGGCTTGAACCATGTGTATCCGCCCGACCATGTGGGTTTGGCGCACCGCATCAAAGCCGGTGGCGGATTACTTACAGAGCATTTGCCCTTCGTGGGTCCTGAGCGCGCACATTTCCCCATGCGAAACAGATTGATTGCCGGATTATGCGATGTCTTGGTGGTGGTGGAATCAGGAAAACGAGGAGGCGCCATGATTACGGCTAAACTGGCGCGGGATTATCACCGAGAGGTCTTTGCCATTCCCGGAAAAATTACGGATCCCATGTCTCAGGGGTGTTTGGAATTGATTTCCGGTTCCTGGGCTGCTTTATTGGCGGATCCTTCTGTATTGGCAGCATCCATGGGATGGCATACCGTCGGCAAACAGACAGATTTGTTTACGGCCCTTTCTGGAGAGGAAGGCGCCATTGTATCCTTTTTAAAGGAGCACGGGCCGGTCTCTGTAGAAGCATTGGCCGAAACCCTTCAAAAGCCGCTTTCACACGTTTCCGCCCGAATCACCCATTTAGAATTGGAAGGCTGGGTGGTTCGACGACCCGGCGGTATGTTGAGTTTAGCTTAACGTACCCAGAGCAATACATCGTTGCCATAGGTGGTACTGCTGCTACCTAAAGAATTTCCTGCTGCGTTGGTGGTGATTCCGGATGTTTCACTGTAATTGCGGTGGGTATTGGCCACATTGGTATAGTTTGAAATCCCATTGCAACCCCACCAGCAATCGATTCCGGCACCCCATCCGCCCCAATTGGTACATTGAATATAGGAAGGCGAGGGAGAGGTGGTAAAGGTGGCTGTGTAGGCCCTACAGCCCGCGCTAATGTTGGAATTATTGTTATTGGAATTATGCAGGTAAGTGCAGGTCCCAGGAATAAAATATCGGTTGGAAATGTTGTTGGATGTGATGCGGAACGTAATGGCGGTAGTGGTGTTGGTACGCAGGGCATTGATTACGTTGTCTGCATATTTTGCTGATGTACCGGTCGGAGATTGCAGTGCCGTGAGGTTGCCTTGGGCGTTGATGTTTTCAGTCGCGATATTGGCTCCGGTGTTGCGCATGACCAAAGTCCATCCGCCCCCATCGTTGGTCATGTCGCAGTAACAGGACATGGGAGGAAGTGACCCTAAGCCGTCGGGGTCAACGGTGTACACCCCGCTGGCGGAGCCCGGAGAAGCCGTAAGAATGGCTAAACAATTTTTTGGCGCGACGGCGGAAATGGTGATGGATTGTTGAGAGGAGGCGGTACAGCCTACGTTGTCTGTAACCGTAAGCGAAATGGTGTATGTGCCGGCATTGGCGAAGGTGATGGTGGGTGAGCTGGCCGTGGAGGATGACAAAGACCCTCCAGAAGCCGTCCATTGGTAATTCAAACCCATTTGCGCCGGCACTAAGGTAATGGCAGAGTTGGTTACCGCGGAGCCGCTCACCGAAAAACTGCCATTGGGCGGAATGGGGCAATTACAGCTCACCTGTAACCAAAGGCTGCCATGGAAAATTTCTAGGCAGCTGGTGGTGGTGTTGTAGATTTGAAGACCTGTTGCGGGAGAGGGAATGGCATTTCTTTGTGCGGTGGTCATGCGTGGGATAAGTAAACCTTTTTGGGTGCTTCGAATTTCGAGGGCAGCAGAGGTGTCTGGTGTTCCGGATGTATTTGAAATGAGTACACCCTGAGCCGATAGGCCGGATGGGGCGAAACCACAAAGGAAGATCAACAGAGAAATAGCGAAGTTTCGGGTAAAGGTGACGGTTTGTACCATGGTGACCGTAATGATTTTAGGTAAAGATAAGCCATCATAGGATACAACTTGGAGGGGTGGTGAAAACAGGGAAGTGATTTTTCAAGCTTTTTCGTTTTGTCTTTTTGGAAAACAGGCTGGATACCTTCAAAAAGAAAATGGCAGGGATGATCCACGAATGGGCCCTGCCATATTTGCATATAGAAGCGTTAGGGATGTAGCAGCAAATAGAATAGGCTGGTACACATAGTTTAAATAATGACAGTAAAGGATTTAGAGGTTGGGCGAAAAATTTGGTTTGGACACCGGTTAGATTGCAAATTGACAAAAAAACCTACAATTATTTTTAGTAACCTACTTATATTTGCAGTAAACCTATGGAAAATGAAAAACGCCATTGCAGAAAATGTTCGAAAAATACGGATGGCATTAGGGTATTCCCAAGAATACGTGGCTAAAAAAATGCACATGTCCCAACAGAGCTATTCCCAGCTGGAACGCCATCCGGAAGAAGCCTCTTTGACACGACTTAGAAATCTTTCGGAAGTATTACAGGTGTCTCTGCTTTCCCTTATTGGTGAAGATGAAACGTATGTCCAGACCAATTTAAACCAAACAGGAGGCCATGCGGCGACCAAAATGGTTTTCCACCAAGGCGCCAACTCAGAAGTTTTCATTCAACACCTGCAGGAAGAAATTGCGCATTTACGCAAGGAAAACCTATTGCTGATTGGCACAAAAAGCTAGAATCCGAATAAATTGGGATCCCGGTAACTTTTGAGAAAAGACAAATAAACTGCCGAAACTTTTTGGTCGGCAGAAGTTTCTTGCATGGTTGATTACGCGTAACTTACAGGAAACCAAAATTATCCTTAACAAATATTTGTACAAAAACGCCTCTGGCATAGGCTTTGTAAAGTTTTAAAACCGCTATTTTTGTGCCGTATGTTAAAATTAGAAAGTATGCACCGTGCCTCGTGGTTGTTCATTATATTCATTTGGATGGGAACCCAAACCCTTGTAGCAGGTGCCGTTGCAGAGAAATATGGTGAGAATGCCTTGGCTGGTGTTTGGGCCAATGAAGAGAAAACCGTTAAAGTAAAAATCGAGCGGATTGGCAGAAAATTTTTCGGAAAAATTGTATGGTTAGAGAAAAATCATTTTGCAGACGGCAGTATCAAAACGGATAAATATAATCCTGATCCCGCCTTACGCGCCACGCCATTTATTGGACTTCGCACCGTGCGCGACATGGAATATGAAGGCAACGACACCTGGGGCGGAGGGACGCTATATGACCCGGAATCAGGAAAAACCTATGGGTGTAGAATAACCCTTACAAACTATAACCTTGCCCTGATTCGCGGTTACGTTGGTCTTCGACTGCTTGGCAAAACCGTCCGGTTTGAACGCGTGGTTTCCTAATCCCCGAAAGCATGGCGGCACATAAACCCAAAATCCTCTTTGTGAATGGTTCCATGAACCAAACCACACAAATGTTTCAGATTTATCAATATCTGAAAGATGATTTTGATTGCTGGTTTACCCAGTTTTTCCCGGATCGTTGGTATGAAAAAATGGTACGCGATCTAGGGCTTATGGAAGCCACCATTATGTCCGGTCCTTTTCGTGAAAATGCCGAAAAGTTTGTGGCGGATCATGGACTCCAATACGATTATGCCGGAAGGAAAAATCGGAAAGACTATGCCTTGGTTTTCCTTTGTACCGATGCCCTGGTGCCACGCTGGGTCAAAAAAACCAAATCTATTTTTGTTCAAGAAGGCATGACGGACCCTTTGGATCGTTGGGCAAAAGTGGTTAAAAAACTTAATCTACCCGGTTATTTCGCTTTACGTACAGCACTCAATGGCAGCATGAACTTGGCTGATGTGTACACTTGCGCCAGTCCCGGCTACAAAGAACAATTTTCTCGTCTTGGCACCCAAGCCGAACGCATCCTTGTTACCGGCATGCCCAACTTCGACGATTGTGCGACGTTCCTACAGAACGACTTTCCTTACCACCAATATGTGTTGGTTTGTACCTCCGATATTCGCGAAACCCTGAAAAAGGAAGACCGCATTGGATTTATCAAAGAAGCCACCCATATTGCCGCCGGCCGACCCATGATTTTTAAACTTCATCCCAATGAAATTTGGGAAAGGGCCTATAACGAAATCATGACCCACGCCCCGGAGGGCACCTTGGTGTTTCAACGAGAAAACACCAACCACATGATTGCCAATTGCGAAGAACTTATTTGCCAATATTCCACCGTCGTGTATGTAGGCATGGCCCTTGGTAAAAAGGTGCATAGCTACTTTGATGAAGAAGAGTTGAAACGACTTATGCCCATCCAAAATGGCGGCACTTCTGCCGAAAGAATAGCGGACATCGCGCGTGCTTTCATAGACTTCAAGGGAGATGGTATTTCCTTTTGTACACATTATAAATCTACCCACCAAACCGTATCTTTGTAAAAGATGAGTACACGGTTGGTTGTGATTCAAGCCCGAAGAGGCTCTTCAAGGTTGCCAGACAAGGTCATGATGCCCATTTTGGGAAAACCTTTGCTGCAGCGCATGGTGGAGCGCGTGTTGATGGCCCGCTCAGATTTTGAGTTTGTCATCGCCACCACCCAAGCCCCCGAAGACGATGCTATTGCCGAACTTTGCGCCGAGAACCACTGGCCTTGTTTCCGCGGGCATGCCACAGACTTACTCGACCGACATTACCAAGCCGCATTACGATACAAGGCTGATATAATTCTCAAAATTCCTTCGGATGTACCTTTAATCGACCCGCAAGTCATCGATGAGGTGCTAGGCTTTTTTGAATCCCACGCCGGGCGATTCGATTTTGTTTCCAACCTTCATCCCCCCACCTGGCCAGATGGCAATGACGTAGAAGTCATGACCTTTTCCGCCCTCAAAGCTGCATGGGAAGAAGCGACCAAACCCATGGAAAGAGAGCATACGACCCCCTTTCTTTGGGAAAATCCGCACCGATTCCGCATCGGCAACGTCCTTTGGAGTTCCGGAAAAGATTATTCCATGTCGCACCGGTTTACCATTGATTACGAGGAAGATTATCAATTTATAAAAGCCGTTTTCGAGGCCCTATATCCCACCAATCCTGCTTTTGGCCTTTCCGATATTTTACAATTATTGGAAGAACAGCCCGCAATCTATGAGATTAATGCCAAATTTGCAGGTGTCAATTGGTATAGAAACCATTTAGACGAGCTCAAAACCATTACCGCACAACACACCAAAAAAATATAACGATGCAAGCAGACCGCAAACAAGCACTGGAAAGCATGGCTTTGAAAGTTCGGGAACACATCATCCGAATGAGTACAGATGGCGGCTGTTTCATCGGAGCTTCCTTATCGTGTGCCGATTTATTTGTATACCTCTACAACGAATTCCTACAAGTAGGACCGGACAAGTTCGATGACCCCAACCGCGATTACCTTCTTTTATCGAAAGGACACGATGTGCCGGCCCTTTATGGTACCATGGTGGAAATGGGTTGGTTGGCCCCGGAGCGTTTATCCAATCACCTCAAAACCAACGATTATATTTATTGGCATCCCAACCGCAACATTCCCGGCATTGAGTTTTATTCCGGTTCCTTAGGGCATTTACCTTCTGTAGGTTTGGGGATTGCCTACGACATAAAAATGCGAGGCGGCAGCAACCGCGTGGTCGTGGTTACCGGTGATGGTGAATTAAATGAAGGCACCTGCTGGGAAGCGATTCTGGTGGCCCAAGCATATAAGCTCGACAACCTGATATTTGTGGTGGATCGTAATCATTTCCAAGCCAATATTCGCACAGAGGAATTGATTCCTTTAGAGCCTTTGGCCCAGAAATTTGAGGCTTTTGGTTGTGCCGTAACCCGCATTAATGGTCACGATTTCGATGCTTTAGAACAAGCATTTTCCAACTTGCCCTTAACCACAGGCAAGCCCACGGTAATTATTGCGGATACGGTACGCGGCAAGGGTTTACCTTCCATTCAGGAACGCGCAGATCGTTGGTTTTGTAATTTCACGGGCGAGGAGGTTTCCGCTTTGTTAGAGGAGCTTCATGGGCAGTCGAATGCGGAGTTGACGTCGGAGACGTTGGTGGTGCGGTGATTTAAATGTATGGGCTGAGGTACGCGCTACTTCTCCAATGCTGCCTTTGGTTTCGTTGCCTTCGACTACGCTGCCTTCGACTGCGCTCAGGCGGCGACTGCGCTCAGGCGGTGGTGGGTAAGATATGTGGTTTTAGAGTAAAGTTTTTAAGGGAGCGATTTTTAATTGAGCGGCGGAATAAAGTGTGGGGTTGGTAGGAAGGTGAGAGGACATCCAACCAGCAAAACAACATTAAATTATAGATAAACATGATTCTTCCAAGTCTGACTATTCTCACTGTGCTTTAATTTTTTCTTTGATTATCAGTGGTTTGTATATTTGAGGATAACAAAACTCACCCCCAATCACTCAAACTCCACACCGAATCATACACCCCTTGTTCCTCCACAAAAGCCAGCCAATCCCTGAAAAAGGACATTTGCCCTAGCGTCGCACTATCGCCCAGCACCACCAACTTATGCTTGGCGCGGGTAAAAGCCACATTCATCCTGCGTTCGTCTTTCAAAAAACCACATTCGCCTTGTGGATTGCTCCGCACCATGCTAATAAAAATAAGGTCGCGCTCCTGTCCCTGAAACCCATCGATGGTGTCTGCCGGGATGTCTAAAGCCAGCAAGGCTTTTACTTGGGCACGATAAGGCGTAATCACCCCAATACTCCAATCTGGGAATTCCGCCCGGTACAGATGGTAAAGTCGCTGAATTAATGCTGCTTCCGCATCGTTTCGAAGGGAACCTGTGGTTTCATCCACTTGCTCTTCCATGCCGGAACCTGCGCTGTCATAAAAATGCAAAGGGGGCGTGAGCTCCTCTCTTTTCAATACTTCCGGCGCTGCTTCCAACTTGTTCTGATAACGCCATTGAGACGGAAATTGCATGATGGTGGGATGCATCCGGTACTGAACGGTGAGCATGCGCGTAGATTCAGGCTGCTGATGCATGATTTTTTCCATCAAACCGGGCTCCAAGATTTTTTTGGCGCGTTCATCTTTGATGGTTGGAGGAAGCTGTTGTGGATCTCCTGCCAACACCAATGCCTTGGCTTTTTGTAAGGCCAGCCAAATACTGGGCTCTTGGGCTTGGGTGGCTTCGTCTAGGACCAAATAATCGAAGGTTTTCCCGTGCAACAAGTTGGAAGAGGTTCCTGTTAACGTGGTGCAAACGAGTTCAGCCTTGGATACAATGTCGCGGCTGATGTGGGTGTCTAAAGCTTCTGCTTCTTGGATATAGGTTTTTGCCAATTGGCGCAGGGCGGCACGTTCTTGTTTCACGTCGGCATTGAAGACGCGTTTATATTTGTCGGCTTGGCGAAATGCTTCGGCCGCTTTTTTCTGCAGCGCATGCATGTCTTGAAACAAAGGATGCTTTCGCCTTAATTCGTCTAAAGTGAGGCTTTCCGCTTGAGAACCCACGCGGGCGGGATTTCCTAAGCGTACCACGGATAATCCTGCGAGGGCCGCACGGTGGGCAATATGGTCTACGGCGGCATTTGAAGCGGCACTGACCAATAGTGATTTTCCGGCATTGACCAGAGAAACGAGCGTTGCCACCAATGTGGCGGTTTTCCCTGTGCCTGGTGGCCCATGCACACAGGCGACATCCAAGGAAGATAAAATATGGGTTACGGCTTCTTCTTGCACGGGATTGAGCCGAATAGGACCCGTTTGTAGGGGTAACGGCTGGTCTTTGCGGGGCGGAAGCAAACCCAAAAGCACGTCGCGAAGATCTGCAAATACTTGATTTCTGGCTTTTTCTGCTACATGTAGACCTTCCATCATGTCTTCAAAGGCGCGCTGGTCGAAACGTAAGTCGAGGCCAAGGTGGCCTTCAAAAAACTCATCGGGCAAGTCGGGAACCGGCAAATACACGCGAATGATTTCACCACGTATTTGGCGGATCACACCGTACATCCAATGGGCGTCGTCTTTGGTAAAAAGTCGGATGGGCCTGCCGCCACCAAAACCGGCGCCTTGTTCCGGCTGGGGAAAGATTTGGCCAGGTTTGGCCGGCTGAAGATCCAGGAAAAACACACCACTTCCCGCCATGCCATGGTCTTTGATGGCCAAGGGATACCGTGTTAGGCCGGTTCTGGTGCGCTCTTTGGGGGTAGCGGAAGATATGTAGCCTTCAAACATCTTCTTTTCTGTATCCCATTCATATTGAAGGGCTTCTCGAAGCGATTGAAAGTATTCTGCATGCATCATCCCTACAAAGATAGTTTGATTCGGGGATTCATTTTTAAATTAAACCATATGGATGTTTTACACATGCTTCCCTTTTGTATTTTTGCAAACATGAACCTCCGCTTTTTCACCTCTTCTTTGCTTTTTTTGGTTGTATCCTTTGGAATTCAATGCCAGGAAGTTCTATCTTTTACCAATAAACAGTTTAATTATGGCTCGGTGGCCAATTGGGAAAATCCTCCAGCCACCTTTGTTTTCACCAATGAATCTGTTCATCCGCAATATATTTTGGCGCCCAAACATAGCCGAAATGTTTTGGTAGAATATCCCAAGATGAGGTTGGAGCCAGGCGAGACGGGAGAAATTCGGGTATTTTACTACACGGACAAAACCGGTAATTTTTCGGAAGACCTACTAATCTATGTATCGGGTTCTCCGGAGCCGATAAAATTGTCCATTAAAGGGCAAATTAAAAGCCTGGCCATCAATGCGCTTACGGCGTGTCCTCCCGCTCATTTGCGTGCTCGGTTCGACCGGCCGGAAGTTTTGGTAAAAGGAAAAGTGCTGGACGAGGAAACGGGTAAACCTTTGGGCAATGCAAAAGTGAATTTTGGCATGCTTGGGGCGGTTTACACAAATGCCCAAGGACAATTTCAACTTCGGTTACCCGTAGGAATGTATCCCAGCATGGCGCAAGCCCAAGGCTATCTTTCGCTTCAGCGCACGGAAAGCATCACCCGTGACCAGCCGGAATTGATTTTCGCTTTGCGCAGAGGTGCGGAACGACGGCCGGAACCACCGCCCGCAGTTAGGGATACCCTACCGGAAGAAAGTCCATTTTTCGCGTTGAAAACCTATTTGCCGAGTAATGTGGTTCTGTTGTTGGATGTGTCAGGATCCATGAACCGCGAATCACGGATGCAACAGGTCAAATTGGCCACCCAAAAGCTTATCGACATGATTCGGTCCGTGGATTATTTGAGTTTACTCACTTTTGCTACCTCTGTGCAAGAGCATTTTATCCATCAAGTGGGCAATAAAAAATCGGAGATGCAACCCTTTGTGGAAAAATTGACTGCCGGAGGAAACACCAATTCCCTTGGAGGGCTTGAAGGGGCGTATCGGATTGCGCAACTTGGTTTTATTGAAGGCGGAAATAACCAGGTCATTTTGATTACAGATGGAAAATTCCAGATGAGTCCAGCCTTGCTCGACATGGTTAAAGGCTTTTTGGATAAGGGAATCAAGCTTACCGTGGTGGGATTTGAAAATGAGCCGGCCGGTCTCAATGGGCTTAAAAAATTGGCAGAAACCGGTGCGGGCGGATTTATTTCACTTACACCCAAAATGGAAGTGGATGATGTGTTGAGAGAAAGTCTTCGGCAAAATGCCAAGCGTGTCTCAATGGATTAAGGGAAGCTCCCTGCCTTTTTAACGCTTTCATGCTGTGTTTTGGTAAAATGGGGTTTGGAATAGGAGGCAGTATTCGGTGATACAGGTATATGGGTGTTTTTTAATTGCTCATTTCGAGGATTTGATTTTTTATCAGGAGGTTCGTTTCCTCGGCTCCCCTCGGCTCCCCTCGGCTCCCCTCGAGTCCTCGAGCGGAGCCGAGAGGACCATTGACTCCGCTCCGCTTGGGGAACACCGGCTTTGTTTGGTGATCGGAGAGCGTTGCCCTGTTATTCCTTACGGACCTCCACTCATTCCTTTGGGTTGGTGCAGTGATCCGTAGCAGAGTTTATAAAAGCGTGGTTTAATCGTTTATACACGACTAATGGCCG